>JAXDKU010000167.1:0-21821 GCA_034667005.1 Chloroflexota bacterium
CGACCGGACCGGGCGGAAGGACCTGACCTTCGGCCAGACCCTCCGCATGGAGGCCTCGGCCTGGGGCGAGCACGTCCTCACGGTCACGGCTCCGAAGTCCACCAGGACCGGACGCGACATGGCCTACGTCGACGGCTTCACGATCCTGTCGGGATCGATCGCCACGCCGCCGGCCGGCGGGACGCAGGACGTCTCCATGCTGGTGAAGCGTGACGTCGCGGGCGTCACCCTGGACACCGTGTCCGTGGTGCTCGAGACGGCGTCACCGGCCGTGGAGTTCGTCGTCGAGGTGGGCGACGAGGCCAATGTCTGGCTCGCCGAGGCGACGGGGGAGGTGGTCGTCGAAGCGGCCAAGACGGTCAACGGCGTGGCCGCGATCGCTGGGCTCAACCTCGCGGCCGGCACCTACCTGCTCAACATCGAGCACACAGGCGCGACCGAGTCGACCGAGTTCATCTGGGAGGTGGTCGCGGAGGGTCGCTGACGGGCGCCGCGGGGCGCCACCGAGCGCCGTGCGGCGGCAGGATCCTGCCGTCCAGCGGCGCGGCGCCTTGGTTCCACCGCGTAGCACCCGTGCGCCCGGGGTGCTCGGATAGACTCCCGCGGTGGATCTGCTGGCGAACCTCTTCCATCTCATCACCGACCCGCATGCGCTGATCCAGGCCTTCGGGCCGTGGGCCTACCTGGGCCTCTTCGCGGTCGTCTTCGCGGAGACCGGGCTCTTCGTGGGGTTCTTCCTGCCGGGCGACAGCCTCCTGTTCGCCGCGGGCCTTTTCGCTGCGCTCCAGGACGAGCCGCGGCTGGAGCTGCCGATCGTGATCGGGATCTGCATCACGGCCGCAATCCTGGGCAACCTCACCGGCTTCGCCTTCGGGCGCAAGGTCGGACGGCGCCTCTACGCACGTCCGGACTCGCGGTTCTTCAAGCGCGAGCACCTCGTCGCGGCGGAGCGCTTCTATGAGAAGCACGGCGGCAAGACGATCATCTTCGCCCGCTTCCTGCCGTTCATCCGGACCTTCGCCCCGATCGTTGCCGGTGCCAGCTCGATGGCCATGGCGCCGTTCATCGGCTACACGGTCGTCGGTGGAATCCTGTGGGGTGCCGGCGTCCCGGTTGCCGGCTACCTGCTCGGGAAGCAGATCCCGGACATCGACCGATACCTCCTTCCCATCGTGATCCTGATCGTGGCCATCTCGCTGCTGCCGGCGATCGTCGGCGCGTATCGCGGCAACCGGGACCGCATCGACGCGCGGCTCGGGCGGCGGCGCGGCCACGCCGGACCGCCGGTCCCGGACGAGCCCATCGAGCCGTAGCCCGTCGAGGCCTGCCGATCCCGGATCGCCGATCCCGGGCCCATGGGCCAGGCTCGTACCGGCCGTCCGCTCACGCGGCCAGCTCCGCGTCGTCGAACGCCTCGCGCAGGAAGATCGACGGCACCGCCGGGTCGAACAGCAGCAGCAGCGAGCGGCGGGCGCGCGTCCACGCCACGTAGGCAAGCCTCCGTTCCTCCTCCAGGGCTCGCCCAGGGTCTGCCGATTCCGTGAGGCTCCGTTCGCTCGGAAACGCGCCTTCGTCCAGGCCCACCACCGCCACATGGTCGAACTCGAGGCCCTTTGTGGTGTGCATCGTGGCGAGCACGAGGGCGGCATCCGGCCGGTGGAGCTCGCGCAGCCGCTCGACGCTCTGCTCGATCGCGGCGGCCAGCGCTCCGTAGGTGCCGTGCGGCGCCGCCCAGCCGAGCACGGTTCGGCGCAGCGACTCCGCAAGCCCGCCGTCGGTGCCGAGCGCCCGATCGAGCTCGTCCAGCTGCATCACCCGGTCCGCGCCCAGGTCCCTGAGGCGGCGCATGACCGCAGGCAGTGACGGGCTGTCCAGGAGGAGCCCCGTCTGCGCCGCCGCGAACGCGATGCCCTGTTCCAATGCCACCGCCGCGTACGGCGCAAGCTCCGCGTTCGTCCGCGCCAGGACCGCGTGTCCGCCCTCGTCGCGTCCGTACCAGGCCGAGAGCAGCCGCCGTGCGCGCGCCAGCGCATCGCCGGGATCGGCGGCGAGGACCAGGCGCCCGGCGGCCTTCGGTCCGGCGCGAATCCGCTTCGCGAACCGCTCCTGGCCGTGCTCGATCAGCCGGACGGCTCGCGCGACCACCTCCGCCGGGCAGCGGTAGTTCGTCTCGAGATCGACCCTGCGGAGCCCGGGCAGCGCCGAGGCGAGGCCGAGGATGCGTCGAACGTCCGCGAGGCGCCAGGCGTAGATGGTCTGATCGTCGTCCCCGACGAGGAACACGTCGCGTGCCGGCTCGCAGAGGATGAGCGCCAGGTCCAGTTGGCTCCGGTCGAGGTCCTGCGCCTCGTCCACCATGAGCGTGGAGCAGCGGTCGCGCCAGCGAGACCGCAGGGCTGGATCCTCGCGCAGCAGCGCGAGGGCCCGGGCCACGAGGTCGTCGAAGTCGAGCGCCGTCCGCTCTCGGAGTGCGGCGCGATAGCGCGCGTAGGCCGAGCGGACCTGTGCGTCGGCCTCCGTGCTGTCCGGCGGCGGGGCGGCACCGGGGTCGAGGGTGAACCGCGAGAACGCGTCGTCCAGCCTCCGGAGCAGGGCTGGGGGGAGGGGATGGCCGTACAGCTCGGCCAGCAGCGCGGCGCGATCCATGAGCCGCGACACGTCCACGCCGGCGTCCGCCAGGATCTCGCGGCCGAGCGCGTGGAACGTCCGGACCCGGACCGTGCCGCCTTCGATGCCGAGCGGCGCCAGGGCCTCTCCGAGGCGCGCGTCCAGCTCCTCCGCCGCCCGCTTGTTGAACGTCAGCGCGCAGATGCGCGCGGGATCGGTGCCCGTGGCGATCCGCCACGCGATCCTCGCCACCAGCGTCGTGGTCTTGCCGGATCCTGCCGGGGCGACGCACAGGATCGGGCCGGGTGGAGAGGTGGCAGCCGCGCGCTGGTCGGGTGCAAGCCGCTCCAGCCGTTCGGCAACGGGAGCGGGCAGCGCACCCGTGGTCGGTCGGGTCATGCCGGAATCCTGCCGGGATCCACTTGGCGGACGCTTATCGCGGCCTCATCTCCGTCTCACCTTTCGGAGCCATGCGCCGCGTCGGGGCTCGGCTGCGAGACACCTGTAAGGCGAGTCGGACGGCCGACGGGGCTATCCTCGGGGCGCGGACATGCCACGCGCCCAGCCCAACCTGGCGAGCCGCATCCCGTGTCCGTCCATGTCACTGGTGGTGACACCCGACGGGAGGATCGGATGGATCCACGCGCACCACGCGCCCGTAGCTCGGCGAGCCGGCGTGCCCGAATTGCCGCACTTCTGGTGGCCACTGCCGCGGTTGCCGGCACTGCGGCGCCAGCCGCTGCGAAGGGCGTTCAGCCGTCGTTCGTGACTTCGAGGCCGTCCATGCTGACGGCCGTCGCCCCCGGCTCCTCGGTGACGCCATTGATCTCGGTCGGCGAGATGCTCGGCGGCTACCGCTTCGAGTCGATCCCCGACGGGATCAGCGTCAAGAAGGGTTGGAACGGCCGGGTCGTCGCCTACGTCAACCACGAGACCTCGACCGTGCCGTTCCCGTACGCGGGCACCGGCACCGCGACCGAGGCGAACTCCCAGAACGACTACAAGAACGCGATGGTCAGCCAGCTCGTGCTCTCGAGCAGCGGCCTCAGCGTCCTGACGGGCAGCAAGGTCATCAAGAGCTCGGACAACTACCAGCGCTTCTGCTCGAACTTCCTGGCGCGAGCGCAGCACGGCTTCGACCGTCCGATCCTCTTCACCAGCGAGGAGGCCACCGACTTCGTCTATCGGTCGGGCCAGGCCTGGCCCGCTCCCACGACGGAGCCTCCTGCCGAGCAGGCGGGCGTGATGGTGGCCTTCGACCCGAAGACCGGCCAGCACAGGACCATCTACGGGATGGGCCGCCTGAACCATGAGAACGGCGTGGCCATCCCCGGCTACGGCCACCCGGTTCTGCTGACCGGCGACGACACGTTCACGACCGACCCCGCGCAGTCGCAGCTGTATCTCTACCAGGCGGCGTCTCGGAAGCAGCTGTGGAACGACAACGGCGCCCTCTACGGCTTCGTCTCCGATACGGCCGGCTACAACGACTACTACGACTTCACCCAGGGCGACACGACCTCGATCACGGGCCACTTCACGGCCATGGATCCAACGGCCGCCAAGGGCACGCAGAGCGCGCTCGAGTCCGACTCCGACACCAAGGGTGTCTTCCAGTTCCTGCGCATCGAGGACATCGCCTACGACCGCAACGACCCGAATATCGTCTACTTCGCCGACTCCGGCCGGGCGGCGTCCAGCGCGGGCGCCAACCCGTACGCATCGACGAACGGACGCATCTTCAAGATGGTCCTCGATCCCACGGACCCGACGGTCGTGACCAGCCTGTCGATCCTCATCGAGGGCGAGGGCTTGGCGCTCAAGGATGTGACCGCCATCCACCAGCCCGACAACCTCGAGACGACGGAGACCGGTCTCCTCGTCACCGAGGATCCCAGCAGCGGCAACCAGTTCGCGGCCGGTGACACCAGCGCGAACGCGACCACCGCGCGCGTCTGGCGCTACGACTTCACCGGCATGACCAAGGCCGTCGTGGCCCGCGTCGACCAGTCCACCGACGAGGCCACTGGCGACGTGGACAACGCGGGGGCTGGCAACCAGGGTGCCTGGGAGGCGTCCGGGATCATCGACGTGTCGCGCTACTACGGCGACGGAGCGTTCCTGATCACGGTCCAGGCCCACTCTCGCTGGATCAACAAGAAGGACGGCCCCGACAACACCGGTCCGTCGGCCGTCCCGGACGGCATCCCCGACTTCACCTACAAGCGCGAGGACGGGCAGCTGCTGCTGATCCGTATCCCCGGGGCGTAGCGGCTCCGACGCCCATCCGGCCGAGGTGGCCGCCTACGCATTCGAACGGCTCCGCGGAGCGATCCCGGGGCCGTTCACATTGCCGACCGTCGACGCGGGCACGGTGGGCGCCGCCCACGCGCTGGCAACCCGGGTCGCCGGCACGCGTGGCCATGCTGATCTCGGCGACGTGGCAGGGGCCGGGGCTCGCGAGCGGTAGCATCGAACGGTGAGCCCCACCCCCGCCACAGGCACGAACCCCCAGATCAAGGCGATCCTCGCCAAGCTTCCGGACCGACCCGGCGTCTACCTGATGCGTGACGGCCGCGGGCGCGTCCTCTACGTGGGCAAGGCGCAGAGCCTGCGCAACCGCGTGCGGCAGTACTGGCAGAAGAGCCGCGGCGGTGGATCGCAGGGGCCGCTGCGCATCGAGCAGGCCATCGAGCGGGTCGCCGACGTGGAGTACACGCTGACCGACACCGTCAGCGAGGCCCTCCTCCTCGAAGGGACGCTGATCAAGCGGCACCAGCCGCGCTTCAACGTCCGGCTCAAGGACGACAAGAGCTACCCCTTCATCAAGGTGACGTTGCGCGACGACTTCCCGCGCATCGAACGGACGCGCAAGCTGCCGGCGGACGGGAGCCGCTATTTCGGGCCGTACGCCTCGGCCAGCAGCGTCGACGAGGCCATGAACCTGATCCGCCGGCTGTTCCCGTTCCGGACCTGCACGATCGACATCCGCGAGGGACAGCGCGCCCTGCCCCGGCCCTGCCTGCTGTATCACATCAAGCGCTGCCAGGGCCCGTGCATCGAGGCCATCTCAAAGGCGGACTACCGCGCCGATATCGACCAGGTGCAGCTCTTCCTCGAGGGCCGCAAGGAGCAGGTCGCCAAGGCGCTGCGCAAGGACATGGAGGTGGCCTCCGACCGCATGGAGTTCGAGCGGGCGGCCGCGCTGCGCGACAAGGTCCGGGCGATCGAGCGGACGATGGAGAGCCAGAAGATGGCCGCCCACAAGCGCGTGGACGAGGACGTGCTGGGCTACTCGCGCGGCGGCAACGAGGCGGCCGTGCAGCTGTTCGCCATTCGCGAGGGGACCACGATCAGCCGCGACGTGTTCGTGCTGGAGAACCTCGGCGACGGGCCGGACGAGGAGGCCCTGTCCGCGTTCATCAAGCAGTACTACGCCACAGCGGGCTCAATTCCGCCGCGCGTCCTGGTGCCGCAGCAGCTCCCCGACGCCGACGAGCTGACCGCATTCCTGGAGGCCCGGCGCGGAACCCGGGTCGCGCTGACGGTGCCGCAGCGCGGCGAGGGCCGGGCGCTGATGAGCCTGGCGGCACGCAACGCGGGTGAGACGCTCGGCCGCGAGCAGGCGCGCTGGCTCGCCGACGAGGGCAAGACCCTGGCCGCGCTCGAGGAGCTGGCCGAGGCCCTCGGGCTGCCGGCCCCGCCACTGCGAATCGAGTGTTACGACATCAGCAACATCCAGGGCTCGTACACGGTGGGCAGCATGGTCGTCTTCGAGGAGGGCCGGCCTCGCAGCGGCGAGTACCGCCGGTTCCGCATCAAGTCGGTCGAGGGACCGAACGACTTCGCGAGCCACCAGGAGGTGCTGCGCCGCAGGTTCCAGCGCAGCATGTCCGCGGAGGAGGGGAGCGCCGAGGAGCTGCGCTGGCGGATGCCGGACCTGGTCGTGATCGACGGCGGCAAGGGCCAGGTCAGCGCCGCTCGATCGGTGATGGACGCGATGGGGCTCCACGACATGCCGCTCGTCGGCCTGGCCAAGGAACGCGAGGAGCTGTTCCTGCCGGGCACGTCGGAGCCGATCGTGCTGCCGGCCACGTCGCAGGCGCTCTATCTCGTGCAGCGCCTCCGCGACGAGGCCCATCGCTTCGCCATCACCTACCACCGCAAGCTGCGGGCCCAGGCACAGACGCGCTCCGTCTTCGACGACATGCCCGGCATCGGACCATCTCGCAAGCGCGCCCTGCTGCGGGTCTTCGGCTCCGCGCGCCAGTTGCGCAACGCGACGGTGGACGAGATCAGTGCCGTTCCGGGCATCAGCCGCCTCCTGGCAGAGCGGATACGCACCTACCTCGACGCGTAGACCGGTTCGCGCGGTCAGTCGGATACAATTCCCGCCGATGCAACGGGTCCTTCCCTATTTCGTGGTGGCCGCATTTCTTGCTGCCCTCGCGGTGGCCATCCTGCCCAGCTTCCAGACGAAGCTCGGGCTCGATCTCATTGGCGGCCTGCGGGGCGAGTACGAGATCCAGGCGACCGATTCGCAGACGGTGACCCCGGAGATCCTCGCGCAGACGCGCACGATCATCGAGAACCGGGTCAACGCCACGGGCGTGACCGAGCCCGTTGTGACGACGCAGGGCAGCAACCGGATCAGCGTGGAGCTGCCGGGCGCCGTCAACGAGACGGAGGTGCGCGACCTGGTGGGCACCACGGGCCGCCTGGACTTCGTCGGCGTTCCGCAGGAATTCGACGCTCAGGTCATCCAGGGCCAGAAGCTGCCGGCGAACATGGACCCCACCCCGCTGTTCAGCGGCGACCAGATCGCCGCCGCCCGGCCGGGCCAGGAGGGGACGACCGGGCTGCCGGCCGTGGACCTGGAGCTCAAGGACGAGGGCTCGCGCCTCTTCGACGAGTACGCCGCGAGCCACCTCAACCAGCGCTTCGCGATCGTGCTCGACGGCATCGTCCAGTCCGCGCCGGTCCTCCAGGCCAGCCACTTCGGCGGCCGCGCGCAGATCACGGGGTCCTTCACCGCCAAGGAGGTCAACGACCTCGTCACGGTGCTGAAGTTCGGCTCCCTGCCGCTCGAGATCAAGGAGGTCGGGTTCCTCACGGTCAGCCCAACGCTGGGTCAGAACTTCCTGCTCCAGACGCTCCTCGCCGGCTTCATCGGCGTGGCCCTGGTGATGGTCTTCATGCTCGTCTTCTACCGGCTGCCGGGCGCCGTGGCCTGCCTCGCGCTGCTGTTCTACTCGCTCGCGGTGTACGGGCTCTTCCGCGCCATTCCGGTGACGCTGACGCTCGCCGGAATCGCCGCGTTCGTGCTGTCGGTGGGCATGGCGGTCGACGCGAACATCCTGATCTTCGAGCGCACCAAGGAAGAGCTGCGCGCCGGCAAGACCCTGAGCGCCGCCGTCGAGGCGGGGTTCAACCGCGCCTGGAACTCGATCCTCGACTCCAACGTGTCCAGCCTCATCACCGCCACGATCCTGTATTACTTCGGATCGTCGACGATCCGCGGCTTTGCGCTGGTCCTGATCCTCGGCGTGCTGACCTCCATGTTCACGGCCATCACCCTGAGCCGGATCATGATGCGGTGGGTCGTGCGCCAGCCATGGGCCCGCAAGGCGAGCCTGTACGGCGTGAACGAGGAGGAGTTCCTGGCAGCGACCCCGCGCGCGCGCACGAGGGACGCCGCCGCTCGTGTTTGACATCATCGGCAAGCGCCGCTGGTTCTACCTGCTGAGCCTTGCCGTCACGATCCCGGGCCTGATCTTCATCGCCCTCACGTTCATCCCGGGCAGCCGGATGGGGCTCCAGTTCTCGATCGACTACACCGGCGGGACCGAGTGGGAGATCCACTTCCGGGACGGCACGCCGAACCCGGACGCCGTCCTCGAGGTGCTCCGCGAGCAGGGCCTGTCGGACTCGGTGGTGACCGTGACGAAGGCGCCGGACGGCCGCGAGTTCATCCTGATCAAGACCGAGCCCATCGGCCTGCGGCCGCCCGTGCCGACCTGCGCGACCCCGTCGCCCAGTGGCTCGCCAGGCGCGAGCGGCTCGCCGGCGGCCAGCCCGACGACCTCGGCGGCACCTTCGCCGTCCACGAGCGGCTCGCCCGCGGCCAGCGGCTCGCCCGCGGCCGGCGGATCGCCAGGCGGCAGCCCGAGCGCCTCGCCGGCCCCGAGCCCGCCCGCGTCCCCTCAGCCGTCGGCATCCCCCGGTGCGTCGGCTTCGGCCGGCCCGTCGGGTTCGATCGCTCCGACCGCCAGCCCGTGCCCGACCGCTTCTCCAGCCCCAACAGCCTCATCGTCGGCGTCCGGTTCGCCCGCCGCGTCGGCGTCCGAATCGCCGGCCCCGTCGGCCTCGGCCGTCGCCGGCGGCGTCGTCGGCTCTCCGGGCGCGTCACCGGGACCGTCCGCGACCCAAGTCAGCGGCAAGCTCGGCGAGCTGCGGACCGCCCTCGAGGCCCGCTTCGGGCCGATCGATGCGGTGCTGCTCGAGACGAACGTCGGCCCGGTGGTGAGCGCTGAGCTCGTCCAGCAGGCCATCCTGCTGATCCTCTTCGGCGCGATCGGCATCATGCTCTGGATCACGTTCCGGTTCGGTGACTTCCGCATGGGCGCGACTGCCATCGGCGCCCTGATCCACGACGTGATCGTGGTCGTCGGCATCTTCGCCATCATCGGGACGTTCTTCGGGGTCCAGCTCGATGCGCTGTTCGTGACCGCGATGCTGACCGTGATCGGCTTCTCCGTCCACGACACGATCGTCGTCTTCGACCGGATTCGCGAGAACCGGGTGCGCCACGCGGGCGAGCCGTTCGAGGCGATCGTGAACCACAGCATTCTCCAGACCGTCGGCCGGTCGATCAACACCTCGATGACTGTGGTGCTGACGCTGACCGCGCTCTACCTGTTCGGCGGATCCGCCATCCACGGCTTCGTGCTCGCGCTGCTCATCGGGATCATCTCGGGGACCTACTCGTCGATCTTCAATGCCGCTCCGCTGCTCGTGGACTGGCATCGCTGGAGCGAGCGCCGCAAGCGCGAGCGCACGCCGGTGCGTCCCGCCGCCGCGCGGACGACGTAAGCCGCCGTGCATGGCCCGGGCTCAAACTCTGAGGCCGTGCCGACCCTTCATCCGCGTCATGACTGGCTGATCCCCGCTCCTTTCGAGCTCGGTCCGGAGGTGACCGCGCTGGCCGCGGAGCGCGGCATCGGCCGGCACCTGCTCAAGGCCCTTTCGCGCCGCAGCGCGCTGACGTCCGACGAGCTGCGCTCGTACGTGGACCCGCCGCGGACCGCCCTCCACGATTCCATGCTGCTGCCGGACGCCGAGCGCTTCCGCGATCGCATCCGCCGCGCTGCCGCGGCAGGGGAGCGGGCGCTCGTGTTCGGGGACTTCGACGCCGACGGCCTCACCGGCCTCGCGATTCTGACGCTCTGCCTCAGGCGCCTGGGGATCGACACGGTGCCGTATGTCCCGAACCGGATGGACGAGGGGCACGGCCTCTCGCTGCCGGCCGTCGAGCGGGCCCGCGAGGAGGGCCGGACGCTCATCGTGACGGTGGACTGCGGCACGACCAGCGTGGACGAGATCGCCGCCGCGGTGGCGCTCGGCATCGACGTGCTGGTGACCGACCACCACGTGGTGCCGGACGTCCTGCCGCCGGCCCACGCGATCGTCAACCCACACCGGCCGGGGAGCGTGTATCCGGATCCGCGCCTGTCCGGTGCCGGGGTCGCGTTCAAGCTCGGCATCGCGCTGATGGCAGACGAGCCGGACGGCATCGAGTGGGCGCTCGGCCTTGCCGATCTCGCCGCCGTTGGGTCCGTCGCCGACATGGTCCCCATCGCCGGGGAGAACCGGGCGATCCTCCGCCTCGGCGTGGCCCGCCTGGCCACGAACCCGCGACCGGGCCTGGCTGCGCTGCTCCGAGCCGCCGGCGTGGATCAGCGCCGCGTCGACGCCGAGACCATCGGGTTCGTGATCGCGCCCCGCATCAACGCCGTCGGCAGGCTCGGGGAGGCGGGCGCCGCTGCCCGGCTGTTGCTGACCGAGGATCCGGCCGAGGCCGATCTCCTGGCGCAGGAGCTCCAGCAGGCGAACGTCACCCGCCGCGAGCTGCTCACCTCGGCGCTGGCGGAGGCACGGGCGGCGGTCGAAATGGAGCTCACGGGCGCACGAGAGGCCGACGCGGCCGGATCAGCCGACCGGATGCCGGCCGCCATCACGGTCGTTGCCGGCCCCTGGCCCGTCGGCATCGTCGGCCTCGTCGCCGGCCGGCTCGCCGAGGAGCACGGCATCCCGGCGGTTGTCTTCTCGACGACCGTGGAGCCGTGGCGGGGTTCCGCGCGGAGCGTTCCCGGCTTCGACCTGGCCGCGGCATTCACGGCCTGCGGCGACCTGTTCGAGCGGTTCGGCGGCCATCCGGCCGCTGCCGGCTGCCACCTCGCCTCCGACCGGTATGAGGAATTCCGTGCCCGGATCGTCGCGATTGCCGCCTCGACACCGGCCCTCGCCACGTCGCGGGGACGCCCGCGGACGCTGCGGCTCGATCTCGTCCTGCGCGCGGAATCGGCGGATTACGTACTCTTGCGTGAGCTGTCGCCGCTCGACGAAGGCGCGGATGAGGCGCCCCTCGTCGGTCTGGCCGGGTTCGTCGTCACGCGAGCCCGCGCGGCAACCGGAGGCCACACACAACTGACGCTCCGCAGGGGAAGAGAAGTGCTCGACGCCATCTGCTTCGGCCGTTCGGACCTGGTTGAGTGCCTGTCCGACGGCCAGGAGGTGGACCTCGTGGCGCGTCTCTCGAGCCGCACGTTCGGCGGGTATGAGTCGCTCCAGCTGGACGTCCGCGACGTGGCCCCGGCCGGCTGGCTCCGCGGCCTCCTCGCGGCAACAGCAAGCGGACCTTCCTCAGCGGCATCCGTGCCAATCACCGTGCAACGAGCCCAGGCGTTGCCCGTGCCCGGATGAGCCCGGGAAAGCGGCCGGCCCAGGCGGTGACCAAGTCGCCGAAGGTCGAACGCCAGCGCACGAGCCGCGCGGGCACGCCGATTGCGCCGGTCGTGTCGGTCGTCGGCCTGATCGCGGTCGCCGTGGTGAGCGTCTGGGTGATGTCCGTATTTGGGGCCGCCTCGGCCGCCGGGCCCGGCCCGACGCAGCGCCCGGGAGAGTCGGGTCCGATCATCACAGCGCCACCGCGGGTGACCCCGAACCCCACGATCGTGATCACGCCGCCACCGGAACAGCGACCGACGATCACCGGGACCATCCTGTTCTCGAGGACGGGCAACATCTGGGCGGCGAGCGGGCTCGATCTGACGTCGGTCGCCACAGCTGGGACCGACAGCTCGCCCGCGTGGTCGCCGGATGGATCGACGATCTACGCCATCCAGACGACCGACAAGCCGAACCAGGACCCCCCGTTCGATGCCGCCAAGTACTTCCTGCGCGTCACGAACATCGTCTCGATGAACGCTGACGGATCGAACCGGAAGCAGGTCTTCAAGGGCCAGTTCAGCCAGAACGGCGGGACCTGGTTCACCGGCGTCTACCAGCCCGACGTCAGCCCGGACGGCAACCGCTTCGCGCTCGTGAGCGACCTCGGCTACGTGCCGGTCAACGGCTGCGAAAGCTGCTACCAGCCGATCGTGCTTTCGACGATGAGCACCGATGGCACGAAGCTCACGAACCTGAAAGTGCGGTACGACAACGACCTCGGGCACAACGACCCCGACTGGAGCCCGGACGGCAAGGAGATCGCCTTCACCTACAACAGCCGTGGCGGCACCGACGGCGCGCCACGGATCGGGATCCTCACGGTCTCGACCGGCAGCCTGAACCTGCTCAGGAAGGGCTACGCAAACCCGTCGTGGTCCCGTGACGGGACGATGATCGCGGCGGAGCGGACGACGTCCAGCGGGCGCGACATCGTGGTGCTTGACCCGCGGTCCGGCTCGGAGCTCGCGCGTCTCACCAACGACGGCGACAGCTTCCGGCCCGAGTTCTCGCCAAATGGCGACCAGATCGCCTTCCTGCACCGGAAGGGCCTCGGCGTGGACCTCCAGATCATGACGATCAGCCAGAGCGGTGGCGGCATCACGCTGCTGGAGACCAAGCCCGTGACCGATGACGGGTCGCTCGACGCCACCTCGTCGCCCGCCTGGTTCATCCCAGCGGACCAGATCACGTCGCCACCCGCCGGACCGGCGGCCAGCGCCGCTCCCTGACCCGTCCCGGCTGATGGGCGCGCCGTACCTGGAGCGCCTCGCGGCTCGCTCGGCCATGGCCGGAACCGTGCTCTGCGTGGGCATCGATCCCGATCCCCGCACACTGCCGCCCGGATTCGCATCGGGACTCCCCGGTGTCGAGCGTTTCGCGCGCCTGCTGGTGCGGGCAGCAGCGCCGTTCGCGGCCGCGGTGAAGGCCAATTCCGCATTCTTCGAGGCATTCGGCAGCGCCGGCATCGCCGCGCTGGAGCGGGTGCGCGCTGAGGTTCCCGCGGACGTGCCGTTCATCCTTGACGCGAAGCGCGGCGACATCGGCTCCACCTCCGAGCGGTACGCCGCCGCCGCGTTCGACGCGTTGGGCGCCGACGCCGTGACGGTCAGTCCGTACCTCGGGCCGGACGCGATCGAGCCGCTGCTGGACCGCGCCGACCGCTTCGTCTACCTGCTCTGCCGGACGTCGAACCCGGGAGCGGGTCAGCTCCAGGAGCTGGAGGTGGAGGCGGACCCGGAACGCGGCGCTCCCCCGGAGCGGCTCGCGCTACGTGTGGCGCGCCTCGCCGCGGCCTGGGAGCGCCACCCGGGCACGCTCGGGCTGGTGGTCGGTGCGACCGCGCCCGCGGAGCTCGAGGCGATCCGGGAAATCAGCCCGGGCCTCCCGTTCCTGGTGCCCGGCGTCGGCAGCCAGGGAGGCGACATGGCGGCCGCGCTCCAGCACGGTCGCGCCTCGGACGGACCGGCGGCTGCGCGGGCCGGCGCGGGGCTGCTCGTCAACGTGTCGCGTGGAATCGCGGGGGCCGCGGCCGATTCGAACGATCCGGAGGAAGCCGTGGCGCGTGAGGCGCAGAGCTGGAGCCGCCAGCTCCGGTGCTAGGATGGCCGCACGTTCACGCGGAAGCGGAGACATCTCGATGCCGAACATCGGCGCCCCCGAAATCATCATCATCCTGATCGTGCTGCTGGTCGTGGTGGGTCCCGGCAAGCTACCGGAGATCGGCTCCGCGTTTGGGCGAACGCTCAAGGAGTTCCGGAAGGCGACCTCGGACATCCAGGAGACGGCGAGCGTCGCCTCGGGACATGCGGCCAACGATGACCCTGCGCGCGGCCGGCCGCAGAGCGGACCGAACCGGCTCTCCGGCGCGGCGTCGCCGAACGTCCTTGCCTCGGACCCCGACCCGGAAGCGGTTCTCTCCGCGCGAGACGTCTCTCCGCGAGGCACCCCTGCCGATCCCGTCGACGAGGCCTGACCGGAGCTGGTGGCTGGTGCCCGGAGCCGCCGCCGGCTCGCCGATCGGACTGACAGACCGTGACCGACGAACTGGAAGCGGCCTCTCGCCTGCCCGCTCAGCCGGCGAGGCCGGCGGCGCCGGCCAAGAGACCCCCGCCCCCGGCACCCGACCCCTCGGTCATGACCCTGGTCGAGCACCTCTCGGAGCTCCGGCGGCGGGTCGTCATCTGCGTCGTGGTGATCGTGATCGGCGGGATCGTGGGGTTCTGGAAGGCCCCCGACGTGGTGGTGGAGCTGCTCAAGCCGCTGCCCGGCCAGAAGGTCGTGCTGCTGAGCCTGGGCTCCGGCGTCCTGCTCTACCTCAAGATCGCCCTGATCACCGGGATCGGGATCGGCCTGCCGGTCATCATGTACCAGCTCTGGGCGTTCGTGGGGCCCGGGCTGACGCCGGCCGAGCGGCGACAGATCCTGCCGTTGATCCCGTTGAGCGTCGTGTTCTTTGCGCTCGGCCTCGCGGTCGCCTACGTCACGCTGCCGTACGCGATCGCGTTCCTGGCCGGCTTCCAGATCCCCGGCAGCCTGGAGCTCTTCCCGACTGGCGAGGCGTACTTCGGCTTCGTCACCATGATCTTCCTGGTCTTCGGGACGGTCATGGAGTTCCCCATCGTGCTGGTCCTCCTGGCGAAGCTCGGCGTCGTGCGCCCCGAGCGCCTGCGGGCCAGCCGCCGGGTCGTGCTGCTCGGTATCGTGGTCTTTGCGGTCGTTGTGACCCCCGGCGGTGATCCCGTCAGCCCGACGGTGATGAGCGTGGTCATGTACGCGTTGTATGAGTTCACGATCTTCTTCCTGGGCCGCCGGCCGTCAGAGGCGCCCGCCGACGACGCCGAGCCTGGAGGCACGGATGGCTGATTCGGAGCGCGACCACGAGCGGCAGGCCGCGTGGGATGCCGAGCGCGAAAGCGATCTGCCTGACCGCCGCCCGGCTGCCCCCGGGCACGCGGCGGCTGTCGAGGAGCGGGCCGCCATCGAGCAATTGGCGGCCGCCCAGGCTCCCGCTTCGCCTGACGCCGCGTCGGTCCAGCCCGAGCAGATGGCGGTCGCCCAGGCTCCCTCTTCCCCTGACGCCGCGTCGGTCCAGCGCGAGCAGATGGCTCCCGCCCAGCGTCCCGCGCCGGCTGACGGCCCGCCGGCCGCGGCATCGGGCGCCCAACACGTGGTCATCGTCACGGGCCTCTCCGGGGCAGGCAAGACCGCGGCGAGCAAGCTCTTCGAGGATCTCGGCTACACCGTGGTGGACAACGTGCCGCCGGACCTGCTGCGGGACCTGGCGGAGCTCGTCGCCAACGACCCCGAGCGCTATCGCCGCGTGGCGCTGGTCCTGGACGTCCGCACGGGCAATGCCCCGCTGGCGCTCGGCGCGGCCATGGGCGCGCTCCAGGGCCGCGACCTGGAGCCCCAGGTCTTCTTCCTGGAGGCCAGCGACGAGACACTGATCCGCCGATTCAGTGAGACGCGTCACCGGCATCCGCTCGACACCGGTGCCGGAATCGCCGTCTCCATCCAGGCGGAGCGGGAGATGCTCGAGGACATCCGCGCCGAGGCCGAGGTGATCATCGACACGACCGAGCTGTCCGGGCGCCAGCTTCGCGAGAGGATCCAGTCGGCGCTGCGCACCGATCGGGAGCCCGACAGCGTCTACATCAACGTGATGAGCTTCGGCTACAAGTACGGCGTGCCGTTGGAGGCCGACCTCGTCTTCGACGTGCGGTTCATGGAGAATCCCTTTTACGTGCCGGAGCTGCGCGCGCTCAATGGGCTCACCGACGAGGTGAAGCGGTTCGTGCTTGGACAACCGGTCACGCAGCGATTCCTCTCGTTCGCCGACGAGTTCTTCGGTTTCGCGCTGCCGGCGTACCAGTCGGAAGGCAAGAACCGGCTCACGGTCGCGATCGGCTGCACCGGCGGCTTCCATCGCTCCGTGGCGATCGCCGAAGCGCTGGCGACGGTCCTGCGAGATGAGAACGCCGGGCCGGTGAACGTCTTCCACCGCGAGCTCCAGCGCTCGTGAGGCACGATCGGCTGCGGCGCCCGCCGTGGGACCGCATCTGCGCGAGCACCCAGGGATGAGCCGCCAGCCCGAGACGCGAGGCGCCCGCATCAGGCGATGGGTGCGGCCTGGCAGCGGGATCAAGCGCTGGCTCGCCGTTGTCTTCATCGGCGAGCTGCTGCTGGCGCTGGCAGGCGCCCTGGCCATCCGCCTCGCGTTCCGGGACGTGCCCGCAGGGTCGCTGGCAGGCCAGCTGTTCGACCTCGTCAGCCTCCAGTCGCTCCCGCTCGCCCTTCGGCCGATCATCGTCCTCGGCGCGGGCGTGGCGATCTTCCTCTACGGCCTCTGGCGGCTCATGAACGTGCTGCTGGAGCCGTTCCCGGCCCGAACGGAGCCGCTGGTGGAGCTCGTGTACCAGAAGCGCTCCCTGGCCCGGGGCCCGAGGGTCGTGGCGATCGGCGGCGGGACGGGCCTCTCCACGCTGCTGCGCGGCCTGAAGGAGGTCACCAGCAACATCACGGCCGTGGTCACCGTCGCGGACGACGGCGGGTCGTCGGGGAAGCTGCGCCAGGAGCTGGGCATCGCCCCCATGGGCGACATCCGCAACTGCATCGCGGCGCTCGCCGACGCCGAGCCCGCCATGACGAGGCTGCTCCAGTACCGCTTCCCCGAGGACGAGGTGAACGCGCCGGGACTCGGCGGCCACGCCTTCGGCAACCTGCTGATCGCCGCCCTGGCGGACATTGCCGGCGACTTCGAGGAGGGCGTCCGGGAGTCGAACCGGGTCCTCGCCGTCCGTGGGCAGGTCGTGCCGGTGGCGCGGAGCCCGCTCACGCTCCATGCGGAGCTTGCCGACGGCACCAGGCTCGAGGGCCAGTCCACGATCATGGGCTCCCGCGGGATCCGCCGCGTCTGGGTCACGCCGACCGACGCGCTCGCGAGCGAGGAGGCCATCGCCGCCATCGCCGCGGCCGATCTCGTGGTGCTCGGCCCTGGCAGCCTGTACACCAGCCTTCTGCCGAGCCTGCTGGTGCCCGGCATCGCGGGGGCGCTCCAGACCACGTCCGCGCGCCGCGTCTTCGTCTGCAACGTGGCGACGCAGCCCGGCGAGACGGAGGGCTACACGCTGTCCGAGCATGTCGCCGCGCTGAACGCACACGACGTGGGCTCGATCGTGGACGTGGTGCTGGCGAACAGCAACCTCGGGGCACGGACGCCGAACCGGTATTCCGCGAGCCCCGTGCGGATCGACCTGGACGCGGGTCAGGAACGGCCGAGGCTCGTGATCACGGATGTCGTCGACACGGACAACGCCCACCGTCACGACCCCCACAAGCTGACCCACGCCCTCATCGCGCTGCACGACGAGTGGGCCAGCGCCCGGACGCCGGCGGTTGCGCGGAGCGCCTGACCTCCGCTCGGCAGTCGCGCCAAGGCGGGCCGTCGGTGGGCAGGAGGGGAGGGACCGCGACCTCGTTGCCGCCATCCGGGCGGAGCTCGCGTCCGTGGAGCCGGCACGCTCGTGCTGCCGCGTCGCCGAGCGTGCCGGGCTCGGCCAGGCGGCGCTCGGTCGCGCCAGGTCGCCGTCCATCGCACGGCTCGCCGCCAGGCTCGCGATCCGGCCTCCCGACGCCGGTGCCGCGGCCTTCGAGTGGGCCACGGCGCGCGACCACTGCCGCCGCTCGTACCTGCGCGGCATCTTCCTCGCGACGGGCTCGCTCAGCCTCTCGGCCGGGCGCACCCATCTCGAGTTCGTCGTTCCCCTCGACGAGGCGCCTGCCCTGGGGGAGCGGCTCACAGAGATCGGGCTGCCGGCGTCGCTGCGGGTGCGCCGCGGACGCGGCGTCGTCACGTGGAAGTCGGCCGACAGCGTCGTCGCATTCCTCCGGCTGGTCGGCGCGGGCGGCAGCGCCCTCGAGCTCGAGTCGCGCTTCGTCACGCGCTCGCTGCACGGGTACCTGAACCGCGTCCTCAACGCCGAGGGGGCCAATCTCACCCGGTCGGTGGCCAGCGCCAGCCGGCAGCTCGAGCAGATCGACGTGGTCGAGCGCAGCGGTGCGCTGGACGCGCTTCCGCCGACCGCCCGAGCGGTGGCCCGCCTCCGCCGCGAGGCGCCCGAGGCCACCTTCAGCGAGATGGCCGACCGGCTCGGCCTGAGCCGCGCCCGCATCCAGCGGGCGTTCCGCCAGTTGGAGTCGGCCGCGGCCGGGGCTCGCTCGGCGATGCGTTAGATTGCCCGGCGTGCCTGCCCGTCCCGTGATCGTTGCCGGAAACTGGAAGATGAACAGCACGCCGGCGGACGCCGGTTCGCTCGCCGCCGCCATCGCCAAGGCGACCGACGAGCCGAGCGTGGAGCGCGTCATCTGCCCGCCGTATGTCTGTCTCGACGCCGTCGGACGCGCGCTCTCCGGGACCGGCGTCTCGGTCGGTGCGCAGAACGTGCATCACGAGACGGCCGGTGCGTATACGGGCGAGATCTCGGGCCAGATGCTGGGGGGCCTGGCGACCTGGTGCATCGTGGGCCACAGCGAGCGGCGACGGGACCAGGGCGAGACCGACGAGCAGATCGGCCGCAAGCTCATCCGTTGCCGCGAGGCCGGTCTCCGGCCGATTCTCTGCGTCGGGGAGCAGCTGGCCGAGCGAGAGTCCGGCCGCGCCGAGGAAACCGTGCGGCGGCAGCTCGAGGGCGCGCTGGGCGTCGCCAGCCGGGATGGCGGCGTGTCCGCGGACCTCGTCATCGCGTACGAGCCGGTCTGGGCGATCGGGACGGGCCGCACGGCACGCGGCACGGATGCCGCCGCCATGGCCGATGCGATCCGCAGCGCCTGCGCGGACCTCGGGATCCAGGACGCCGAGAGCGTTCCGGTCCTCTACGGGGGGAGCGTCACGAGCGCGGCCATCGGCGAGTTCCTGGCCGAGCCGTCCATCGACGGCGCGCTCGTCGGCGGGGCAAGCCTCAAGGTCGATGAGATGGCCGGCATCGTGGCGCGGGCGGCCGTGACGGCCTCGGCCCGGAGCCGCGCGGCCGCGGGACCGAGGGCTTGACCGGGGAGGTCCGGCCTCGGCCCATCGTGCTGGTGGTGATCGACGGGTTCGGCATTGGCCGTGACCCTTCGGCCGACGCGATCGAAGCGGCACGCATGCCCTCGTGGCGCCAACTGCTGGCCGACTGGCCGCACAGCCGTCTCGATGCCTCCGGCCCGGCGGTCGGGCTTCCGGAAGGCCAGATGGGCAACAGCGAGGTCGGCCATCTCAATCTGGGCGCCGGGCGGCCCGTGGTCCAGGACCTGCCCCGCATCGATGCCGCCATCGAGGACGGCTCGTTCTTCCAGAACCCGGCGCTGCTGCATGCCGTGTCGCGCGCCGTCGAGGCCGGTCGTCGCCTCCACCTGATCGGCCTGATCGGCCCGGGCGGCGTCCACGCCAATGACCGGCACGCGGTGGCCATCGCGGAGCTCGCGCATCGCCACGGCGTCCGCGAGGTCCTCGTCCACGCCCTCCTGGACGGCCGGGACACACCGCCGCGCTCCGCAGAGGCGTTCCTGCCCGACTTCGAGCGGCGGATCCGCGCCGCCCACCCCGGTGCCCGGATCGCGACGGTCGGCGGCCGCTACTACGCGATGGACCGCGACCGGCGCTGGGAACGGGTCAAGCTGGCGTACGACGCGATCGTCCACGCGACGGGCCGCCGGGCGCCGAGCGCGATGGAGGGTCTGCTGGAGGCCTACGCGCGCGGGGAGAACGACGAGTTCGTGGAGCCCACCGTGATCGAGGGTTTCGACGGACGGATCCGCGACGGCGATGTGGTCGTGCACTTCAACTTCCGCGCGGATCGGGCCCGCCAGCTCGTCCACGCGCTCGTTGACGGCGACGAGTTCACCGGGTTCGACCGGAGGCTTCGGCCCCGGGATCTCACGGTCGTCACGCTCACCGAGTACGAGAAGGGGCTGCCGGTCGAGGTGGCCTTCCCGCCGCTCGTCGTGACCAGCCTCGCCGAGATCGTCGCGGCCCTCGGCTGGCGCCAGTTCCACGTGGCGGAGACGGAGAAGTACGCGCACGTGACGTACTTCTTCAACGGCGGTGTGGAAGCGCCGTGGCCGGGGGAGGAACGCCGGCTCGTGCCGAGCCCGCGAGTCGCGACCTACGACCTCCAGCCCGAGATGAGCGCCGCCGGCGTGACCGAGGCCCTGCTGGGGGCCATCGAGTCCGGCCGCTACGACTTCATCGTCGCCAACTACGCCAACCCGGACATGGTCGGGCACACCGGTGTGTGGGAGGCGGCCGTGCGTGCCTGCGAGGTGGTGGACGCCTGCCTCGACCAGGTGGCGCGCGCGATCCTGGACCTGGACGCGGCGCGAGCGCGGGCGGGCGAAGGCGGCGCGCTGCTGTGCGTCACCGCGGACCACGGCAACGCCGATCTCATGCGCGACGCTGGCGGGCGGCCGGTCACTGCCCATTCGCTCAATCCCGTGCCGGTCCTGCTGGCAGGCTCCGCTGTCCGGGGAATGTGGCTTCGCGACGGCGTCCTCGCCGACGTGGCGCCGACGCTCCTCGAGCTGATGGGGCAGCCCGTCGCCGAGGGCATGACGGGGACGTCGCTGATCCTCCGGTAAGGCAGGCCGTCGGCCATCCACAGAGGGGCGAAAGCCGCCCTCGTGCTATCCTTCGCCGCCGCTGCACCCCCTCTCGGAGGCTTCCCAGACACTCGTGGATCCCATCATCGGCTTTGCCCAGGTCCTGGCCAGCATCGGGGTGGTCGCGGCCGTCCTGCTCCAGTCCCGCGGCGCCGGCCTCGGGGCCACGTTCGGTGGCGACTCCTCCGTCTACCGGAGCCGGCGCGGCGTCGAGAAGCGCCTCTTTCAGTTCACCATCGTGCTGACCCTGATCTTCGTGGCAATCTCGATGATCACCTTCCTGCGGAGCAGCTGAGGGGTCCTCCTCGGCGTTCCCCCGACGCAGCGTCCCCTTCTGGGCAGTCGCCGCGGCAACGGCGCGACCGGCGGCGCGCTCCGGTTCCGGCCCTCCGGGTTCCCCGCGCCGGGACATTGATCGATAGACGCGGCGTTCGGCAGTGAATCTCCGGCACCCGCGCGGGTCCCGCGTTCCGGGTCCCCCGCGCCGGGCCATTTATCGATGGACGCGGCGTTCGGCAGTGAATCTCCGGCGCAAACGCACGTGCCGACCGGAGTCGGGTCGTCCCGCTCCGCGAGTCGTGCGTGGTGGCCCCGCTCGGTGCGTCGCAGGGGCCCAATTCCGGGCCGGGATTCTGCCGAAGACCGCCCCCATCGATATCCGTCCAAGGCGCCGCGTTGCCCACCCTTCGCGGGCCGGGAGAGGGGCGGGACGCTGTGCTAGCATGACCGCTCGCTTCACGCCGGCACGATCGAATCGACCGGCTGGCCGCCTGCCGAGGTGGCGGAATAGGCAGACGCGCTAGGTTCAGGACCTAGTGGCCGCAAGGTCGTGTGGGTTCAAGTCCCTCCCTCGGTACCATCCCTCGATTGGCCGGAAGCGGCGACGATGCCCAGGTGGCGGAATTGGTATACGCGTACGTTTGAGGGGCGTATGAGGCAACTCATCCGGGTTCAAGTCCCGGCCTGGGCACCAATTCGCTGATGACACGGCGGCCGGCAACGGCCGCCGTTCTGATTCAGCTTTCGGGACGGGCTTGCGACTACCATTCCGCCGCGGGCGGTTAGCTCAG
>JAXDKU010000168.1:0-48885 GCA_034667005.1 Chloroflexota bacterium
GTCGTCTCGACGCTGCTGCCGCGCCTGCCGCGCTCGGAGATGGACACCTTCCGGAACTGCCTGCTCGTCGGAACGGCGATCACGGTCCTCGTGGCGGCACTCGGCTTCTTCTCGGTCGCGCTCGTGGCGGCGGCGTTCGTGGTGCCCTCGCTCGTGATCATCTACATGCACGACGTTGACGCCTTCGAGGACGAGCCCGTCCGTGTGCTGCTCGCGACTGCCGCGTGGGGGCTCGTGGCCGGGGCCGTCTTCGGCGTCGTGCTGAGCGCAGCGTTCGGCGACGGCTTCATCCCCGCGCAGGCATCCGCGAGCGCGCTGGCCCTCCGCCTGGTCGTGGTACCGATCGTGGCCGGCGCGCTGATGCTCGCCGGCCCGCTGGTGATGCTGCCGTACCGCAACTTCAACGACGTCCTGGACGGCGCCACGTTCGGCGCGGTCTCCGCCGCCACGTTCACCGGCGCCCAGGCCGTCGCGCAGGCCGCCGACCTCCTCAAGGCTGGGCCGCACCCCGGTGGTGACACGTTCTCGTGGGTACTGCGGATCCTGGTCCATGGGGTCTTCCTGCCGCTGATCGCCGCGGGCGGCGTCGGCGCGACGGCCGGCGCGTTCTGGAGCCGCTACCGCGCTCCGGCGCGTGACCGTGCGCGCCTCGGGCTGCTTGGCAACCCGATCGTCGCGTGCGTCGCGCTTGCCGCGCTGCTGATCGCGGCGACGGCCGCGCAGGTGCTGCTCCAGGACGTCGTCCGCTTGGTCGCCGAAGCCCTGCTCGCGGCCATCGCGCTCGTCTGGCTGCGGCTCGTCGTCCACCTCGGCCTGCTCCAGGAGGCGCGTGAGCTCATCGAGGCGAGCGACATCCAGTGCCCCAACTGCGGGCGCGACACTCCGTGGGCCAGCTTCTGCGCCGAGTGCGGCGTGTCGCTCCGGGCGCTCCCGCGGGTCGGAAGCGGCCATCGACAGGTCGGACAAGGCGCCGATGCCGGGGCGCTTGCCCCATGACGCAGCAGCTGGCACAGGAGATGGGTGGACAGCGGGCGGCCGCGCGGCCGACCCAGGCACGCCTGCGTGGCGTCCGGCCCGTTTTGCTGTACACGCTCGTGCTGCTCGTCGTGCTGGCCGTGACCGGTGGCGTGGTGGTCGCGCTCGAGCCGCATGTCCCGGAGTGCCCGCTGCCCGGCGGCGCCTGCCGGCCCGATCCACCCGTGCCGCCCCCGGGCTTCCGCGCGATCACCGATCAGCCGCCGCTCGAACCGCCCGCCGCGCAGGCACCCATCGCGGAGCCGACGCCGGGACCCGCGGCGCCGCTCCCGGAGGTCCGCAACGG
Organism: Chloroflexota bacterium; assembly: GCA_034667005.1. GTDB lineage: Bacteria > Chloroflexota > Limnocylindria > Limnocylindrales > CSP1-4 > JAFMJV01. The sequence goes on from JAXDKU010000168.1 coordinate 1,322, forward strand.
CACGCTCTGGCCTTCCGACGCGGCGACGACCGGCGGGCTGAGCTGGTCGCTGACCTTCGACAATTACTACTGGACGGCGGACCCGGAGAGCACTCCGGACGAGCTCCGGCTGACCGGGCGGAGCGACCACGGGTTCGGCTGGGTCCGGCTCGTCGTGCTGAAGCGCGCCTCCACGGAGATGGACCGCGAGGCGATGCTGCGCACGCTGTACGACCGCGCCGCGGCGTCCTATGACAGCATCGCGATCGACCAGGACCTGCTGGACGCGCTGCGCCGGCCGACGATCGGGTACCAGCCGGCGGTCGGGCTGGTGCTGCGCGGGACGAGCAAGGAGGCGGGCTCCGTCGGGCCGGTCGCCGTGCTGTCCGTCGCCGCCGCGTATCGAGGGACCACGCTGGGCATGCAGCTGACCGTGGACGACCCGGACCTGGCGCGCGGCTTCGGCTCCATCGGGCGGAGGATCCGGGTCGGCGGCGGGTACCTGGACAGCGTCGTCAAGCGCGTCCGGTGGCCGGACCAATGAGCGCGCGTCGGCCGTCCGGTCGTCGTGCGGCCGTCATCGCGGGCGTGGCCGCGGTCGCGATCGTCGCAACGTCAGTGCTGGCGGTCCGGCCATGGGCCGCCCCGTCCCCGGCACGGTCCGGGCTCGCCGGCCAGGCTGCGGCGCCTGCGGACGCCGGCTCCGCATCGGGCCACGCCACGACGCCGGTCGACGCCGACACGCCGATCACCGTCGGTCTGCTCCTGCGCATGCCCGGCGAGGCCGAGATCCAGCCGTACCTGAACGCCATCGCGGACCCCGCCTCACCCGACTACGCCCGGTACCTGGATCCCGCGGCGTTCGGCAGGCGTTTCGGACCGTCCGACTCGGCGATCGAGCGGGCCGTCCGCTGGGTGACCGCGCACGGGCTCCGGGTCGCCCCGGTCGAGCCCCAGCGCACCGTGCTGCTGGCCAGCGGCACCGGCGCGGACCTGGAACGCCTCTTCGATGTGACGCTTTCGCAGGAGACCGACGCGACCGGCCGCTCCTACCGCGTGCCGTCCGCGGCGCCGCGGATTCCTGGCGAGATCGCGGACATCGTCGAGGGCGTGACCGGTCTCGCGGACGCGATCGTCGCTCGGCCCGCGGTCGTCCCGCCGTTCGCGGACGTGCTCAACGGATTCATGATGCCGGCCGACCTCCGGAAGGCGTACGACATCGATCGCCTCACCAGCGCCGGCTACACCGGTGACGGCCAGTCGGCGGTCATCGTCTCCTTCGACACCTCGCTGGACGCGGATGTCGTGGCCTGGGATGAGCGCACCGGGACGGTCAACGGGGGTACGGTCACTCGCGTCCCGATCGAAGGAGGGGTGGCCGCGCCGGGCGAGGGTTCGGTGGAGGTCAACCTGGACATCCAGACGATCCGCGCGATCGCGCCACAGGCCGACGTCTACGACTACGAGGGGCCCTGGAGCGGCCAGACCTGGCTGACCATGATGAGCCAGATCGTCAGCGACGGGTTCGCCGACGTCGTCAGCATCAGCTGGGGCATCTGCGAGCCGTTCTCGCAGCGCGGCCTCCTCAGCTCCGACGGTCAGCTGCTCCGTTCCGCGGTGGACCGGGAGATCGCGGCTGCGTCCGCCGCAGGCATCACGATCTACGTGGCCAGCGGCGACTGGGGCATCTACGACTGCAACCGGGGCGGCTCGACCGCGGCATCGGTCGACTGGCCGAGCGCGAACCCGAACCTGATGTCCGTCGGCGGGACCTTCCTTTCGGTCCGCCAGGACGGCACGTACCACAGCGAGTCGGCCTGGGAAGGCGCCGCGAGCTCCTGGGCCACGGGTGGCGGCGTCTCCACGGACTACGACCGGCCGGTCTGGCAGCAGGGGTTGGGCATCGACCCGGCCACGATCAGACGGCTCGTCCCGGACATTGCCGGCCCTGCCGACCCCGAGGCCGGTCTCCTGATCCGCTCGTCGACCCCCGCGGGATCCTTCCCATGGAGCGCCGGCGGCGGCACCAGCCAGGCCGCGCCGTTCTGGGCGGGGCTGACGGTCCTCGTCCGGCAGCTGGCCGAGGAGCAGGGCGTCCTGCGCACCATCGACGGCCGCCAGCGCCTCGGCTTCCTGGGGCCCGTGCTCTACGAGCTGGCCGCCTCGCCCGAAGGTCCCGGCCTGTTCCACGACATCCTCGCGGGCGGCAATCTCGGAGAGTCCGCGGCGACCGGCTGGGACACCTCGACCGGCCTTGGCTCGCCCGTCGTCACGCCGCTCGCGCAGGCCATCGTGGAGTACCTGCGCACGCATCCCCAGACGACTCCCTGAGGCGCGCCGCCATGCGTGGCCGGCCGGCGCACCGATGACGCGCATCGCATGACCGGCCCCGCGGAGCGTGATGCCGCGGACGCAGGACCGGCTTTCGACGTCTTCCTCTCCCACAACGGCAAGGACAAGCCCGCCGTCACGCGCCTCGCCGAGAAGCTGCGGCGCAACGGCATGCGTCCGTGGCTGGACGCCTGGGAGCTCACGCCCGGTGGCCGCTGGCAGGAGGAGCTCCATGCCGGCCTCCAGGCCTCGAAGTCCTGTGCCTACTTCATCGGCCCGTATGGCGAGGGCGACTGGGCGCGCGAGGAGCTGGAGGCCGCCCGCAGTCGTGCGGCGACCGACCGGTCGTTCCGGCTGTTCCCGGTGCTGCTGCCCGGCGTGCCCGACCCGTTCGACCGGACCACCCTGCCGCCCTTCCTCGGCGGGCGCACATGGGTCGACTACCGTGCCGGCCTGGAGGATGGCGATGCCTTCCAGGCGCTGATCAACGCGACGAAGGGCGTGGCTCCCGGCAGCCGCGGTGGCGTCGCGCCGACCACGGACGTCTCGCCGTATCGCGGGCTGATGGCGTTCGACGAGGCGGACGCCCGCTTCTTCTTCGGCCGCGACAGCGACGTCCAGCAGCTCGTCGAGAAGCTGAAGGCGTCCCGCTTCCTGGCCGTGATGGGGCCGTCGGGGAGCGGCAAGTCATCGCTCGTCCGGGCGGGCCTGATCCCGGCAATCCGCCGGGGCGCGCTGCCCGGCAGCCAGGACTGGCCGATCCGGGTCGTGAAGCCGGGCGCGCGCCCGCTCGAGGCCCTCGCGGCGGCACTGCTCGAGGACGCCCCGGGCAGCATGCAGGCCACGCTCGATGGGCTGGGCACGGACCAGCGCACCTTCCACCTCGCCAACCGCCTCGGCCTGGGTGACGGGACGCGCCGGGCCGTCTGGGTCGTCGATCAGGCGGAGGAGATGTTCACCCTGTGCCGCGACGAGCAGGAGCGCGCCGGGTTCATCGCCAACCTGCACTACGCGGCGTCGGTTCCGGGCGGCCAGTGCGTCGTGATCCTGTCCATGCGCGCGGACTTCTATGCGCGCTGTGCCGCGTACCCGGACCTCGCGGCGCTGATCAGCAGCTCCCAGTTCCTCGTCGGCCCACTCTCCACGGACGGTCTCCGCGAGGCGATCGAGCACCCGGCCCACCAAGTCGGCCTCGAGCTGGAGGAGGGCCTCGTCGCGACGATCCTGGAGGACATCGAACGGCAGCCGGGCGCCCTTCCGCTGCTGGAGCACGCCCTGCTGGAGCTGTGGGAGCGCCGCCGCGGCTCGATGCTGACGCTCGAGGGCTACCGCGAGGCGGGCGGCGTCCAAGGTGCGATCGCGAAGCGTGCCGAGTCCATCTATTCGCACTTCGACGCCGAGGAGCAGCAGATCGCCCGGCGGGCCCTGCTGCGCCTCACGCAGCCCGGCGAAGGCACGGAGGACACCCGCCGCCGCGCCTCGCTGCGTGAGCTGATCACCCGGCCACAGGAGGCGTCCCAGGTCGAAGAGGTCATCAACGAGCTGACGGACGCGCGGCTGCTGACCGCGAGCGCCGACGCCCAGACCGGGGAGAGCTGGGTCGACATCTCGCATGAGGCGCTCATCCGGGGCTGGCCGCGCGTCCGGCAGTGGCTGGAAGAGGACCGCAGCGCGCTCCTCGTGCACCGCCGGATCACGGAGTCGGCACAGGAATGGGAGCGCCTGGGGCATGCCGAGAGCGAGCTCTGGCGCGGGGCCCGGCTGGCGGAGGCGCAGGAGTGGCGTCCGGCCAATGAGGAGATGCTGAACGACCTCGAGCGCGCGTTCCTCGACGCGAGCGCCGCCGAGTCGGAGCGGGAGCGCAAGGCTCTGGAACGCCGTCGGAGGGTCCTGACCTTCGGGGCCTCCGGCCTCGCGGCGGTCTTCCTCATGCTCGCGGGGCTCGCAACGTGGCAATGGAGCGAGGCGCTCCAGGCCCGAGATGAGTCGGTCGCCCGGCTCCACGAGAACGAGCAGCTCGTGGCCGAGCTCGAGGCCCAGGTGCAGCGCGCCGTGAACCAGCAGTCCCTGGCCGGAGCTCGGCTGCTCGCCTCGAAGGCCCTGGCCAGCGAGCCGCACCTGGACCTGGCGCTGCTGCTCAGCGCCGAGGCCAATCGGCGGGCCGACGAGGTGGACGTCGGCGCATCGCTGCTGCACGAGCTGACCGTGCAGCCGCAACTCGTCGCGTTCGCCGGCGGCTCCGCGAGCGGCGTCGAGAGCGTGACGCTGAGCGGCGACGGCAGCGTGCTGGCATGGTCGACGGGGGACGGCCAGATCGAGGTCGTGAGGACGGCGGATCCGGCGACCGTCGTGCGGGCGACCGAGAACGCGGCGGACGGGCACTCGGTGACCGCACTCGACCGAGATGGAGCGCGGCTGGCGTTCTCCGGCGAGATCCGGCTCCACGTCATCGAGGTGGCTACCGGAGTGCGCATCTTCGACAACGCCGAGGTCGAGGGGATCCGCGACCTCGAGTTCATCCGCGGCACGAACCAGCTCGCGGCGGTGATCCGCGACGGCTCGCTGGTGGTGTTCGACCTCGGAACCCCCGGCCCGGGCCGTGAGGTCGTGCCACCACGTCCAAGCGCGAGCCCGGGCCGTCCCAGGGTTGCCAGCGTCGTGGCTCGGCTGAGCCCGGACGGCACGCTGTACGCACGTGCCGAGGAGGACGACAGCATCAGCATCTGGGACGCGATGAGCGGGGCCGTCGTGCGGACGACGCCGCAGGCGCCCGGGCTCGTCCATGACGTGTCGTTCACCCACGACAAGCAGGACCTCGCCGTCCTGCATCTCGACGGCATCTCCCGTTTCGGTGTCCGCGATCCGTCCCGCGATGGAGCCGGGCGGGCCGACGTGATCGACGGCGAGCTGATCTCCTGGGTCGGACCCGACCTCAGCGCGGCCCAGGGCGCGCTGGGCCTCGTCGGACTGCGGCCCGGCCTCGTCGTCGCCGCAACGGCCGAGGGCCTCCGGTGGCAGCGCGACGTGTCTCAGCCGGATCTCGCCTGGAGCACGCTCGACCGGCGGCCCAACGGCGGGGAGCTCGCCACGAGCGAGGACGGCTACACCGTCGTCGAAGGCTTCAGTGACGGGCGGGTCGGTATTTGGCAGTTGAAGGACCACTCGCCACTTGGACGACCGATGGAAGCCGGCCTGCCGCGCCCGGAGCTGGGGATCCTCAACACGTTCGCCGCGGCCGCGTTGGCGGTGGACGTGCGCTACGGGGCAGTCTCCGAGGCCGCCTCCGGGTCGATCGTCATCCACCGGCCGGACGGCCCCGACCTGGTGCTGCCGACGCAGCAGGTCGTGCAGGGCCTGGCGCTCGACGCCGACGCGACCCGCATCGCCTCGGTCGAGACCGGCTCGGCGGTCGGGTCGACGAGCGACCTGATCGTCCGCTCGATCCCGGATGGGGCGGAGGTCCTCCGCATCGGGCTTGGAGCGCTCGGAGGGCAGGGCAGCCCGGTCGGGATCGCGTTCAGCCCGGGCGGCGCGACGCTCGCGGCGGCTCTGCCGGACGGGCGGGTCGTGACGTTCGATGCGTCCGGCGGCGCGTCGCGGTGGTCCTTCTCGTCGCCCAAGGTGACCGGCGCGACGTCGGTGACGTACGGAGGTGCCTCGCGCCTCTTCATCGGAACGGCACCGCCGCCGTCGGAGGGATCGGGCCCGGGCGTCATCGAGCTGGACGCGACGTCCGGCGCGCTCGTGGCCGGCCCGTGGCCGGTCGGGGGCAACGCCGTCGCCGCGCTCGCCGTCGATCCGAGCGGACGGCTGCTGATCGCGGCCGTGTCGGCCGGCGGGATCCCGCCGGGTGGCTTCCTCACGGCGCTGGACCTGACGCATCCGGGCCAGCCGGTCGGGGCGCTCGGTCCGCCGAGCGACGGCTTTGCGGCGCTGGGCTTCGAGCCTGGCGGCCAGTCGCTGGTGACCATCGGCGTGGGAACGGGCTGGCTTCGCTGGCACTCGGGCGTGACCGCATGGATCCAGCAGGCCTGCGCGGTCGCGGGCCGGGACCTGACGGCGGCGGAGTGGCGCCAGTACGTGAGCGCGACCGAGCCGTACCGGCCCACCTGTGCCGCGCCGTGAGCGTGATCTGATGCGAGCGGCGAGGACTGCGCTCCGTCCTGCGAGGCTATCCTGCGAGACGCTGCCGAGTGAGGGTTGCGTCCGAGGCGAAGGGGTAGAGTCGGAATGGTGAGCGCAAGCCCCGTGGAGACGGTCCGGGCCACGGCGTACGGCAACTTCATCGGCGGCGAATGGCGCGCACCGACGAGCGGCGCCACCTTCGAGTCGCGCAACCCCGCCGACACGCGCGACGTTGTCGGGACATTTGCCGCGTCGGGTCCGGCCGACGTCGCGGCCGCGGTGCGAGCGGCCGAGACCGCGTTCCCCGGTTGGCGGCGCACGCCCGCGCCCAGGCGCGGCGAGATCCTGTACCGCTTCGGGGAGCTGCTGCTCGCCCGCAAGGAGGAGTTCGCGCGGCACATGGCGCGCGAGATGGGCAAGGTGCTGCCGGAGGCCCGCGGCGACGTCCAGGAGGGCATCGACATCGCCTACCTCATGGCGGGGGAGGGGCGACGGCTCTTCGGCGACACGGTCCCGTCCGAGCTGCCCGACAAGTGGGCCATGAGCGTCCGCGAGCCGATCGGCGTGGCGGGGCTGATCACGCCGTGGAACTTCCCCATGGCCATCCCGTGCTGGAAGCTCATGCCGGCGCTGGTTTCTGGGAACACCGTCGTCCTGAAGCCCGCCTCCGACACGCCCGGCTGTGCCGCGCTTCTCGTGGAGCTGCTGCACGAGGCGGGCCTGCCGCCCGGCGTGGTCAACCTCGTCACGGGTTCGGGGGACAGTGCCGGGATGGCGCTCGTCGAGAGCCCGGACGTGCCGGTCATCAGCTTCACCGGGCACACCGACACCGGAAAGCGGATCGCCTCGGTCGGGGCGCAGCGACTCAAGCGCGTCTCGCTCGAGCTCGGCGGCAAGAACGGCATCGTCGTGATGCCCGATGCGGACCTGGACCTCGCTGCGGACGCGATCATCTGGTCGGCGTTCGGGACGACCGGCCAGCGCTGCACGGCGTGCAGCCGCGTCATCGTCGACGACGCCGTGGCGGACCGGCTGGTGGACCGGCTCGCCGGCGGCGCACGAGCGCTGCGACTGGGGCCCGCGCTGGATCCCTCGAGCGAGGTCGGCCCCCTGATCAACGCGGCCGCGCTGGCGAAGGTCGAGCGGATGCTCGAGGCCGGCCTGCGCGAAGGCGGACGGCTCGTCACCGGCGGTTCCCGCGCCACGGGGAACGGCCTCGAGAACGGCAGCTTCTTCCAGCCGACGATCGTCGACGGCGTGAGGCCGATGGACACGCTCGGCCAGGACGAGGTGTTCGGGCCCGTCCTGTCCATCATCCGCGTGGACGGCTACGCGGAGGCGGTCACCGCGCTCAACCAGGTGCGCTACGGCCTGTCGTCGGCGATCTTCACCGCGGATGCCAACCTCGCGTTCCGCGCGATGCGGGACTTCGAGACGGGCATCGTCTACGTCAACGCGGGCACCATTGGCGCGGAGACGCACCTTCCGTTCGGAGGTACCAAGGGCACCGGCAACGGGCACCGCGAGGCGGGCCACGCGGCCCTCGACACGTACACCGAGTGGAAGTCCATCTACGTCGACTACTCGGGCCGGCTCCAGCGAGCACAGATCGACAACCAGCCGGGCTGACAGAGGAAGGACGCCGAGCCATGACTGCCGACGACACCGTCGCCGACGCGAACGCGACCACTCCGCCCGAGGGCGCTCTGCCGCTGACCGTGGAGGAGGAGAACGCCGCCATCGCGCGGATCGCCGAGGCGGCCGCGCGGCTGGGCGTGGAGATCGACGCGGACGAGGCTGCCAAGTGGATCGCGGCGATGCGCACGGAGTCGGCCGGCGGCGAGATCGCGCTCGACGTGAACTCGGGCGTCTACGGGCACCGGGTCAGCATGCTCGACTACTCGCCCACGGACCTCGCGCGCTTCCGGGAGATGGCGAAGATCGTCGGCTTCGAGGACCGGCCGCCCAACGTGGCCACGGCGCTGGCCCTCTCCGGGTCCGCGGCGCAGAGCAAGATCCAGCGCTTCCCCGGCGACTGCGACTTCTTCGAGCGCATCCACATCAAGGCGGAGACCCGCGAGGAGGCCGGCACGGTCCTTGGCGACGTGATTCGTGAGAAGGCCCTGGCCACCATCTCAGGTCCGGGCTACCGCCTGTGGGAGGTGAAGTTCGGGACCCATCGCGGGCCGGTGACCTACCACGGCAAACCACTCAAGGCCGGTTCGCCGGTGTCCTGGACGGCCGAGGAGGTCCGGGCGGGACAGCTGGAGGTCACCGATCCGGACGGCACGGCGCGCGTGATCCGCTGGGACGACTGCACCGCCGAGCCCGGCTGGTGCAAGCTCGACTGGGTCATCTCGGACAAGGCCCGCGGCTCGCTGGCCAACGCGTCGAACGTTTTGGATCCCACCTGGGAGCGGCCCGACGGCACGATCGCACCGCTGGACGGGTTCCTCGACCCCTACTTCCAGGAGGTCTACCTGGAGGCCGACTCGATTCCGCTGTTCTCCAGGCTGGTCAAGGAGCTCGGCGGCGACGCCGTCGACGACTATGTCGAGGCGCTCGAGCACGAGGTCTGGAAGTACACCGTCAAGGAGCAGAACTACGGCAAGGCCGCTCGGCGGATGTACAACATCTTCCGCCTGACGGGCCGCTACGCGGAGGCCGCCTACCTGCGGGAGCTGTTCGACGAGCCGGTCACGGCGCTGTACCAGGTGGCCGCCTTGCTCCGCACCCTGGACGACGCCGCCGAATCGGGAGACGCCTTCGAGGCCGAGACCATGGTGGCGCAGACCGATCGGCTGATCATGGCCGCGATCGGAGCGCTGGACGGGCCGGCGGAGGCGGAGATGGTCTCGCACCTGCTGAAGCTCCGGGACGAGCTGCGGGCGCGCGAGGAGCGCGCCGAACGCGGCACGGACCTCGAGGCGCTGCGGACGAGCGCGATGGCGGCCGTGAACGACTACTTCCTGCGCATGCTCACGGCCGTGCCGGAGATCCGGGCGTACCTGGACGAGATCGCGGCGCGGGAGACGTAGGCGGCGGCGTCCCTCAGGCGAGCGCTGTCCTCGTGGCGTCGAGCGCGGCGCGCGCCGCCTTGTCCAGCAGCGAGCCGTCCGATGAGATGGCGAAGAACGTGAAGCCGAGGTCGGCGTAGCGCCGCACGTCCTCGGGCTTCCACAGCAGCACGCCGAGCGCCTTGCCCTGGTTCCGCGCGGCGACGGAGATGCGCTCGAGGGCTGCCTGGTAGTTGGGGTGATCGATCTGCCCGGGGATGCCCAGCGCGTGGGTCAGATCCGTCGGCCCGACGAAGAGGACATCCGCGCCGTCGATCGCCGCGACCTCCTCGGCGGCCAGCACCGCGGCCGCGGACTCGACCTGGAGCACGCCGAGGATCTCGTCGTTGCGCGGCTGCACGCCGTCGTGCCCCCCGGTGCCGTAGTCCAGGCCGCGCGTGAAGAGCGCCACGCCGCGCCGGCCCGCGGGCTGGAAGCGCAGCCACGAGACGACCTCGCGTGCCTCCTCCTCGTTCGAGACCTGCGGCACCATGATCCCGTCGGCCCCGAGGTCCAGCAGCCGGCCGATGCGGAGGCGCGTGCCCTGCTCGGGGCGGACCACGGTTGGGGTGCCGTTTGCTCGTGCGGCCCAGAGCGCCGGCAGCAGATCAGCCTCGCTGCCCGCCCCGTGCTCGAGGTCGATGAGCAACCAGTCGAAGCCCGCCCGCGCGCACACCTCCGCGGCCACCGGCGAGCCCAGATTGAGGAACGTACCGACCAGGGTCTCGCCCGCGAGGACGCGGCGTCGGAGCTCAGAGCCAGCAGCCATCGAGGGACCTCCGGGTCGCGCTTGACGGTATTGCGAGCCCTGGGCTTAGAATCGAGGTTCGTGGGCCGCTAGCTCAATGGTAGAGCAGCTGACTCTTAATCAGCTGGTTGAAGGTTCGAGTCCTTCGCGGCTCACCAGCCCCTCGATACAGGTCGCAAGGACCGTCTGGACGCAGGGGGCTCTTCAGCCCCTGGACCGCCGACCTTCTGAGACGTGGCCACCCTCGCACTCCGCGCTCGTCGCCGGTGGCGCGCAGCGTGCTGTCATGATGTCGCCGTGGACGCCGAAGCGGTGCGGAAGACCTTCCCGAGCGACCCGGATCTCACGGTCGAAGCGGTCATGACGGACGAGCTTCGGGCGTGGCTCATGGCCGAGCTGCGCTATCCGGTCCTCGCCGTCAACAGCGCGGAGGGACATCCCAGCCAGTCGGTGATGTGGTTCGATTTGGATCCAGACCGACCCGACACCATCCTCATGAACACGATGGTGCGGCGCCTGAAGTACCGCCAGCTCCAGGCCGACCCGCGCGTCAGCCTGCTCTTCGAGGACGACATGCAGTGGGTGGGCCTCCGCGGCGCGGTCGAGCTCGATGCGTCGTTCGAGCTGGCGCTGGAGCACATCCGTGGACTGGCACGCCGATACGGTGGCGACCCAGGGAAGTTCGACGGTCAGGAGCGAGTGATCATTCGCATGAGGATCGACCAGGTCATCCGGCACGACGGATAGTTGCCGGCTCGTGCCTCTGAGGGCGTTCGAAGGCTAGGCGCGCTGGCGGGCGATGGTCAGCCCCACGATCCGCGAGATGACCAGGGCGACGTACATGAGGCCCGCGACCTGTTCGATCATGACCCACGATCGGGCTTGCGGCAGGACCGGCGTGATGTCGGACAGCCCCACGCTGGTCAGGTTCGTGAACGAGAGGAAGAGCAGCTCGAACCAGGACCGCGCGGCATCCGGGGCGATGGCGGCGGTGAACGAGCCCGGCCAGAGGACCTGCACGGCCGTGAAGGTGTGGGCGAAGGCCCACGCCACCACCGTGAACGTCGCCCCGGTCGCCCACAGCTCGTCGGTCGTCACGAAGCGGTCGAGGAACATGTAGCGCAGCAGCGCGACGGTCGTATAGAAGTAGAACAGCGCGTGGAGCACCGACGACCACAGGATCACCTGCGAGTTCAGCGGGTCGACGACCTCCAGGACGGTCAGGACGACGATCGGCAGGCCGAGCACCACGGCGACCCACCGCAGCGCCGACGTGGCACGCACCGCCCGGACGGCAAGAAACAGGACGACGAGGGCGAACGACGACAGCGCTGCCCGGCCGATGGACGACTCGTCCATGAATGGGTAGAGCACCACGCCGACCAGCTGCACCGCGAGCAGCACCGCCGAGGGTTGCTGCCAGAGTCGTGGTAGCCAGCCCCTCATCGCCGCCAAGTCTAGGGCGGAGCGGGCGGCCGGCGGCCACCGACGGGTTCGCGCTTCAACTGAACACCAACGGCGTTCCGGCAGTGGGTTGGCCTAGGGAGCGCGCCTCAGCTGGCGCCCACGACGACTTCCCGGCCGCACCTCACGCTCGCCACGAGCCGTGACGCTCCGTCGGGAGGGGCTTTGGGTCCAGCAGGGCCGCCGCCAACATCCGAGACGAGCGCCACGGTGTTCGCTTGATCTGAAATGTCGTCGATCCCGTCCGGCGTCAGGCGCACGGCCACCCCGCCGCCCCCGGCGCGCGCCCGCGAACACGCCGATGCCCCTCCCACCGGGGAGGGGCATCGAGGCGGCCGGGCCGGATGGGCTCAGGGCCCGGCCTGCTGATCGGGTCGGCCAGTCGTCACAGGCCGCTCGCGTTCGAGCGGGCGGCCGCGATGAGCAGCTCGGAGCCTGCCGCCAGGCCGAGCGGGTTGCCCTGCGTGATGTGGACGTGGATCATCGTGACCTTGAGGTTCGCTCCGGTCGCGTTGGCGCCGCCCGTCCGCTCGTAGAGGATCGCGTAGCCCAGGCCGGGCAGGTCGACCCGTGTGTTCGGCGCGACGTCCTCCGGGACGAGGTTGCCGTTCACGAGGAGGTTCTCGAAGCCCGAGCCGAGGCTGTTGACGCTGCCGCGGTCCGTGCTCAGCTTCCACGTGCTGCGGGAGACGGCGCGGACCTCGTCGGCCGAGATGGCGCCGCCCAGGATGTCGAGGTCCTGGAGCCGGGAGCTCGTGGTGGCAGCCGCGATCTCGTCGGTGACCGTCCCGGAGGCCGTCGAGCGCCCGTGTCCGGACTCGACGGTGTTGGGAACGCCGGTCGTCTCGATGGCGTTGGCGCGGACGTCGCCGTCCGTGCCCTCGCAGCCCATGGTCACCAGGGCGGCGCGGCCGACGCTGTTCTCGAACTGGGACTTGCCTTCGCCCGATGCCGCGAACGCGGCGCCACTGACGATGGCCTGGATCGGCAGGCGGTTGTACGAGCTTCGTGCTGCCGCGATCAGCATCTCGGACCCGACCGGGAGGTCGAGGACGTTCACCTGCGTGATGTAGATGTGGATCATGGTGATGCCCACGCCGCGCTCGATGCGGCCGTCGCCGGTGTGGCGCGTCTCGCGCATGATCATGTAGCCGAACCCTGCGAGGTTGCGACGGGTATTCGGCGGGACCTGCGACGGGACGGGCTGACCCTGGACGACGAGGTTGTCGAAGCCCGAGCCGTTCGTCGAGGTGTCCAGGAGGCTCCTGGTGGCCGTGGTGGTCGCCACGCCCTCCACGTAGTCGGCCGTGACCCCACCGGCGAGGGCGTTCAGACCGGTGACCTTCGCGGTCATCCGGACGCTCGCGGTGTTGTGGTCAGTCTTGCCGGCCTTCGCGGTGGCGAGGGTCTTGTCCGCGCTCATCGTGCCGGGCGAGTTGACCTGGTTGACACTGTTGCTCTTCATGTTCCCGTCGGTCCCCTGGCAGGGGCACGGCAGGAACGCCGAGCGATCGAGCTGGCTGTCCGTGGTTCCCGCGGACGACGACGCGGACGTGGCCCACGATCGGCCGCCGAAGTGGCCCGCCAGGGTGCCGGCGCTCGTCGCCGCCGATGCGGGCGCCGCGATGGTGAGGCACAACAGCCCCATGAGTGCGCCGGCCGCGAGCAGCGGGGCGCGTCGCTTCGAATCAGACAACGGTTTCTCCTTGGGTCGCCGGACCGTGTGCCCATCACACGGCCGGCCTTGGTGCGCTCGATCGGGGCGTTCCTTGCGCTCCCGGATGGAAGCGCTCGCCGGACGCCAGCACGTCGATAACCTTTGTACAGGGGCTGTCACCCCTCCCAGGGGTGGTTAGGGGAGCGACGAGTTTGAAATGCCCGTGCGGAGAGGATCGGTTGGGGCGGATGCGTCGGGTTCAGCGAGGGTCCGACTCCCGGACGATTGCCCCGTACGGGGCCGGTACGAATCCCGTCGCCCGTCAGGGCGTGGCGGTCGCCGACGCTGAAGAAGCCCGCCCCGACGACGAACCGCCGACCGCATCCGGGGGTTGCTCGGGTCTGCCCGGCTCCGCGGAGAACGCAGATTCCGCGGAGGCGATGGCGACGCGGTTCCGGCCGTCGGTCTTCGCGCGGTAGAGGGCCTGGTCGGCCACCCGCAGCAGGCCGACGCGAGTCGCGGCGTGCTCCGGTCCCAGGGCGACCCCGATCGAGACGCTGATCCGGGCGCTGACGCCCGGCGCCAGACTGAGGATCGTGGAGTCGGTGCGTCCGCGGATGCGCTCGGCGACGGCTTTGGCCGTGTCGAGGTCGACGTCCGAGAGCAGGACCGCGAACTCCTCGCCGCCGTAGCGGGCGCAGAGATCGCCCTGGCGCATGCACGATTCGAGGACGCGCGCGAATGCGCGGAGCGCTTCGTCTCCCGCGGGATGGCCGTGCCGGTCGTTGAAGTCCTTGAAGTTGTCCAGGTCCAGCATCAGCACCGCGAGCGACTCCTCCGGCCGCCGCGTCATCAGGGCCTCCTCGACGGCCAGGTCGAACGCGCGGCTGTTCGCGAGCCCTGTCCGGGGATCCGTATTGGCCTGGCCCTGGAGGGCGGCGAGCATCCGCCGGTTGGCGATGGCAAGGGCGGCGTGCTCCGCGATGCGGACGATGCTGGAGCGGAAGTCCAGCCCCAGCGCCTGCGGCTGCTTCCAGTAGAGATGGACCGTCCCGACCCACTCGCCGCTCGTCAGAGGGACGCAGGCCAGCGTGCCCTCCCGGACCGGATAGACCGGGCAGTGCACGCTGAGTGGGGCACCGGCGTCCGGCACCACGAACATGCTTCCGCGCAGCACGCCCGCGCAGCGGGACAGCTCGTGGAGTGACAGGACCTCGGCGATCGGCGCCCCGAGCACGGCCTCGGGCACGGCACGGTCCTTCGATCGGTTGAGGACGTGGACGACGGCAGCGTCCGGGTTCACGAGCAGGCTGAGCGCCTCCAGGTTGGATGCGGCGACAGCGGTGTCATCGGACGCGAAGGAGGTCACCTCCGTGAAGCGGTTGAGGATCCCGGCATGCAGCGAGCCCTGCTCGAGGGCTCGGCCGTACCGCCGGATCAGCCACATCGCGAGGCCGCACGCCACCAGCGCGACGGCGAGCACGAATGTCGTGACCGCCGTCCGGCTCGTCGACAGTTGCTCGACGCGGGCACGAAGTGCGACGTCCGCAGCGGATGCCGTTGCGCTCAACGCCTCGCTCCGGGCGTCCAGCTCCTCGTGCACGTCCGACGTCCTGGCGGTGAACGGCGCGGTGCTCGAGCCGCGCTGGAGGGCGCCGATGGCAGGGTCGGCGTAGGTCTGACGCCACGAGGCCAACCCGTCCTGGAGCGCGGTCACGGCGGGTTGGAGGCCGGGAACGTCGAAAGCGCCCGTCCGAATCTCCTCGGCGCTCTGCTTCTCCGCTCGGACGGCCAGATCGTAGGCGCCCACCCGATCCGTGGAGCCGGAGATCAGCATGTCGTCGACCGCGATCTCCTGGTCGTGCACCGCGTCGGTGAGCTCGACGATCCAGCTGCGCAGCTCGGTCAGCCGTGCTCCCACTTGCTGGACGTCCTGGCGCTCGGTCTCGCTGAGCCCGTAGGCGACCGAGACCAGCAGGACGGCAACGCCGGCGAGCGCGGCGATGCCGAGCTGGGGCCGACGGTGCGACGCGAGCGATCTGGGCACGTTCGGAACGGTACCGGGGCGTCCGGTGCCCCATCGGGACCTGAAAGTCCGAGGGGGCAGGACCGACGGGACGCGCAGTAAGCGGTCGGTGAGTCGCCTCCGCCAGAATCTTGCGACCGCACGTTGGCCGGCATTGGGCCGGCCGGTGCCCACAGGAGGCAGACGATGTCCCGGCCCCATGACATGGAGAAGCTCCGCCGAGCTCATGCGCTCGCGAGGCTTCGAGCCGGGGCCGTCGGGCTCTGCCTCGCCCTGGCAATGACGGTCGCGGCAGCGGCGCCGCCGGCCGCTGCGTCCACGCTCCCCGAGGTGACGCCGTCAAGGCCGTCGGCGGCCGCCGAGGGCGTTGCGGACATCACCCGCACCCGCCGCGGCGCGGGCATCGCGTTCCGCGCGGCGGCTCGGCTCGCAGCGCGCGGCTGGTCGGTCCACGCGGGCGACCTGCGGGTGTGGCGGGACGCGGCCGGGTTCCTGGTCGCGGGACGGACCGCAACGCTCGCGCCTGTGCCGGCACGCCGCGCCGACGGCTCGGCCGGCGTTGAGCTCGTCCCGGTTGTCGGCGGGGTTCCGGGCGCCGTGGCACCACGCTCGGCGGCCCCGCTCGTCGAGCCGCCCGTCGCCAGTTGGAGCTTCGTCAGCGGGGCATGCTTCGAGCGGCTCAGCGACAACTGGGCGTGGATCGATCACTGCGCCCATCTCTACCGGCTGGTGGGTGACGGCGACGGGAGCCGCGACTACTACGCCCTGGACCACCTCGCGACGGCCGGCCCCAACTGGCCGTGGGTCCTCAAGACGGCGGGGATCGGCGCCTACCCGGTGGAGACGAGCCCCCCGATGAGCTGGCTCGACTGGAGTCCGCGCAGCGACCGGACCGGTCCGTGCCAGTCGTACCTGGTGCGGCTGACCGTGCCGTTCGCGGCGCTGTCACACACGGTGGACCGCTGCGAGACCTGGGACATCTCCAAGGCGCAACGCGGTGGCGACTTCCGGCTCGACTGGTCCGGCTGTGCCTGCACCCAGGACCGCGAGCTGGCGTTCGACATCGCCGTGAGCGTCGGCCAGGGTCGAGGGCCCATCTGGTACGTGCCCGCGGAGGTCCGCGGGTTCGCGTTCTGATGCCGGTGCAAGCGTGCGGCGCCGGCAGGGATCACGGCGCTGACGCGCGCAGAGGCCCCGACAGCGGCAACCGCACGGAGCGCGGTCACGTCTTCGGGGGCCGCGCCCCGCCCGACTTGTCCGCGAGCTTCCTCCGCAGCGCGAGGCCGTACCAGAACCAGCCGAGCAGCGCGGCCGTGGCGGCCGCGACGCCAATGCCGACCGCGTCACCGTAGAGATGCTCGCCGATGAGGAACGCAACCATGGTGATGGCCACGGCCATGCAGCCCGTCCCGGCCAGCAGCAGCCGGTTGGACGTCGTCAGCATCCGCTCCTTGTCGCCATCCCGGAAGCGGATGCGGTGGTACGTCGACGGCGCGATGAGGAAGACGGATGCGGCCGTGGTGGCCAGGAACGCGACGAAGTAGAGCGCGTGCTCCAGGTCCGTGGCGTCGGTGAACGTCTGCTGGAACGGCAGCACGAGGAGGAACGCGAAGAGCACCTGCACGCCGGGCAGCGCCACGCGCAGCTCGTTGAGCAGCTCGATGAGCTCCCGGTCGATGCGCTCCTCCTGGGTCTCGGCCATGGGTCTGCGGTTCCTAGTCGCCGAGCGGAAGACGCTGGAGGAGCACCAGCAAGGGCCGTGTGGAGGCGGCCGGTGTCTCCGTCACGGGCAGCCGGATCCAGTCGGGGCCCGCATCGCCGGGCCGCCACGCGGCGTCCAGCCGCCGCGCGGAGACGGCCTCCAGCCCCATCGATGCGACCGCCTCGGCCAGGGTCGTGCCCTCGCGGTGCAGGCCGCGAGTGGCGACACAGAGGTCCCCGTCGCGCAGCACGTGCGAGAGGCGGCGGTGGCGAGCCTCGTAGGGCTCCGCCATCAGCGACCGGCCGCCGGACCAGAGCAGGTCGGATGCCACGAACGCGCCCGTGCCGACACGGGTGCCCGGGTCGGCGAGTCGCTGCCGCAAGAGGTCGCGGTCCGGGCGGCCCTCGGCGTCCAGGACGAGCAGCGTCCCGTCGAGCACGACGCCGTCGGCCAGCAGCTGGTCCCGGATGACCCGCAGCTCGGGAAACGCCCCGAGCGGGTCGCTGAGGTGGTCGGCCTGGAGTCGGAGCGCGCCTCCCTCGAGGAACGCGAAGGCGCGCGCGCCGGGCCACCACGGCTCGAAGAAGTAGGCATCGTCGTCGAACGGTGCCTCACCGGCCGAGGCCAGCATCGGCCGGAGCGAGCGCGGAAGGCGCTGCGCCGGCGCCGCCGGTGCCGTCAGGGACAGCGTCAGCTGTTCCGAGCCCGACTCGTCACGAGCCACGCCGGCCCGATCTGTCCAGCTGTGTGGCGGCCGGGCGTGCCAGCGTCCGCTCAGGCGCTCTTACGGCGTCGCGGGGCCGCAGGCTCGGCCTTCTCGGCTTCCTTGGCCGGTGCCCTCGACGAGGAGCGTGCGGCGGGCTTCGCCTTGTCCGCAGCCGCCGAGCCAGCCGCCTTGCGCTTGCGCGCGGCGGCAACGGACGTGGGCTCCTTCTCCCCGGATTTCGCTGCGCCTGCGCCGGTGCCGCCCCGCGATTCTCGCGCCGCGGCCACGCTCGCCTCGAGCACGGCCATCAGGTCGGTCAGCTTGCTGGGTGCCTCGACGGGCCTTGGTGCCTCGATCGGCTCGCCCTCGATCTTGGCCTCGATGACCTTCATGAGGGCTTCCCGGTACTCATCCCGGTACTGGGACGGGTCGAACTCGCCGGTCATCGTCTCGACGAGCTGGCGCGCCATCTGCTTCTCCGCGGGCTTGAACTCGTATTCCTCGGCGGGAAGGTCGAGCTCGCCGACCTCGCGGACCTCGTCCGGCCAGTAGAGCGTGGAGAGGAGCATCGTCTTGGAATAGGGGTTGATCGAGGCGAGCGCCTCGCGGTCCTTCAGGACGATCTTGCAGATGGCCTCGAGGCCGGTCTCGGCCAGCACGCTCCTCAGAAGGTAGAACGCCTTGCGTCCGACCGCCTCGGGCTCCAGGTAGTAGCACTGCTTCACGAACGTGGTCGCGTACTCGCCGGGGTGCGCCTCGACGAACTGCTCGATCTCGATGGCGCGGACCGTCCTCAACGGCACCGCGTCGAAGTCCTTCTCGTCGATGACCACGTACTGGCCCTTCGACCATTCGAACCCGCGGACGGTGTCGGACCGCGAGATCTCGCCATGCTCCGGGCAATGCGTCTTCATCTGGACCCGGTTCAGGCATTCCTTGTGAAGCAGGTGGAACGAGAGGCCGCCCCGTGACTCCGTCGCCAGGTACAGCTTGACCGGGATCGTCACGAGCCCGAACTGGATTGCGCCGCGCCACATCGCACGCGCCATGCGCCGTTCTCCCTTGCTGACTATGGAGGGGCCACCCGTCGAGGACGTGGCTCCGTCGCGCACAGGGTACGCGGCGTGGGCAAGGTCGGCCATTGCGGGTATCCTGCGGAGCCTTGCGGTGAGGTCCCTGTTCGTGCTTGCGTCCGTGGCAGGTCTGTCGCTCGCTGGATGCAGCGGCGCGGCCCTATCGAGCGCGCCTCGAAGCCTCGCCACCGCGGGCGCCCCGAGCTACTCGGTCGGTGGCACGCCGGCGGTCCGCAGCTTCGCCGCAACCGAACCCGCCGGGCCGTTGCGCTACGTCGCGCTGGGCGACTCGTACACGATCGGTACGTCGGTGAAGCCTCGCGAACGCTGGCCCAACCAGCTCGTGAGGATGCTCAATCCCGGGGCAGACCTGGACCTCGTCGCCAATCTGGCGGTCAACGGTTCGACCGCCGAGGACGTCCTGGACGACCAGCTCGGCCAGCTCGCGGGCCTGGAGCCGGACCTCGTGAGCCTCCTGATCGGCGTGAACGACGTGGTGCGCAACGCCGAGGTGGAGGCCTACCGCACGAACCTGCGCTCGATCCTCAGCGACCTCGCCGGCCGGCTCCCACCCGACCGAATCCTCCTCGTCACGACGCCGGACTACACCCTGACGCCCCAGGGCGGCGAATTCGGCGACCCGGGACGGCAGTCGACGCGGATCCACGCCTTCAACGACGTCCTGGTGTCGGAGGCCGCATCGATGGCCATGCTGGTCGTGGACATCAGCCCGGTGGCCGACCTCGTACCGGACGATCCGTCGCTGGTGGCGGAGGATGGGCTGCATCCGAGCGCCAAGCAATATTCCGCGTGGGTGGAGCTGATCGCGCCGCGGCTGCGCAAGCTCCTGCACGCGACCACCACGCGTCCGTAACGTCCGGCGGCGATCCGGAAAGGGCGCCAGCGTGCCGCAGGTGCCACCATCGCAAAGCCGTTCCTCACGCGGCAGACAGGGGATACCTCCATGGACCTGAACCTTCCAACGATCGACACCTCAAAGATCCGGGCCCGCCTGGGGAACGCCGACCCGCGACGGGTCGACACGTCCCGATTCCGCCCGTCGATCGATCTGCCCTCCATCTCCATGCCGCAGATCGACCTGCCGTCGATCGATCTCCCACACGTGGAGCGGCCGCAGATCCCGTCACTGGACGACGCAGGCCGCGCCGTCGGTGATGCGGGCCGTGCCGTCAGCAGTGCGGCCGGCGACGCCGGGCGGCTCGTGACCGGTGCGGCGTCCGAGGCCGGCCGCGCAATCGGTGGTGCGCTGGAGACGGCCGGCGACCGCCTGCGCGACATCCGCACCGCGGTCGCGCCGGCACCGAAGCGCACCTCGGGCCTGGCACGCGGGCTGACGGCCGGCGTGGTCGTGGCCATCGGGGCGGCCGTGGCCGCCGGTGTCGCGTTCTTCCTGGATCCGGCGCGTGGAGCCCGCCGCCGCGCTGCCCTCCGACGCCGCATCTCGGCGCGGTCGGGGATGGCGCGGACGGGCGTCGAAACCGCCCGGCGTGCCGGGGAGCGTGCGGTCGAGCTGGTCCGCATCCCGGTCGAGTCGGCTCGCGATCTGGTGGGCGCGGGCAGCCGCAACGGCCACTCGCTCGAGAACGGCATGGACTTCGGAGCGGCCTCGGCCATGGGCGGCGAGTCGTCCATGCCGGGCATGGGCTCGCTGGCCGACCGCGTCTCCGAGGACGAGAGCATCTCGGGGAACGCCGAGTCGCGCGCGGACGGGCTCGACTACCTCGGTGGCCAGGCGGCCGGCGAGGACCTGTTCCAGCCGGAAGGCGAGCGATCCGAGGAGTCGGAGCGCACCAGGGCCGAGGCCGTCGGCGAGTAATCGCCGGCACGAGCATCTGCCAATCGCGTAGCGCCAGGCGGCCGGATGGCCGCGGCCCGTGCTAGGCTAGCGACGTTCTTGCAAGGCCGGTCCCGTGAGGCCGGACGAGGGTCCTGAGAGGCCGGCAAGGAGGGCGTTTGATCCTGCAATTTGATGACCACCGCCTGCCCGCGGGCGGTGGTTTCTCTCTGTCCGGTCCCGCTGCCGTGCTCCCCATCCACGCTCCGTTGCCGCTGCCCCTGGATGCCGTGGTGGATCCTCGGATCGGCGCCCACGGCCCGGCGCTGCTGGCGCTCGAGGACGGCACCTGGTTCCGCGGCGCCTCGTTCGGCGCACCGGTTCGGTCGGGCGGAGACCTGGTGGTGAACACCAGCCAGACCGGCTACCAGGAGGTCTGCACCGACCCGTCGTACGCCGGCCAGGTCGTGGTGATGACCTATCCACTCATCGGCAACCACGGTCGTCTGACGCGCGACGACCAATCGGAGCGGCCGTGGCTGCGAGGCCTCGTCGTCGGCCACGCGACTGCCGCGGTCCTCGGCCGCGCCCGCCAGATCGTCCACATCCTGCGCGCGTCCGGCGTGCCCGCCATTGCCGGGGTGGACACCCGCGCGCTCGCGCGGCACCTGCGCGAGACGGGTTGCCAGCGCGCGATCATCACCGCCCCGAACGAGGTCGATCCGGACGAGGCGGTGGACCGGGCCCGCGCGTTGCCGCGCTGGGAGGACCAGGACTTCGTCAGCCAGGTCTCGGCCGGCCGCCCGTATGAGGTCGGTGATCGTGGGCCGCTGGTCGCGGTCGTCGACTACGGCCTCAAGACCAATATCATCCGGTCGCTCCAGCGGCGCGGCCTGCGCATCCGGGTCCTGCCGCACACGGCCACCGCGAGCACGGCCCTGACCTCGGACGTATGCGGCGTCGTCCTGTCACCCGGCCCGGGGGATCCGGCCCGGCTCGACGCGCCCGTCGCCTTCGCGCGCGCCGTCATCGAAGACGGGCGCGCGCTGCTGGGCATCTGCCTCGGCCACCAGATCGTGGCGCGCGCCGCTGGCGCCGACACGCGACGGTTGCCGTTCGGCCATCACGGCGCCAACCATCCCGTGCAGGACCTGGGCACCGGCCGGGTCCAGATCACGGCGCAGAACCACGAGGTCCAGGTCGTCGGGGAGACGGTGAACGAGGCGAGTGGCTTCGCGGTGAGCCAGCGCAACCTGAACGACGGCTCCGTGGAGGGGCTTCGCCATCGGGCCCTGCCGATCGAGACCGTTCAATACCACCCGGAGGGCTCGCCCGGACCGCTCGACGCGGCCGAGGTCTTCGATCGCTTTGCCGCGCGCGTGCTCGCCGCGGAGTCCGGGTCGTCCAGCTGATGGCGGTCGCCGTGCCCGAGTTGCCCGGATGGCAGCGCGCTCCGGCCGAGCGGCCGCGCTCGGTGCTGATCCTCGGGTCTGGTCCCGTGGTCATCGGCCAGGCGGCCGAGTTCGATTACGCCGGGACGCAGGCATGCCGCGCGCTCCGCGAGGAGGGCGTCCGGACGATCCTGCTCAACAGCAATCCGGCCACGATCATGACGGACCCCGGGGTCGCGGACGTCGTCTACCTCGAGCCCCTGACGGTGGAGGTCGCCGAGCGCATCCTCGAGCGCGAGCGGCCCGACGGGGTGCTGGCTGGCCTCGGCGGCCAGACCGCCCTGAACCTGGCCATGGATCTGGAGCGCAGCGGCGCCCTTCGGCGGACCGGCACGCGCCTGCTCGGCACGCCGATCGAGGCGATCGAGATGGCGGAGGACCGCGAGCACTTCCGCGATTTGCTGGACCGCATCGGCCAGCCGTATGCGCCCTCCCACATCGTCACGGGCGCGACCGATGCGGATCGCGCGGCGGGCATCGACCTTGCGCTTGAGCGGATCGGGCTGCCGGCTGTCATCCGGCCCGCATTCACGCTCGGCGGGACGGGCGGCGGGATCGTGGCGACCGAGGAGGAGTACCGGGAGCGCGTTCGCGCGGGCCTCCGCCTGAGTCCCATCGGCCAGGTCATGGTGGAGCAGTGCCTGGTCGGCTGGCAGGAGATCGAGTACGAGGTCATGCGGGACGCCGACGACACGTGCATCGCGGTCTGCTCGATGGAGAACGTGGACCCGCTGGGCGTGCACACGGGCGACTCGATCGTGGTCGCTCCGGTTCAGACGCTGCCGGATCCGGTCCACCAGATGCTGCGCTCGGCGGCCCTCGCGATCATCCGGGCGCTCGGCGTGGAGGGCGGCTGCAACGTCCAGTTCGCGCTCTCACCGGACTCCAGCCAGTACGCCGTGATCGAGGTCAATCCGCGGGTCAGCCGTTCGTCCGCGCTCGCATCCAAGGCAACGGGCTATCCCATCGCCCGGGTGGCCGCGCAGATCGCCATCGGGCGGCGGCTGGCCGAGATCCCCAACGCCATCACGGGCACCACGGTCGCGGCCTTCGAGCCGGCGCTGGACTACGTGGTCGTGAAGCTCCCCCGGTTTCCGTTCGACAAGTTCCCGACCGCCGACCGCAGCCTCGGCTCGCAGATGAAGGCCACCGGCGAGGTGATGGCCATCGACCGCACGTTCGGCGCGGCGCTGAACAAGGCGCTCCGCGGCCTCGAGCAGGCCGGTGCCGGGTTCCTGGCCGAGGACCCGGCCTGGGGCCGGACGCTCGACATCCTCGCCGGCCCCGTCGGGCGCGCGGCAGACCTGGGGCCCTACTCGGGCTTCGGCCGCGAGGAGCTGATCGGCGAGGTGTTCGTTGGCGAGGACGGTCTGGTCTGCGCCGATCGCACGAACGCGATGGCAGCATCCCGGCCGATCCTGCTGAAGCGCTTCCTGTCGCCGTCGGACTCGCGCCTCTGGCGGCTGCTTGCGCTCCTCCGCCGAGGCGTGCCGGGCTCGGAGCTCCAGGCGGTCACCGGGATCGCGCCCTGGTTCGTCGGGGAGATGGAGCGGCTCGTGGACCTGGCCGAGCGGCTGCGCGAGGAGGGCCGGACGGTCTCCGACGGCCTGCTCGTGTCGGCGAAGCGTGCCGCGTTCGGCGACCGCGACGTGGCCACGCTCACCGGCCTGACCCTCGAGGAGGTGGCCGGCCGGCGCGAGGCCATCGGCCTCCGACCGGGATTCGCCATGGTCGACACCTGCGCCGCCGAGTTCGCGGCGGAGACGCCCTACTTCTACTCGACCTACGCGGCGGCGGGCTCGCCCCCGGAGGCGCCACCGGTCGGCCGCCCGGCGGCGCTGGTGATCGGCTCCGGGCCGGTTCGAATCGGGCAGGGCATCGAGTTCGACTACTGCGCCGTGCAGGCGGCGGCGACGCTCCGCGAGGACGGCTGGCAGGCCGTGATGGTCAACTCGAATCCGGAGACGGTCTCGACCGACTTCGACGCATCCTCCCGGCTCTACTTCGAGCCGCTCGATCCGGAGAGCGTCCTGGCCGTCGCGCATGCGGAGTCCCCGGACGGCCCCGGCACCCTTCCGGCCCTGGTGCAGTTCGGCGGTCAGACGCCGCTCAACCTGGCGGCCGCGCTGTCCGCCGCCGGCGTCCCGCTGGCCGGCATCTCACTCGACATCATCGACATGGCAGAGGAGCGCACGCGCTTCGCGGGGATGGTCGAGCGGCTCGGCATCCCGCAGCCCGAAGGCGGCATCGCGACCTCCCTGGAGGAGGCGCTCACGGTCGCGGACCGCGTCGGGTACCCGGTGATCGTGCGCCCGAGCTTCGTGATCGGGGGGCTCGCCATCGACTTTTGCTTCGGGCCGGAGGACCTGGCCCGGCAGCTGGCCGCGGCGACGGTCGTCTCCGAGGATCGTCCCGTGCGGATCGATGCCTACCTGGAGGGCCTCGAGGTCGACATCGACGCGGTCTCCGACGGCGAGCGCGTGCTGATCCCGGGCCTCATGGAGCACGTCGAGCGCGCCGGCGTGCATTCGGGTGACTCGGTCGCCGTCTTCCCGCCGCAGCGGCTCTCTGGGGCCGACCAGGAGTCGATCGTGGAGTCGTTGACGCGCGTGGCGCTCGAGATGGGCGTCCGCGGGCTGATCAATGCCCAGTTCATCGTGCGTGACGACGGCGTCTACCTGCTCGAGGTCAACCCGCGCGCCAGCCGCACCGTGCCCTTCCTCTCCAAGGTCACGGGCGTGCCGATGGTCGCGCTGGCGACCCGAGTGGCGCTCGGCGCCTCCCTCGAGGAGCTCGGGTGGGAGGGAGGCCTCCGTCCGCCTCCGGCGTACGTTGCGGTGAAGGCGCCGGTCTTCTCCACCTCGAAGCTGCGCGGCGTGGACCCGTCGCTCGGACCGGGCATGCAGTCCACGGGCGAGGTGATCGGGATCGACATGGATGCCGACGTGGCCATGGCCAAGGCGCTGATCGCCGCCGCGCTGCGGCCGCCCGTTGCGGGGGAGGGGGGAGCCGTCGCGCTCGTCTCGCTGGCCGACCGCGACAAGTGGGCCCTGCCGGCCCTGGCCGGAGCCCTGGCGCGGGCCGGCTACCGCTTCTGTGCCACCCGCGGCACGGCGGCCGCCTTGCGTGAAGGCGGCCATCCCGTCTCGGAGGTATCCCGTCTCGGCGAGGAGGACGCCGCGCTGCCCGGCATCCTCGACGAGATCGCGTCCGGCCGGATCTCGCTGGTCGTCAACACGCCCTCGCCACGCTCGGGCCCGGTGCGGGACGCAGCAGCCATCCGTCATGCGGCCGTGGCTGAGGGGATCCTCTGCCTCACCAGCGTCGACACGGCGATCGCCGCCGCGCGCGCCCTGGACCCAGCCCTCCGCGAGCGACTCATGGACGTCCATTCGCTCGCGGACTGGACCGACGGCGCGAACGTTCGCTTGGTGCTTGACTCGGAGTCCACCGCCGCCTAGGGTCGGACCTGTTCCGACGGCCAGCGGCGGTTCAAGCCGACGTCGGTGCACGGGAGGGGAATCGAATGCTCAAGTCCAGGCGCGCTGTGCGTGGCGCGCTCTTTGTTCTGGTCGCCGCCGGGCTCCTCGTGGCCATGCTCCCGGCGACGGTGTCCGCGGCGCCGAGCGCGATCAAGATCTTCGCCCAAATGGGTGACTGTGGCTGGTACGGCGACAGTGCCGGCAACAAGCAGACGATCGTGTTCCTCTGGAAGGATGCCGACGGCGTCCTGAAGTCGAAGCAAACACTCAAGTCACGCGCGAACGGCAGCTACGACACCGCCTGCGACTACGGCGAAGCGATCGAGCCTGGAGACACGATCAAGGCGACGATCGGCACCAAGACGCACACGCTGACGGTGCCCACCCTCACGCTCGAGGCCAATCGCGACAGCAACACGGTGTCGGGCTTCGGTCCGGACGGCAGCACCGTTGACGTCTCGTGGCTGCAGGTCACCGGCTTCTATAACGCGGCCAACTCTCACGCCGTCACCGAACCGACCGACGTCAGTGGAGCCTATTCGCACGACTTCACGGGCGACGGCGATATGAAGGGTTGGGACCGTGCCGGCGTCCGCTGGTGGAACGCGCACGGTGACAGCGTCTATCTCGATCGCCAGGTTCCGACCCTGCAGGTCTGGGTCGGGCGGCCGGACGGCGCCTCCCTGTGGGGTAACGCGAACCCTGGCACCGCAGTGGCGGTAACGCTCGAGGACTCGACGCACGTCGTCAAAGGCTCGGTCGCGACGGGCGCGGATCGATGGAACCATTTCGAGGGCGACTTCATCGGCTATCACGGCGGACGGCCCCGCGCCATCGCCGGAGACTACGTCGACGCCACCGCAGGGATCGGCTCCGACGCGGCTTGGCAGCTCCCGTCGATCAGCATCACTGCCAACGTGAACACCGACAAGGTCTCCGGCATCTGCCGGCCGAACGACGGGTGGGAAGTCGACGCATTCTCGAACACGGCAAATCGATACGGGTTCGACGCGGGGATCACCACCGGCACCGGCGCCTTCAACACCGACCTCACGAGCCAGATGGACCTCCGGCACGGCGACAAGGTGAACGTGTACTGCAAGATGCCCAGCGGTGACGTCTCGATGCGCCACATCACGGTGCCGTAGGTCCCCCACCACCCGCCGCGATGCTCCGCGGCATCGGCTAGGAGCTCGATCCGCGGAGCCCGCCCGGCGCGTGCATTTCGTCCCCGGCCGGAGGTGATCCGCATTGACGTCCGGCACCAGGAGGCATGTCATGTCCAGATCCAGGCGCGCTTGGCGCGGCGTCGTCCTCGCGGTGCTCTCTGCCGGGCTCGTCCTCGTGACGCTGCCGGCAGCCGTGTCGGCGGCGCCGAGCCCCGTCAGGATCTATGCCGAGCTCAGCGGTTGCAACTGGTACGGCATGAACGCGGGCAATAGGAAGACGATCGCGTTTGTGTGGAAGGACGTCGGCGGCGAGCTGAAGGCGAAGGTGACGGTCAAGTCACGCGCGAACGGCGATTACGACGTGCCATGCATCGACGGCGAAGCGATCGAGGTCGGCGACACGATCAAGGCCACCATCGGAACCAGGAGCCACACGTTCACCGTTCCGCGGCTGACGCTGTCCTCCAATCGCGACGACGACACCGTCTATGGCCTTGGACCGGCCGGCTCGAGCGTTCACGTGAGCTTCTATTCCCGGACGGGGTTCGACGTTTCGGAGGTCGGCTTCAATGCCGACGAGCCCACGGGGGGTGACGGCGCCTACAGCCACGACTTCACCGCCGATGCGGACGTGCGCGGCTGGGACTGGGTCAACGTCGAGTGGAGCAATGCGCACGGCGATCTCGCCTGGATCGGCCACAGCACGCCGACGCTGAAGGTGTGGGTGGGCCGGCCGTACCGGACGTCAGCATGGGGCTCCGCCAATCCGGGCACACCCGTGGATGTCCTGCTGTACGACTCCACGCTCAACCAGAAGGGCACCGCCAGCGGCGGAGCAAACCGCTTCGGCTACTTCGAGGGCGACTTCATCAAGCTCAACAACGGCGGTTTGGTGCGGGCCATCCCAGGGGACAGCATCAACGCGGTCAACGCCGTCGGGTTGGACGCGAACTGGGACATTCCCTCCATTCCGGTCACCATCAATGCGGGCACGGACAGGGTAAGCGGCAGCTGCGAGCCGGATGACGGCTGGCAGGTGGAGGCCTACGCCGGGGACGCGGCCATCCCGGCGATCAAGAAGGGCATCACCAACGGGACCGGCGGATTCACCACGGATCTGACGAGCGTGATGAACCTCAAATCCGGCGACCACGTCAACGTGTTCTGCGAGGTGTACACGGGGGACGTCGCAGGGCGCCACATCACGGTGCCGTAGGGCGGCGACTTGCGCGCCCCCGGCCGCGTCAGTCCCTTGGCGTCGGGTCCACGGGCCGCAGGGCCACCGCTGCAAGGACGAAGAAGGCCACGCCGACGAGGTAGGCGGCGCGAGGACTGGCGGCACGGTTCGTCTTGGCCACCGCGTCCATGACCACGCCTCCGAGCAGAGCCGCCACCGGCCCCGCCATGGCGGTGCCGACGTTCGAGATGCCCATGAACCGGCCGGGTGTGCCCTTCGGGATGATGTCCGTCATGAGGGCCCAATCGACGGCAAGGAAGGCGCCTGCGCCGATGCCGACGACCGAGAGTGCCACCAGCGCGGCCTCGATCGACGGCGTCAACGCGACGACCAGCAGCCCGACCGCGCCGAACGCGCAGGCGGCGTAGATCAGCGGCTTCCGGCCGAGACGGTCGGAGAGCCGTGCCGCGGGAACGACCGTGAGCGCCGTGGGCACGACGACGAAGATGAGCGCGACATTGATGAACTCGCCCGCCGCCCTGTCGTCCATGCCGAAGGCCCGAACCAGGTACTGCAGCGCGAAACGGACGATGGCGCCGGTCCCCGCCAGGAACAGGAGGCGTGACACGACCAGCCAGACGAAGCTGCGTTCGTGGAGCGTGTCCCGGTTCCAGGCCGACAGGCCGATGGAGCGCCAGGAGCGGCCCTCGCGGGTGATGCCCGCCGGCCCGTCGCGGACGCGCAGCAGCACGACCGCCGCCGTCGCGAACTCGACCACGCCGAGGCCGATCGTCGGCAGGAGCATCTGCTCCGCGGCCGGCAGGCCCGGGTACAGCAGCAGGCCGAGCGAGCCGATCAGCGTGCCGCCGACCTGGCCGAGCACGATCATCAGGCCCATCAGCCCGCTCGCCTGCGCCACCTGCCGGGCAGGGACGAGGTCCGGCAGGTAGCCCTGAAAGGCGCCCTGCGCGAGGTTCGAGGAGAGCTGGAGCAGCGTGTAGAACACGACGATGGCGAGGAAGCTGTTCGAGGTCGCGAGCGCGACCAGGAAGACCACGTCGAGCGTCGCACCGACGGCTATGAACGGTTTGCGGCGTCCCCAGCGGGACGTGGTGTAGTCCGAGATCGCGCCGATCGTCGGCTGGACGAGGATCGGCATCAGCACCCCGGCGAACACCGTGATGCCGAGGGCGACCCCCAGCCTGTCAGGGCCGACCTCCGGCAGTGCCTCGAGCCGCTTCGGCAGCACGGTCGCGTCCAGGCCCGCCCAGATGGCCGTCAGCCCGAACCAGTAGACGGACAGGTTGATCAGCTGACCGAGCGGCAGGACCCGCGCCGGCCGCGCGCCTCGATTCACCGGCACCACCAGGCCCGCGACTCCTTGACGGCCTCCACGTTCGGCGGCCATCGTAGCGGCCGCGTGAGTGCCCAGGCCGGTCCGATCGAGCTGCCGGCGGACGCGCTCGTGCTGCTGATCGGCGCGTCGGGTGCCGGCAAGTCCAGCTTCGCGGCGCGCTGCTTCTCCGCCGATGCGGTCCTCTCGTCGGACGCCTACCGCGCGAGGGTGGCGGGTGACGAGGCGGACCAGTCGGCCAGCGATGCGGCGTTCCAGCTGCTTCACGCGGCGGCGTCGGAGCGCCTGGCGATGGGCTGGCTGACGGTGATCGACGCCACCAACGTTCGCCACGATGCGCGGCTTCCGTTGCTCGAGGCTGCCGATCGCTTCGGGCGCCCACCAGTCGCGGTCGTCTTCGACGTGAGCTTGGCTCAATGTCTCGAACGCAACACCCGTCGTGTGGGCCGTTCTGTCCCGGCCAGGATCGTCAGGCGGCAGCACCGGATGATGCTTCGCGCGCTGCCCTACCTCGCCGCCGAAGGCCTGAAGGTTTACCGCCTCAGCGGCGCGGAGGCGGTGGACGGCGCGACGGTCAGCGTCGTGGACGTGCCCGAGTAAGGCACGCGCCCCGCCATCAGGCGGGGCGCTGTGCTGCGGCCGTCCGGCTGGCCGCCGTTGATTGGCAGCCGTCGGGCTGCAGATCGATCGGGGCGGGCGCCGAGCGGGCGCGCGCCAGAGATCGCATGGTGGTCCTGGCCGCCAGGTGGCGGCGCATGGATGCGTCGCGGTCGTCCAGCTGGAGCCGGGCGATCGTATCGAGAGTTCTCATCTCATCACCCTCCTGTAAGTGATTCATCTAACTCGTGCCCGATCCGGGCTCGGCGCCTGGACCGGATGGATGGATTGCGCGGAGCTAGCCGATGAAGCGGCTGAGCTCCGGGCCGGCTTCCGCGAGTCGCTCGCGGCGCAGGCTGTAGTACGTGAGGCTGCCCTCTTCGGTGACGGTGACGAGGCCGGCGGCCCGCATCTGCGCGAGGTGGTGCTTCATCGTCGGCTTCGACAGCTCGAGCTGGGTGGCCAGCTCCGTCAGGTACCAGTCGCGTTCGCTCAGCAGCTTCAGCGTGCGAAGGCGGGTGGGGTCGCCGAGCGTGCGGTAGAGGCGCACGATCGAGCTCGGCGGCGTGCTCGTGTCCGCGGCCTCCAGCACGGCGTCCGCGATCGGGTAGGCGAAGAGCCGCCAGTCGCGGCCCTGGTAGACGTAGTTGTACGGGCGTGAGAAGTACGACGGCGCCAGCACCACGCGGCGAGTCTGCGACTCCGGGATCCAGCGCAGGCCGCCGGTCACCCGCTCGATCAGCTGGCCGGCGTCCATGGTTCGCTGCTCGGACCGGCGGCTGGCCACGTCGCGCTCCTGGAAGCGCCCGATCCGGTCCTCGACCTGCTGGAAGAAGGGGAGCCACGCAGCCAGGGAAGCTCGCATGGTGTCGAACTGCTGGTCCACCCTCCCGAGGAACTCGAGCACCTCGCCCGCCAGCCACTCGCTCAGGTGCGGCTGGAGCTCCTCGACGGCGTCTGCGTCCCGGTCCAGCACGCGCTCGATGAGCTCGTCCGGCATCGGTTGGCTGAGGCTGTCTCGGATGACCACCGCGGCAATGCCGCGCGGCCCCGCGGCGTCGACGGCTTTCAGCACGTCCGCGGCCGTCCGAACGTCCTTTGTCTCGACGAGCATCGACGCGAGCCCATGGAAGATGCCCTTGGACTCATCGCCGAAGCAGGCGTCAAGCGAGGTGCGGACCTCGTCCCCCAGGGCCTCCCGGCTGCGCCGCAGCCAGTCACGGTCCTCCGGCTGGAGGTCCGACTCCTCGCCCTTGCCGATCTCGGCGCTGATGAGGAAGTCGTAGGCGGTCCGAGGATCGAACGACACCGTCTGGCCCTGGGCTCCGCCAGAGAAGTCACGCACTCTCGGCCGCGGCTGCGGACTTGCCGCCGCCACCACCGCACGCCGCTGCCCTTCGCCGGTCGCGCGAGCCATTCCGATGTGCCTCCACTAACGTCTGTTAGATGAAAGACTAACACGGCACCGGCCGAGTGTCAAACCGGTCTGAAACAAACGGCAACCGAAGGGGCATACGTTTTCGCCCGCCACCACGCCGTGTCGTGTCACAATCGCTGACCCACCGACTGCACCCCGCTGCGAACCCGGAGAGTGGATGCCGCCCACCCAGTCCGACCTGCCCCACGTCCGCTTCACCGAGCGCCGCCTGGACAACGGCCTGCGCGTCATCGTGGCGCCGGATCGCCTCGCCCCCGTTGCCGCGATCAACCTCTGGTACGCCGTGGGCTCGAAGCACGAGTCGCCCGGCAAGACCGGCTTCGCGCACCTCTTCGAGCATTTCATGTTCCAGGGCTCGCGCCACGTCGGGAAGGCCGAGCACATGGCCATCGTGCAGGGCGCGGGCGGCGTCAACAACGCGACCACCTACTTCGACCGCACCAACTACTTCGAGACGCTGCCGTCGCACCAGGTCGAGCTGGGCCTCTGGCTCGAGGCCGACCGAATGGCAACGCTGCTCGACGCCCTCAGCCAGGACAACCTGGACAACCAGCGGGAAGTGGTCAAGAACGAGAAGCGCCAGAGCTACGACAACCGGCCGTACGGCACCTTCTACGAGAAGCTGATGGCGGCCGTCTTCCCCGACGGCCACCCGTACCACCACACGCCGATCGGGTCGATGGAGGACCTGGACGCCGCCAGCCTCGAGGACGTCACCGCGTTCTTCCGGACCTGGTACGGACCGAACAACGCGGTCCTGACGGTGGCCGGCGACGTCGACGAGGAGCCGGTCTTCGCGGCGGTGGAGCGACTCTTCGGCGGGATCGCGCCGACGCCCCCGCTGCCGGGCTTCGAGCTGCCACAGACGGCAGACCACATCGGCTCCGAGGTCCGCATGGTGGTGCCCGATGCCGTGCCGCTGGAGCGCGTCCACTTCGGCTTCCGGATGCCCGCCTACGGGACCGCCGAATTCGACGCCCTCGAGGTCGCCGGGCAGATCCTGGCCGGCGGCAAGGGCAGCCGTCTCTACCGCCGGCTGGTTCGTGACGAGCGGATCGCGCAGGACGTGGTCGCGTTCGCGCTGCCGCTGGTCTCCGGCCACTCCATCTTCGCGGGCTGGGTGACGGCCCGGCCGGAGAGCGACGCAGCCACCGTCGAGCGTGTCTACCTGGAGGAGCTCGACCGGCTGGCCTCCGAGAAGGTCACCGACGACGAGATGGCACGCGCGCATGCCCTGATCGAATCGGCGGAGCTCGGGGCCCTGTCGCGAATGGAGGAGGTCGCCGACCGGCTGAGCATGTTCGCGACGTACTTCGACCGGCCGCAGCTGATCAACGAGCAGCTCGAGCGCTACCTGGCCGTGGACGGGGAGCAGATCCGCTCGCTCGCCGCTGACGTCTTCCGGCCTGACAACCGGGCCGTGGTGACGTACGTGCCCGCCGAAAGCACCGAGACGGAGGCCGCCGCATGACCCGCATGGACGGGCGTGGCGACGATCGCGACGAGGTCATCCTGCCCGAGGAGGCCGCCCGTGAGTTCTCCACGGACACGCCCGTTGCGGTGCCCGCCGAGGAAGCCGGACCCAGTCGCGAGGACGTGCTGGAGACCGCGGGCCCGATCGGCGCGGCCGTGGCCGCGGAGCAAAGCGCAGCCGTTCCGGTCGACGTGGCCGGTGCCGATGGTTCGGACTCGCTGTCGGTGCTGGACCGGCGTCCCTCCGCAGCGGCGCCGCGCGAGTACCACTTCCCAAGGTTCGAGCGCCAGACCCTGGACAACGGCATGACCGTCGTGACTGCGCACGTGCCCGGACGGCCGCTCCTCACGGCGCAGCTGATCGTCCGCGGCGATGCCGGCGGCGGCGTCACCAGCGAGCCCGCGGAGCTCGGCGGCATCACCGTGCTCATGGCACGTGCGATGAGCGAGGGCACGCGGCGGCGCAACGCCGTGGAGCTCATCGAGGCAGCGGAGCGGCTCGGAGCGGAGCTGTCGGCCGACGCCGGCTGGGACAGCATTGCTGCGGGAATCGAGGTGGCGCGGTCGCGCCTGGAGCCGGCCCTGGCTCTCCTGGCCGAGCTGGCCCTGGAGCCGAGCTTCCCCGAGCACGAGGTGGAGCGAATCCGCGAGGAGCGCATCAACGACCTCATGCAGGCGAAGGCGGACCCGCGCCGCCGCAGCGAGCGACTCTTCCCGGAGCGCGTCTATGCCCCGGGCACGCCGTACCGGCGGCCCCTGGCCGGCATCGAGGAGACGGTGTCGCGGATCGATCGCGCGGCCGTCGCGGCACGCCACCACGAGCTGATGCGTCCCGGTGCGGCGACCGTGCTGGTGGCGGGCGACCTGACCGGGCTCGACATTGCCGAGCGTGTTTCGGCGGCCTTCGCCGACTGGCCGAACACCGCCGCGCCGATCGCCGCGCCGCCACTCGACGTCAAGCCACGAACCGGCATGGCCAGGGTCCTGCTGGTCGACCGGCCGGGCTCCCCGCAGTCGGAGGTTCGCGTCGGGCACGTGGGCCTGCCGCGCCGCGTCCCGGACTTCCACGCGCTGAGCGTCCTCAACACGATCCTCGGCGGCCTCTTCAACTCGCGCCTGAACCGGCTGCTGCGCGAGGAGCGCGGCTATACGTACGGCGTCCACTCAGGCTTCGACTTCCGTCGTGCGGCCGGTCCCTTCGCGGTTCGATGCGCCGTTCAGAGCGAGGTGACCGTGCCGGCCATCCGCGACATCCTCGGGGTGCTCGAGGGCATGCGCGAGGAGGCGGTCACGGCCGAGGAGCTGGCGATGGCCCGCGACTACCTCGTGGGCGTCTTCCCCCTCCGCTTCGAGACAGCCGGGCAGGTGGCCGCGGCGCTCGGCGGGCTGGTGGTCTTCGAGCTGCCGGACGACGAGCTGGACCGATACCGGCCTGCCGTCGCGGCCGTCACCGCGGACGATGTCCTGACGGCAGCGCGCGCCCACGTCC
This sequence comes from Chloroflexota bacterium, assembly GCA_034667005.1. Taxonomy (GTDB): domain Bacteria; phylum Chloroflexota; class Limnocylindria; order Limnocylindrales; family CSP1-4; genus JAFMJV01. The sequence continues at coordinate 35,614 of JAXDKU010000168.1, forward strand.
GGCCGGACGACGCGTGCATCGTCATCGTCGGCGACGCCGCCGGGTTCGAGGCCGATCTCCGGGATGCGGGACTCGGCGAGGTCGAGGTGGTCCGCGAGTCACGCCAGACGGCCGCCGCGGAGTCTTGACCCCGCCGCGCGCTCCGGGGCGGGCGGCATGATCGTGGTGGTGGGGCGTCCGGGCCTGGCCCGGCCGCAGGGAGCCGCCGAACCGCCGGGCGTCGGCGGTCCATCGGGCGTTGCCGGACTCACCGCCGCTGCCGGCCTCGCGGAGGCGGCTCCGCATTCGGTGGCGCTCGACGGGCTCGCCGCGCTGGTGGCCGTGGCCGCCGCGCACGCCGGAGCCGACGTCGAGCTCGTCGGCTCCATCGGGGACGACGAGGATGGGGACCGCGTCGTCGTCGAGCTGGGCCGCTCGGGCGTGCGCCACGCGGCGCTGCTGCGCGATCCCGCCGGCCGCACCCCGGCCGGGGAGGGGACCGGGCCGCTTCCGAGGCTGGATGCCGCGGACATCGGCCTCGGGCTCAGCTACCTCAGCGGCGTCCGGGTGGTCATCCTCGCCGAGGCGCTCCCCGCCGACGCGCGGCAGACCGGGGTGGAGGCCGCCGCGTACCACGGGGCATCGCTGATCGTGCTGGTCGCCGCGGGTGAGGCGGCCGACGACGACGTCGGGGACGCCACCGTGCTCGAGGCGCCGGAAGGTGGCCGGGGACCGTTTGCCGGCATGGTCGGCCGGTACGCCGCGGCGATCGACCGCGGCGCAGAGCCCGCGGATGCGCTCGGGGAGGCCGCCCGCGCCGCTGGCTGGGAACACGTCACGGAGTGACCGAGGCGGGCGAACAGCCGGTCGTGGCCTTCGGCGAGGCGGTCCGCCGGTACGATTTCGGGCCCGGTCACCCGCTCACGCCGCGCCGCTTTGGCCCCGGGATCGACCTGCTGCGCGACTTCGGCGCGTCGCGCTTCCTGGAGCCGCCGATCGCCACCGACGCGCAGCTCGCGCGGCTCCACCACGAGGCCTACATCCAGGCGGTGCGCGCCTTCTCGCAGGACCCGGACCGGCACCCCCGCATGGGCATCGGGCCCGGCGACTGCCCTCCGTTCCGCGGTATGCACGAGGCGTCGGCGGCGATCGCCGGAGGCTCGATCGCCGCTGCCGAGCGAGTCCTCGCGGGTGAGACGCTCCATGCCTTCAATCCCGGCGGCGGCCTTCATCACGCGATGGCGGCGCGTGCGAGCGGGTTCTGCATCTACAACGACGTCGCGTTGGGCGTGGCCGCCGCCCGGGACGCCGGCCATCGGGTCCTCTACGTGGACCTGGACGTGCACCATGGCGACGGCACGCAGGCGCTGTTCTGGGACGATCCGGAGGTCCTGACCTTCTCGATCCATGAGACGGGCCACGCCCTGTTCCCAGGCACGGGCTTCGTGGACGAGTCCGGCGGGCGCCGCGCCCCGGGCACGGCCGTCAACGTCCCGCTCGACCCCTACAGCGGCGACGGCAGCTGGCGGCCGGCCGTTGAGCGCGTCGTTCCGGCGCTGGCCGAGGCGTTCCGGCCGACGTTCCTCGTCACGCAGCACGGCTGCGACTCCCACGCCTGGGATCCGCTGGCACATCTCCGCGTCACGACGGCCTCGTACGCACGGGCCGTCGAGCTGCTCCACGAGGTCGCACACCGCTGGTGCGACGGTCGCTGGCTGGCGACCGGGGGCGGCGGCTACGACGCCTACCGGGTCGTGCCGCGTTCGTGGGCCCTCGTGTGGCTGGCGCAGGCGCACCGCGACGTCCCGACGGCGACCCCCGGTGGCTGGCGCGCGCGCTGGGCGGCCGAGGCCGAACAGTTCGACCAGGCGCCGCCGCCGGTGGCCATGATCGACGCCGCCGATACCGCACCGCCGGAGCCGGATGGCTTCCGGGACCGCAACCTGGCCACGGCCGAACGTGCCGTGGCCCAGTCACTCCGCCTGCTGGGGGCTACTGCGGCGGGTTGATCGGCGGCAGGAAGCCGTACGAACCCTCTTCCAGGTCGATCACGATGTGCCACTGCCAGTACGGCGCGACGCCGACGAGCACGGCATAGCGGTCCGTTCCGAGCTGGGTCAGGTCCCACGCGCCGACGAGCGACCAGGTCCTGGCCAGCTTCGACGTGAGGGACCGGGCCGTCACCAGGGTGGTCCGGCCGTCGCCCTCGGCCGTCGATCCGATCACCCAGCGGCCGTCCGACGTCATGCGGACGCTGCCGCCGGCGGGGAGGAGCTCAGGATCCGGGCCCGACCGGACATCGCGACGCACGGCACCCGTCGTGCCACAGCCCTCGCGGTAGATCAGCTGGTTTCCCGCGTCGAAGCCCATCGGGCTGTCGCGCACGCGCAGGGTCCTCCATGACCCGTTGATCCGGACGGCGACATTGCCGGTACAGCCACCGACGGCGATTCGGGTTCCCGTCGCTGACGCGACGATGCCCTGGCGGATCGTGCGTGACGGTACCCCGGTGATCGGGATCTCCGCCGTGCCGTCGAGCGGGATGCGCACCGGGTGCGCGTCGGTTCCCGACGTCCAGGCGTACAGCGCATCGTCGTGCGGCTGGACCAGGAACGGAAGCCGGATGAACCCCAGGTTCTCCACGCCGCCGGCTGACGCCACGGCGAGATCGCCGTGCGACTGCTCCGGATCGTCGAGGGGCACGAACAGGGCGCGACCGTCCGCGAGCGGCGCGACCGGCCCGTATGTCTGGTCGGCCAGCCAGGTGAGCCCGGAGCCATCGATCGCCGCGCTCCAGAGCCCGCGCGTGCCGCGGAGCTCGTCCGGCTGGATGCCGCCGTGCGCAGCCCATCGAACCACGTCAGGATCGAAGTGGCCGGCGAGCACGGGTCCTGGGGCCTCGGGAGGCGTGGGCGGGTGCGCCGGGTCGATCGAGTCGCAGACCGTGTACCAACCCGTCTTCAGGTCGAAGACCACGTGGCGGCCACTGCTGGTCGGCGTCTCCGTGCCGACCTGTTCCTCGATCACGGCCCAGCGTCCGACCAGGCTGCTCAGGTACGAGTTCGGAAGCTCCAGGGGCCACTGCCGGCGCGATCCGGTCCGGGTGTCCAGCACCGTCAGGATGTGCTCGTCGTAGCCGGGCTGCCAGCGCCCGAGCGTCGCGACCAACGGTTGTGCGCCTCGGACCCATGCGGCCCTTCGGGTCTCGATGTCGTACCGGCCGAGCCGCCGTCCGACGGCATAGAGCAGGTCGCCGTCGTCGGAGAAGCCGCGCAGGCCGTGGATGCGCGCGAACCACACCGCCCGTCCATCGCCGATCTGCGTGACCCAGGCCGTGCCGCCCTGGTCCAGGTCGCCGATCGCGAACGTCCGCGCCCAGCGCCCGCCATCGCGAGAGACGGCGCTGTCGATGACCTGGAAGCCCGTCGCCGACAACACATGCGCCGGCGGCAGGACGCGCTACGGCTGCCCGCGCCGGAGCGGGAAGCGCCACAGTCCCAGATCTCGCCGGGCGCGGTCGATCTTGTTGACGAAGAGCCCGCCGGCGGCCTCGATCACGGCGCCCCCGTTGACGCCGCGCGTGACGAGGCGGGTCCCGTGTCCGACCCGGCTGCGATACAGGTCCGCTCGAAAGGAGCCCGCTTCATGGCCGACCCAGGCGACGCTGTCGCGATCCGTCAGCAGCGGATAGGCGCCCTGCTCGGTGGTCCAGCGCTGGAGGTTGGAACCGTCGATCGACGCGGTCCAGAGGCCGCCGGGACTCGTCGGTCCGTCGAAGAGTGGGCCCGTCCAGAGGATCGCGCTCGGGTCGTAGGCAGCCGGTTGCGGCAGGTCTGACGTTGGGATCGGGAACGGCGAAGGTGAAGGGGTGGCCGTCGGATGCGGCAACTCCGTCGGCGAGGGGTTGGCAGTCGCCGTGGGCGCCACAGAAGCGGATGGTGACGGCTGCCCCGGCGGCGGCGATTCGGACGCCGACGGAGGCGTAGCGAGCTGCGAGCTTCCGGGCGAGGGCGTCGTCCCGAGTGGCGACGGAGGCGCCGTCCTGCCCGTGGCCGCCGCGATGCCCGTGGCCACCGCGGTGCGGTCCGTGGGTTGCGCACCCGGATCGGCGGGACGGCCGAATGCGAGCCATGCGACCAGCACGACCGCGGCGACGAGCCCGGCGATGATGAGCGGCGGCCGCACGCCGACGGCACGCATCACGATCCGGCCGGAAGCGCAATCGGGTCGAAGACGGCGTACCAGCCCGACGCCAGGTCCATGACGAGGTGTCGCCCGACGCCGGTGGGAAACCCTTCGACCTGGGCCTCCGGTTGCTCCTCCAGGATCAGCGCCTCATCCGTGGCCCATGCTGCGCGGACCGTGAAGGACGGGATCGGGTAACGCTGCGGCGTGTCCGCGGGCTGTTCGCGCACCACCACCTCGTGATCGAAGAGCTCGATGCGATACCCGTCGCTCGGCGTGGAGATCAGCCATCCCTCCCCGTCGGCCGGGGTTGACCTGCGTTCGGTGAGGTCGTACCGGAAGCGGTTCTCGGACGCCCCTTCCGTGTAGATGAGGTCGCCATCTGGGGCAAAGCTCTGGATGCGACGGAACGGCTCGTACCACACCGCGTCGCCGCGCCCGATCTGGGTGAACCATTCGTTCCCGCCCATTTCGAGGTCGCCGCTGGCGAACGTCCGCGCCCAGGCCGTGCCGTCCCGTGAGACGGCGGCGGCAACGACCGTGAACTCTTGACGCCCGCTCGGAGGCAGGACCTCGCCGGGCGCGGAGCCGTCCAATGGGAACCGCCAGTACGCGTTGCCTCGGCCGCCGAGGTTCGCGTAGACCGCGCCAGCCGCGTACTCCGTGCCGATCGGCCAGACGTTGCGTGCGATCAGCGTCTCGCCCAGGCCGATCCGGCCGACATGGAGCGTGAAGCGCAACACCTCGCGTCTCGTCAGGCGGCTCTCGGCCCAAACCGCGCCGTCGGGCAGCCTGGCCTCCACGTCCAGGGTGTCCGCCCAGCGGGTCAATCCGGACCCGTCGATGGAGGCGCTCCAGATGCCGTGCGAATTGGCGTCCTCGTCCATCAGCTCCCCGGACCAGATGGGCTTCGTCGGGTCGAAGTCCGCCGGCTTGGGGATCGACGGGGTGGCGAGCGGCGGCAGTGCGGTTCCGGGACGCGGCGTCTGCGTGCCCCCGGGATCAGGAGCCGCGCTGCTGGTCGGAACGGGCGGCGTCAGGGCGACCGAGGCCGGCGCGGAGCTGGGCGCGTGCCCACTCGGGGGGAAGGGTGACGAGGCGCCGGTGACGGGGACGGTCGCTCGCGGCGCGCCGGGGTTGCCCGTGAGCGCCCAGATCGCCAGCGCCACGACGCCGAACACGGCCAGACCGACCAGGAGGATGCGTCCTGTGGACAGCCTTTCGATCTCGGCCCTCCCAAATCCTGAGCGGCGGCCGAGGGGGCGGATGCTACCGTCGGCCCATGTCCGAATCGATCCGCGACTACCTATCCGTTCCCGGCGGGCGCCTCTATTACGAGGTGGATGGTGATCCGTCCGGTCCCGTGCTGACGCTGATCCACGCAGGCGTGGCGCACCTGCGCATGTGGGACGAGCAGGTGCCGCCGTTCGTGGCGGCCGGCTACCGCGCGGTCCGCTATGACACGCGCGGCTTCGGTCGCACGGAGACCGAGGATGTGCCCTTCTCCAACCGGGATGACCTGGCAGCGCTGCTCGACCACCTGGGCGTCCGGCCGACGAACCTGCTCGGGCTGTCGCGCGGCGGGACGATCGCGCTGGACTTCACGCTGGAGCATCCGGACCGCATCGGCAAGCTGGTCATCGCCGGCTCGACGCCCAGTGGCTTCGAGCTCGAGGACCTGGAGATGGCGCCGGTGTGGGAACGCGCGGAGGCCCTCGAGCAGGCCGGCGACTGGGAGGCGCTCGTCGAGCTGGAGGCGGACGTCTGGCTCGAGGGACCCGGGCAGCCGCGCGGTCGCGCGCCGGCGGAGCTCCGCCAGCGAATGATCGCGTGGGGCCGCGAGAACTACACCGACGGCCGTGGCTACGGCCAGCCGCGGCCCCTCGATCCGCCGGCGACCGGGAGGCTCTCCGAGGTCGACGTGCCGACCCTGGTGATATGGGGAGACCTCGACGAGGCAGGCGTCCTGGCGGGCGGCCCGACGATGGCCGCGGCGATCCCGGATGCCCGACGCCACGTCTTTCCGGGCGTGGCGCACATGTCCAACCTCGAGCGACCGGCCGAGTTCACCCGCCTGGTGCTGGACTTTCTGGCCGAGGGCGAGCCTGCCTGACGCGCGCTCGCGCGCTCAGTGCACGTCGAAGCCGACGTCGAGCGGCCCGGTCCGGCCGCTTGCGCCGGTGACCTGGATGCGGTAGTTGGCGCCGGGCGTTCCGGGCCACTCGACGGAGCCCCCGCTGCAACCGATCGCTGTCAGGCTGCCGATGCTCGTGCCCTGGTACACCTGCACGACCGGACTCTGTGTGCCACTCGCGGTGAACGTCAGGGCGTCGTTCGTCGTCGCATGGAACTTGAACCAGACCGTCGCGCCGTTGATTTGAGTCAACCCGTTGCAGGTCTGGATGGGCTCACCAGCCTGAACCGTGGCCGTGGTGGTGTCGATGTTCGTCGCGCTGAAGCCATCGATCAGCTGCGTTGCATTGCCGAAGTCATCGTTGGGCGGCGGGGTCACGGTCTCGATGGCCACGTGAAGGTCCCCGCCCTCGCTGCCGTATCCACCGATCTGGAACCAGTACTCCGTCCCGTTGGCCGCCTTGAACGCGAAGCTGGACGTGAGCGATTCCCCCACGTGGCCGCTGTCGTCATCGCAGCCGACGGGTTGGAGGTTGCCGGGCGTGCCCGACCAGACGTTGACCACGGTGTCGAAGTTGCTGCCAAATGTCTGAACGCGGATCACGCCGGTGGCGGAGGCGGTGGTCCGGTACCAGACCGTCCCGGCGGGGAGCGACGTGCACGGGGCGATGTTCTCGCCGGACTCGTTGGTCGCGTAGTTGGTATCGACCTGGTCGGTGAAGGGGCTGGAGAGGGTGAAAACCTGCGCGCTGCCCTGGTTATCGTTCGCTGGTGCCGTCCCGGCCGTGATGCTGAGCTCAAAGGCCCCGACGCCTCCCTGTGCTCCGCCGACCGAGATCCGATAGGTGTGGCCGGCTTGCAGCTTGGCCACCGCATCCGGTCCGCATGCGAGCGGGGTGAGCCCGGTCAGCGTGCTGCCCGAATAGATCGCCACCCGAATGGACATCTCGCCGCTGTCGCCGGCTACGCGGATCGATTGTCCGGTGGGCGCGGTGTACGAGAACCAGACCGTCGAGTAGACCGGGTTGCTGCATGGCTGTGGTTCGCCGGGCTGCGATGTTGCGTTGCGCGTGGTGCCGAGCACGTCCGCCGGCAGGGCTCCGATGGCCGCGGGGTTGGCGAATGCGTCGTTGCCTGGTGGCGTCACCTTGCGCAGGCGGAGCCGCGCGCGTCCGTAGCTGGAGGAGTCTCCGCCGATCTGGATGTAGTAGGTCTTGCCCTTCACCGCCCGGAAGGCAGCGATGTTGTCGGGTCCGCACGTCACGAAGGAGAGTCCCGACCCGCGGAAAACGGCGATCGTGGCACTGAAGTCGCCGAGCAGGTTGTCTGCGCTCAGGACCTGCGTCTTGGTCGACGTGTACCGGTACCAGACGGTCTTGGACTTGAACGTGCAGTTGTCGGGCGGATCGCCGGTTCCCGTTGCCGCCCTGATGTCCTGCGCGGTTCCGGTGTATGGGATTCCGGAGATCGACCGCGCGTTGCCGGGGAGGTCGTTGGCGGGCTTCGTGAGTCGCACGAAGTGCATCACGAGGCTCCGGTTCGCCGTCGCCTGTGAATCCGAGTCCACGCCGATCTGGATGCGATACGTGGTGCCGGCCACGGAATTGAGGATCAGGTCAGCGGCGTCCCCGTGGTCATGCGAGCGGCACTCGACCTCGTTGAGGGTGGACAGGGACGTGCCCGTGTAGAGGACGATCGTCGCGATCAGGTTCGATCCGCGCGTATCGATCCCGTATCTCCGGTTCGCCGTCGCATGGAAGTCGTACCAGACGGTCTCGCCGGCGAGGCCACAGGGAGTCGGCTCATTGACCTGCGTGGTGGCATCCGTGAGGTCCACGGAGTCCGTGTAGGGCGGCGATGAGATCGGCTTGGCGTTGGCGAAGTTGTTATTCGATGGCGCGGTCGCCGGGCTGACCGTGGCTGAAGCGGCAGCGCTGGTCGCTCCGCTGCCCGCCATGGCGAAGGCCAGCGAAACCGCGAGCGCCACGCGCGCCGGCCGGTACAGGATTGTCACGTCCCCGTCCTCCCTCGCGGCCGCTCGGCCGCATCCCGGAGGGGTCGCCCCAGATGCCCTCAGGCGGCCCCGTCCCGCCGGGAGACTAGTCCCGCGACGGGCACGGGTCAATGCGCCGCGTTTCAGCGTGGCCGGACGGCGTGAAGGATCGGCCGAACCGCTTCCGCGCGAGGGAGGAACCGCATCACCCTGGCGTCATGGCGCCGGTCCGGCAGCGGCTCGCGCAAGCTCGGCCAGGTCCGGGTCAGCGGCGGCATCTCCTCGTTGAGGTCCGGATCGAAGGAGATCGCGTCGGGGTCCAGCGACGTCCGGTAGGCGGCTGCGGCGGGGAGGTAACGCATCGGGGTTGCGTCCTTTCGTTCGGGGAGCGGCGGCGAGTCGTGACTCCCGGATGGTCCTGCCCGGAGCGTTTCCTGCGCCGCCACCACGCCGACGCGCGGCTCGTCATCCTTCGTTCGCGGCCGGTGTCGCCCGGACGACAGGGACCGCGGTTTCCATTGGATCATGCGTTCCAAATCAGCCTCGCACGCGTATACTGTGGCGTCCGTGCCTCGCCGAGCTTCCGTGCCGGCTCCGGGTCCCGCGATGGACCCGCTTGCCGCCTTCCATCCCGCGACCCGCGACTGGTTTACCGCCTCGTTCGCGGAGCCGACGGCTGCCCAGGCCCAGGGCTGGCCGGAGATCGCGAACGGCCGGCACACCCTGATCTGCGCGCCGACGGGGAGCGGCAAGACCCTCGCGGCGTTCCTCTGGTGCCTCGACCGGCTGATGGCCGAGCCCCCGCCGGACGACGCGCTACGCCGGCTGCGGGTGCTCTACGTGTCGCCGCTGAAGGCACTGGTCCATGACGTGGATCGCAACCTGCGGTCGCCGCTGGCGGGCATCGCCCTTGCCGCGCAGCGACGGGGCGAGGTCCCGTCCGACGTGCGGGTGGGAATGCGGACCGGTGACACTCCGGCCGAGGAGCGACGCGCCTTCGGCAAGCACCCGCCGGACATCCTGGTCACCACGCCCGAGTCCCTCTACCTGCTGCTGACGTCGGCCGCCCGCGAGGCGCTGCGCGGCATCCAGTGGGTGGTCATCGACGAGATCCACGCCCTGGCCAACACCAAACGCGGCGCGCACCTGTCGCTGTCGCTGGAGCGGCTCGAGGAGCTGACGGACGTCCCCCCGCAGCGCATCGGCCTGTCGGCGACGCAGCGGCCGCTGTCGGCCGTGGCGGCATACCTCGGCGGCCGCGGGCCGGCCACCGCGCTCCCTGACGCGGAGGCCGAGTCGGGCCCCTCACCGGCCTCGGCCTCGGTCTCGGCGGAGTCGCCGGCGCCCGGTCCTCCGCGCCCGGTGACGATCGTCGACGCCGGGATCCGGAAGCCACTCGAGCTCCAGGTGATCGTGCCCGTGGAGGACATGAGCCGCATCGGCGAGCAGATCCCGACTGCGGAGATGCCCGGCGGCCCCGCTTCGGGTCCCGAGGGGCGGACGAGCATCTGGCCGCAGGTGTACCCGCGGGTCCTGGAGCTGATCCGGTCGCATCGCAGCACCATCGTGTTCGTCAACAGCCGCCGCCTCGCGGAGCGCCTGGCGCGCCAACTCAACGAGCTGGCCGGTGAGGAGCTGGTGCGCGCCCACCACGGCTCGCTCGCCCGCGAGCAGCGGATGCTCATCGAGGAAGCGCTGAAGGAGGGCCGGCTGCCGGCGCTCGTGGCGACCAGCTCGCTGGAGCTCGGCATCGACATGGGCGCGGTGGATCTCGTCATCCAGGTGGAGTCGCCGCTCTCGGTCGCCCGCGGGCTCCAGCGCATCGGCCGTGCCGGCCACAGCGTGGGCGAGCCGTCCAAGGGTGTCATCTTCCCCAAGTACCGCGGGGACCTCCTCGAGGTGGCCGTGGTCACGAAGCTCATGCACGAGGGTGCCATCGAGCCGACCGTGGTGCCGCGCAACCCGCTCGACGTTCTGGCGCAGCAACTGGTCGCCACGGCCGTCGACCGGCCCTGGCGCGTCGACGACCTCTACGCGCTGGTGCGGCGCTCCGAGAACTTCGCCGAGCTCGGCCGCGAATCGTTCGAGGCGGTCCTCGGCATGCTCGCCGGCCAGTACCCGGCCGACGAGTTCGCCGAGCTGAAGCCGCGCCTGATCTGGGACCGCGTCGAGGGCACCGTCCAGTCGCGGCGGGATGCGCGGACCGTGGCCGTCATCAGCGGCGGCACGATTCCCGATCGCGGCCTGTTCCCGGTCTTCCTCGTCGATGACGCGGGCACCGCGGCCGAGGGGCGGCTGGGGCCCGGCAGCCGTGCCCGGGCCGCGCGTTCGGGTGGCCGTCGCGTCGGCGAGCTGGACGAGGAGATGGTCTACGAGACGCGCGCCGGCGAGGTCATCCTCCTCGGCGCGTCCGCGTGGCGCGTGGAGTCGATCGAGCGGGATCGCGTGCTGGTCACGCCGGCTCCGGGGCAGCCCGGCAAGATCCCGTTCTGGAAGGGCGACAGTGTCGGCCGTCCGATCGAGCTCGGCCGTGCGCTCGGGGCGTTCACGCGCGAGTTCGGCGAGCTGTCGGCGAGCGGGGCGGCCGGGCGGAAGCAGGCGATCAAGCGGCTGACCACCGAGCACGACCTCGACGACTTCGCCGCGAAGAATCTGCTCGGTTACCTGGACGAGGAACGGGAAGTCACGGGCACGCTGCCCACCGACCGGACGATCGTGCTGGAGCGCTTCCGTGACGAGCTGGGGGACTGGCGCGTGTGCCTCCTCACGCCGTTCGGAGCGCGCGTCCATGCACCGTGGGCGCTGGCGATCGAGGCGCGGCTGCGCGAGACGCTCGGGCTGGACGTCCAGCCCATGTGGTCGGACGACGGGATCGTCATCCGCCTCCCGTCGACCGATGCGGCAGGCTCCCTGCTCCTCGGCGCTTTCGGTGAGGACGGGATCGACGGGGCCGACGGCACAGGCGACGACGGGCTCCGGTCCGCAGGCCCGGTCGCGGGCGTGCAGGCCGCCGAGGCCGCGGTCCTGATCCCCTCGGAGGACGTCGAGGAGCTGGTGGTGGGCACGGTCGGCAGCTCCGCGCTGTTCGCCAGCCGCTTCCGCGAGAACGCCGCGCGCGCCCTGCTCCTGCCGCGGCGCCGGCCGGGGCTCCGCACGCCGCTGTGGCAGTCGCGGCAGCGCGCGGCGCAACTGCTCACCGTGGCGAGCCGGTACGGCTCCTTCCCGATCATCCTCGAGACCTACCGCGAGTGCCTCCAGGATGTCTTCGACCTGCCGGCCCTCCGGGACCTGCTGGGACAGATCGAGCGGCGGGAGATCCGGGTCGTGAGCGTGGAGACGCGCCGGGCGTCGCCCTTCGCGAGCTCGCTGCTGTTCGACTACATCGCGGCCTTCATGTACGAAGGCGACGCGCCGCTCCTCGACCGCCGGGCGCAGGCCCTCGCGCTGGATCGGGATCTGCTGCGCGAGCTGCTCGGCGTGGAGGAGCTGCGCGAGCTCCTCGACCCGGAGGCGCTCGCCGAGCTGGAGCTGGAGCTCCAGGCGCTGACGGAGGAGCGGGCTGCTGGGTCGGTCGACCAGGTCCACGACCTCCTGCGCCGTCTCGGCGACCTGGCCCAGGCCGAGGTGGCGAGCCGCGTCCGGGGACCGGATGCGCGGGCCCGCGGGCGCATCGCCGGGGAGTGGCTGGAGGCGCTCGGCGCGGACCGGCGCGCGGTCGAGGTCCGGATTGCGGGCGAGCCGCGCTGGATCGCGGCCGAGGATGCCGGCCGCTACCGTGACGGTGTCGGGACGGCGGCACCGCGCGGCGTGCCGGACGCGTTCCTTGCGCCGACCCGCGACGCCCTCGGCGGCCTGCTGGCACGCTGGGCGCGGCATCACGGACCGTTCCTGACGCAGGACCCGGCGCGGCGCTGGACGCTCCCCGAGGGCGTCGTCGAGACGGCGCTGGAACGGCTGATGGCGTCCGGCACGCTCGTGCGCGGCGAGTTCCGGCCGGGCGGCGTCGAGCGCGAGTGGTGCGACCCGGAGGTGCTGCGGTCGCTGCGCCGCCGGTCGCTGGCGCGGCTGCGGCGCGAGATCGAGCCGGTGGAGCCGTCGGCGCTCGCGCGGTTCCTGCCGGCGTGGCAGGGCGTCGGGTCGTCCAGCGGCGGCAGCGGCCGGCTGGCCGAGGTCCTCGCGCAGCTGGAGGGCGTGCCGCTGCCCGCGAGTGCCCTCGAGCGCGACATCCTTCCGAGCCGGGTCCGCGGCTACACGCCGCGGCTCCTGGACGAGCTGGGCGCCGCGGGCGAGTTCGTATGGGTCGGGGTCGGCGCGCTCGGCCGTGACGACGGCAAGGTCGCGCTCTACCGGCCGGACCGGCTCTCGCTGCTCCTGGACATGCCGAGCGAGGAGACCGAGGCGACCGCCGCGTCCGGATCCGCGACCCCGCCGAGTGAGGGGGCGTGGCTGCGGACCGCGATGCTGGCACACCTCGCGTCGCGCGGCGCATCCTTCTATCGCGAGATCCTCGCGGCATCGCTGCGGGCCGCGGCCGAGTCCGGCCGGCGAGCGCCGACCGAGCGCGAGCTGCTCGACGTCCTCTGGGACCTCGTCTGGTCCACTCGCGTGACCAACGACACGTTCGCGCCGCTGCGCGCCCTCCGCTGGCCGCGGACGGGCAAGGACCGCAGCGCGGCACGCCCGCGGCTCGGGGCCACCGGACGGATGGGACCGCCCGAGGGAGCCGGCCGCTGGTCGCTGGTCAGCGAGGCGGTGTCGACCTCGGCGCTCCTCGCCGGCGGGCCGCCGTCCGAGACCCAGCGCCGACATGCGGTGGCGACGCGGCTGCTCGAGCGCCACGGCGTGGTGACGCGTGACGGCGTCGCCGCGGAGAGCGTGCCCGGTGGCTTCGGACAGGTGTATCCCATCCTGCGCGAGATGGAGGAGCGGGGCCGCGTGCGCCGGGGCTACTTCGTCGAGGGCCTTGGCGGTGCCCAGTTCGC
>JAXDKU010000169.1:0-18135 GCA_034667005.1 Chloroflexota bacterium
GCCGGAGGACCACCCGGTGGAATCGCGACCGCGACCAGCACCACGACGAGCGACACGAGGACCAGCACCAGCAGGGCTGCCCCCAGGATCTGGCCGCGCGACGGGCCCATCAGGCCGGCCGCGTCAGCGGCAGGGCGGCGTCATCGGCGGCGCGTGCCATGGATCGTTCGTGCATCAGGGGAGAGGATAGCCGCTGGCGCGTCACGGTCGCCCGCCGCCGCGTCTGGTCAGGGCCTCTTCAGGTGGACCGTCGGCCGGCCCAGGCCCGGCGAGATCTGGGGCGGATCGATCCCGGGGATCAGTCGGGGGGCGTCCGGCTGCTTGAGCGAGAGGACTCGGAACGGGTCGATGCGCTCCCGTTCGTGTGTCGGATAGAGGTCCCGCCGGACGAACTCGCCGGCGATTCGCATCCATGGGCCATCCATGCGGAACAGCTCGTAGTGGAGGTGGCATCCGGACGCGTGCCCGGACATGCCCTCGTACCCGATGAGGTCGCCGGCCTTCACGACGTCGCCGGGCTTGACGCTCGCCACGCCGAGGTGCACGTAGGCGCTGCGATAGCCGTTGCCATCGTCGATGACGACCACGATCGGCAACTGAAAGAGCGTGTGGCGGCGATCGACCCTGGCGTAGTAGTCGTCCAGTGGAGCGTCGAACCCCATGTGGCGCGCGAAACGGCGCCCTGCGGCGAGAACCGTCCCGTCGTGGGCGGCACCGACGCGGTCGCCGCAGAAGGTGGTGGTGTCCAAGCCCTCGTGGATGCGCATCTTGTCGACCATCAGGAAGCCGCTGTCGCGCTGGGCGAAGAACCCGCTGACCCGGCCTCCCGACAGCGGCCACTGGTAACCGGTGAGCTGCTCGGGTTCCAGGCTCGTCGGCTCGGGGATCGGCGTCGGGGTGGGCTCCGGGGTCGGTGACGTGCCCGGCGACTCGATCGGTGAAGATGCGATCGGCGTTGGCTGCGGACGAGCGCCGATCCCGTCGCCGCCCGACGGTGCTGCGGGACCACCGGGTGCCGGGCTTCCGGCGCCGGGTTCGCCGAGCCGTGGGGTTGCACCGGGAACTGCGGCGATGGGCCCGGGGCTCGAGCCGTTTCCCAGTCCTGCGCTGGCCGCGTCGCGCCCACCGACGAGCGCGATGACGGCGAAGGTGACGGATGCCGCTGCGACGAGGACGACTCCCAGGGCAAGGATTCGGTCGCGCCACAGCCTGCGCTGGCGTGCCTGTTGGTCGCGCTGCCGGATCTCGACGACGGAGATCGCCTGACGGAAGGGCCTACGGCGCATGCGCTCCCTATGGAACCACGGATGGTGCATTCGCGTTCGGTGATATCCACACGTTGTCCACCAAGAAATAGAACAGACGTTCTATGATGGCGGAGATGGTCGCCGCCTTTGCCGAGCTCCACTGCCACTCCGATTTCTCGTTCCTCGACGGGGCGTCGACGGCCGACGATCTGGTCGAACGGGCGCTCGAGCTTGGCCTCACGGCGCTTGCGGTCACCGACCACCAGGGCCTCTATGGCGCAGTCCGATTCACCGCCGCAGCGCGCGAGGCCGGGCTCCACCCGGTGGTCGGCATGGAGGTGGAGCTGATCGACTCGGCCGCCCCGGATCCGCACGGGCTGGTCGTGCCGAGGCGGCGGAGCACATCGAGGGGGAGGCGCCGGGTCCTGCCGCCCGGCGCGGCATTCCACGTTCCGTCGCCTGGCGGCGACTCGGTTCCGGAGGCCGGGCGACCAGCTCCACCGCGCATGCCTCGGAAGGAGGTACCCGCGCACCGGGACGCGCGGAAGGAAGACTTGCGTGGCGTGCGGCCACGGGAGCTGGGGCCGCACCTGGTGTTGCTGGCTCGGGATGCGAGCGGGTATCGCAGCCTCTGCCGGATGGCGAGCGCGGCACATCTCGCGGGCACCAAGAGCGTGCCGCGGTTCACGCACGAGCTGCTGGCGAAGAACACCGAGGGCCTGATCGCGCTCACCGGCTGCCGGCACGGCGAGCTGTCCCGCCGGCTGCTCGCGGGGGATCGGGAGGGCGCCGAGCGTGCGGCCCGCAGGCTGATCGAGATGTTCGGGGACCTGGGTGGCGCCGAGACCTCCGCTGCCCGGCTGTTCGTCGAGCTCCAGCATCATCTCCTGCCCGACGACGACTGGCTGGTGGCCGAGCTCGCGCGCCTGGCCTCGGAGCTCGGCCTTCCCACGCTCGTGACCAACGACGTGCATTACGCCCATCCGGACGGCCGCGAGCTCCAGGACGTGCTGGTGGGGATCCGCCATGGGATGACGCTCGACGAATGCACGCACCTCCGTCGCCCGAACGGCGAGTACCACCTGAAGTCGGCCGCGGAGCTCCTCGCCCTGCCGCCGGGCCTGCCGGGCGTGGACCCGCTGGTCGGGCGTGCCTGGCGCGAGGGGATCGCCAATGCAGGGGACGTGGCCGAGGGCTGCGGGCTCGAGCTGGAGTTCGAGCGGTACCGCTTCCCCAGCTTCGACGTGCCCAACGGGGAGACGCCGTTCAGCCAACTGGTGCGGCTCTGCCACGAGGGGGCGCGCGTCCGCTACCACCCGCTGAAATCGGCCCACGTCAAGCAGATGGCGCACGAGCTGGACGTGATCGAGCGCACGGGCCTCGCGGAGTTCTTCCTGATCTGCTGGGACCTGATGAAGTTCTGCAAGGACCGCGCCATCCCGGCGCAGGGACGTGGCAGCGCCGGCGACTCGATCGTGGCGTACGTGCTCGGCATCACGCGCGTCGACCCGATCCGCCACGAGCTGCTCTTCGAGCGCTTCATCAACGAAGGCCGGACCACCTACCCGGACGTGGACATCGACTTCGCCTCGTCGCGGCGCGAGGAGGTCATCCAGTACGTGTACGAGAAGTACGGCGCCGAGCACACCGGGATGGTCTGCAACGTGGTCACGTACCGGGCCCGCTCGGCGGTGCGGGAGGTTGGCTATGCGCTGGGGTTCCCGCGGCCGCTGGTGGATCGTGTCGCGAAGGCGCTCGAGACGTACGACTCGGTGATGGTTCGTCGCGATCTGGAGTCGGAGGGCGGCTTTGCCGAGTTCTTCCAGGTGCCGGGCTCCGAGGGCGTGGAGGGTGCCGCGTCCTGGGGGAGTGGCACCGGCCCGGGATCGTCTCCGGCCGCCGGCGGGAGCCTGCCGCAGGCGGTGTCGGCGGCAGTGGCAACCCAGGCGGCGAACGTGGCGGCCGAGCAGGCAGCGTCGCGCGGGTTCGTCGGGCCGATGGGCGAGCTGAACCATCCGCGAGGAAGCCGGCTCACGATCCCCATCGAGGCGGAGCACGGCGACGGGAGGCTCGTCCGGCGCGAGGACCTGCGCATGTCCGAGGGCGGCCGGCCGACGAGGACGCGTGGCGGAGCGCCGATCGAGCCACCGTCGCCAGGGCGTGCCAGTGCCAGCAAGGCCGGGTCAGCGGCGAGCGCGGCTGGGTCGGCGGCCGGGTCAGTGGCGAGCGCGGCTCGGTCGGTGGGGAGCGCGGCCGCGGCCCGTGCCCCATCGCAGCCGACGCGGATCGTCGATCTGCTGCCGCGCCTGGAGGCACGCGCCGCCGAGGCAGCCGAGGCGGAGAAGCTGGCCCCGTGGACGACGCTGCGGCACGGTCCTTCGGACGACAAGGGCGGCCCGGGCGATTCGACGGTGAGCGTCCGCTGGCTCCATGCCGAGGCGCAGCGCCACGCGGAGATCGCCGCGCTCGCGGGACGGGCCACGTCCCCGGGCAGTGGCGCGCTCGCGAGAGGGGCCACGTCCCCGGACAGTGGCGCGTCCTTGGAGCGTGGCGCGTCCCCGGGCAGTGGCGCGTCCCCGGAGCGTGGCGCGTCCCCGGGCAGTGGCGCGTCCTTGGGCAGTGGCGCGCTCGCGGGAGAGGCCACGTCCCCGGACAGTGGCGCGTCCTTGGAGCGTGGCGCGTCCTCGGGCAGGGGCGCGTCCCCGGGCCACGTCGCTCCTGCCGCCGCGGCTGCCGCCGCGAACTTGCCATCGCGAGTGTCGATGCCATCGTCACCAGGCGCGGTAGCTGTGCCGGAACGCTTCGCTGCCAGCCTGGCCGAGGTCGCCGGCGACCCTCGAGACGCAGATCCCTGGGCCATCCACGCTCAGGAGGCGCTTGGCCGAGGCTACGCCGACGGCCTCGAAGCCCGACGCGCACCCTTCGCGGTTCCGAATCCGGCCGCGAGCCGTTCCGGTGACGATGCCATCGACATCGAGGGAGTCAGGCGGGCAGAGGACGACCTTCTGCCGCCGGCTACCGTCGGTGGGCAGCTCATCGATCCGGAGTCCGGGATGTTCCTCGGCCCCCTGCCAAGAAAGCGCCTCGGCCGCGGCGGCGACGTCGGCCGCGGCGGCAACGAGGGCCGCGGCGGCAACCAGGGCCGCGGCAAACACCTCGACCACGGCGGCGACGACGGCCGCGGCGGCGACCAGGGCCGCGGCAAACACCTCGGCCGCGGCGGCGACCAGGGCCACGACAAACCCCTCGGCCGCGGCGGCGACCGGGAACAGGCGGCGGACGAGGACGACGACTCCCCGGCCCGCCGAATCGTTGCGTCGAGCATGGGCGGCATCGAGCTCGACCCTATCCCGCCGAAGGCCCGCGGCTCGACCCAGGGCCTGTCGCCCTGGGAGCGCTGGCTGGAGCTGTGCGCCCGCATCGACGGCATGCCGCGCCATCTCAGCATCCACGTCGGCGGGATGCTCGTCACGCAGGCGCCGCTCGTGGACATCGCGCCGCTGGAGCGCGCCACGATGCCCGGCCGCGTCGTCGTCCAGTACGACAAGCGCGACGTGGAGACGCTCAAGCTGATCAAGCTGGACCTGCTCGGCCTGCGGATGCTGTCGGCCATGGACGACGCGCTGCGGGACATCACCGTCGACTGCGGGACCTGCGTCGACCTCGACCACCTCCCGGAGGACATCCCGGAGGTCTTCCGCATGATCCAGGCGGCCGACACCGTCGGCGTCTTCCAGATCGAGTCGCGGGCGCAGATGCAGACGCTGCCGCGCTCCCGCCCGGAGACGCTGGACGACCTGGTCGTGGAGGTGGCGATCATCCGTCCCGGGCCCATCCAGGGGAACGCGGTGCACCCGTACCTGCGCCGCAAGCAGGGCCTCGAGCCCGTGACCTACCTCCATCCGAGCCTCGAGCCGGCCCTGAAGGAGACGCTCGGCGTGATCCTCTACCAGGAGCAGGTCATGAAGGTGGCCATCGACGTTGCGGGCTTCACGGCCGCCGAGTCGGACGGCTTCCGCCGTGCCATGGGGACGTGGCGCTCACGCAAGGAGATGGAGAAGCTGCACAGCGGCTTCGTCGGCGGTTGCATGAGCGTCTCCGGGCTGACCCAACCCCAGGCGGAGGAGCTGTTCGAGAAGGTCGCCGGTTTCGCCAGCTTCGGCTTCAACAAGAGCCATGCCGCGGCGTTCGCACGGACCGCTTACGAGTCCGCGTTCCTGAAGCTGTTCTATCCCGCGCAGTTCGTCACGGGGCTGATCAACGCACAGCCGATGGGCTTCTACCCCGTGGAGGTGCTCATCAACGACGCGAAGCGCCACGGCGTGCCGGTGCTCCCCGTGGACGTGAACCGCTCGCGGTACCGCACCCGCACCGAGTGGGCGGGCATGCCCGACGAGCCGCTCCCCGAGGGCCTGGGCATCGACCGCCGGCCGGTCCCCGTCCGCGCCAGCAACTGCGTCGTGCCGGACCGCGAGACGCTCGAGCGGTACGCGCCGCCGTCTTCGCTGGGCTACGGCATCCGCCTCGGGCTCCACCTGGTCAAGGGCATCGGCGAGGTGGAGGGCGAGCAGATCGACGCCGAGGTGGCGCGCGGCGGGCCGTTCCACTCGCTGGCGGACGTCGTGGCACGGACGGAGCTGTCCGAGGAGGTGGTCGGGCGGCTGATCCGCGCCGGTGCGCTCGACTCGCTGGGCTCGCCGCGACGCGAGCTGCTCTGGCAGTTGCGCGAGGTCGCGGCCGCGGCCCGTGGCTCGGACGGGCGCGTGTCCCGCGCGAGCGGCCGCTCCCTGGATCTCCGCCTTCCGCCGACCGACGCGCCCGACCTCCCGCCGCCCACCGAGCTCGAGCGGCTCGGCGACAGCTACGCGATCCTCTCGCTCGACGCGAGGAAACAGGTGGTCGAGCTCTTCCGCCCCGCGCTCGACGAGCTTGGCGTCCTCCAGCTGGCGGCGCTGACGGACCGCAAGCCGGGTCGCGTGAAGATCGCGGGGCTGGTCGTCACGCGGCAGCATCCGATGACCGCGCGGGGCACCGTCTTCCTGGCGCTGGAGGACGAGACCGGCATGGTCAACGTCACGCTCTGGCCCAACGTCTGGGCCGAGCTTCGCGGCGTGGTCCGCCGGCACGCGCTGCTCTACGTGGAGGGAGACCTCCAGAGCGAGCACGGTGTGATCAACCTGATCGCCCGCAAGATCCTGCCGTTGACCGAGGTGACCCGGGGTGCCGGCGGCCCATCAGGCGCTCCCGGTGTCCGGCACATGGGCCATGCCGGCATGCGTCGTCAGGCGTAGCCACCCGGCCCACTCCGTCTGGCCGAGCTCGTAGCCCGGGTGGGACCGAGCAGCCATTCGGGCGACGTGGACGCCGCCCTCCGTCGTCAGGGCGTGGACTTGCGGGTGCTGGTCGTCCGGCGAGCCTCGCGCTCGGCGAGTCGCTTGGTGCGTTCCTCTTCCTTGCGCTTGGCGGCCTGCTGCTCCTCTCGGAGCATCCGGTTGACCTTCGCGCGCTCCTGTGAGGTCCGCAGGAAGCCGCGGTACCACGAGGCGAAGGCTGCGGCGAAGGTCGCGAACAGGATCGCCACCACGAAGATCGCCACGATGTCGCCCAGGCCGGAGGTGGCCAGGAGGTTCGCGCCGCGGTCGGCCTGGACCGGGCCCGCGAAGAGGATCGTGATCAGGATCGCGTCGAAGAGCCCGACGAGCGCTCCGAGCAGGTACGCCCCTCGCGGCGCCAGGAATCCGGCGATGAACGGCACGAAGAGCGCCTGCGGGCTGAGGATCAGCGTGAAGGCCAGGATCGCGATGGAGTTGGCATCCGCGGAGAGGTAGCCCCAGAAGAAGGCCGCATCGATGGCGAAGCCGGCCAGGAGGGCGACGAACGGGATCCACAGCCGCTTCTGCGTGCGGAGCAGGCCCGGCATCGCCCGCAGGTCCCCGCGGATGTCCGGCCGGTGGAACATCGAGCCGAGGCCACCGCCGGACAAAGGCCGCCGCGAGGTCACCTGCGTCTCCGGTTCGACCGTCGCGGAATCGTCGTCATCCAGATAGGCATCGTCGCTCAGCGTGTTGGCGCGCAGCTCGGCGCGGTGCTGGCGTCGCGCCTGTGAGCGTTGGGTGTTCTTGGCGCGGGCCAAGGTGTTCTCCTCGTTTCAGGTGAAGCCGGTCGCGCGGCGTGGAGCGGCGCGGAACGCGGGAGACGATGGTACCGCAGGCGGGCCCCGGGACGGGACTTGCCGCCGCGATGCGGTGAAGCGGCTGGTGAGTCGGGGACAAGGTCGCGGTAAGGGCTTCGCGCGAGAATCGTCCTGTCGGGACCCGGGCGTGCGCGTTCATGTGGAGGCGCTTGCCAGTGTCTCGGCGTCGTATCGACCCCGCCATGCCTCCCGCCGAGCGGAGGCTTCATGCAGCACGCTCGTGGGCGGGCGCCCGCCTTGCCATGGCTGGCCGGATCGATGTTGGTGATTGCCGCGATCGGCGCGCTGGGCGCCGGGGCGTCGCGTGGTGCCGCTTTGGAACCTGCCGCGGCCGTGGCCTGGCCACCCAGCGTGGACCTGCTCGTCGGGGAGGTCGTCACGGGAGGCGCCAGCGCGAACGACGAGTACGTCGAGATCTACAACGCGGGAGCCCTTCCGGCCGACCTGGGCGGGTTGGAGCTCGTCTACGTGACGGCGACCGGATCGACGATCACGCGCAAGGCGACGTGGACGGCGAGGATCCTCGCTCCAGGGCGCCACGAGCTGGTGGCGAACAGCGCGGGTTCGTTCGCGTCTCTCGCGGACGATCTCTATACGGGCGGTTTCGCGTCGACGGGTGGCGCAGTCGCGCTCCGCGTCGTCGGCGGCAACGTCGTGGACGCGATCGGGTGGGGGAACGCAACGAGCATTTTCGTCGAGGGGACGCCTGGAGCGGCGCCGCCCGCGAGCCAGTCGCTAGAGCGGCTCCCCGGCGGGTCTGCGGGCAGTTGGCGGGACACGAACAACAACCAGGCAGACACGTGGGTCCAGCCGCTCCCGATTCCGGAGTCCATGGCCGCTCCTGCGGTGCCCTCGCCGGCTCCATCCGTCGTCCCGGCAAGCCCTGTCCCGACGGTGGACGCGTCGCCGTCGGCCATGCCGTCCCCCTCAGCCGCGCCAACCGCATCGGAGGTACCGACGCCGGCGTCGACCGCCACGCCCGTGGAGCCAACGCCGTTCGCGACACCCGAGCCGACCGCGGCGACAACCCTCTCGACGACGGCCCAACCGACGCCCATCTCGACCGAGACTCCGATGCCGACCCCGGTCCCGACAGCGACCTCGACCCCAAACCCGACGCCGACGCCGTCTCCGACGGTCGCTCCGACGCCAACGCACACGACCGCCCCGACGCCAACGCCCACGCCTTCACCGGCATCCACGCCGAGCCCGGTATCCACACCGACCGCCACGCCGAGCCCGACGCCGACCGCGACTCCCACGCCCACCCCGACACCGACGGTGACACCGAGCCCGACGCCGACTCCGACACCCACGCGGACGCCGACGCCGACGCCGACCGCGACCGCCACGCCGACCCCGACACCCATGCCGACGGCGACGCCCAGCCCGACACCGACCCCGACCGCCACGCCGACTCCGACACCCACGCCGACGGCGACGCCCAGCCCGACACCGACCCCGACACCGACCCCAACACGGACACCCACGCCGACACCCACGCCCACGCCCAGCCCGACACCGAGTCCCACGCCCGCGCCGACCCCGACCCCCACGCCGATCCCGACTCCCACGCCGCGACCCACGCCGACCACACCGCCGACCCCGAGCCCCACGGCGGCGCCCGTGTCGATCGTCACGGCGCGCGCGATGGCGGTCGACTCGGCCGTGACGATCGTGGGTACGGTGACCGTCGAGCCCGGCCGCCTCCTCGGCGATCGGGTGATCGCCGTTCAGGACGGCTCGGCAGGCATCTGCGTGCGGCTGCCTTCCGACACCGATCTGTCGAGCCTCACGCGCGGGCGCACCGTGCGGGTCACGGGCAAGCTGGCCGCGCCGTACGGGAACCTCGAGGTCCGCATGACCCGGTCGAGCGACCTGATGGACCTCGGGCCCGGAGCGCTCCCCGCGCCGGCGACCGGTTCCAGCGCGTCGCTCGGCGAGGCGGCAGAAGGCCGTCTGCTCGGTCTCCAGGGCGTCGTCACCCGGATCGAGACCGGCACCAACGGGACGCTCGCCTTGGTGCTGACCGACGGCGACGGCGACGCCCGTGTCTTCTTCCATGCTCCACTCGGGGCAAACAGGGCCGACTACACGCTCGGATCGACGGTCGCCGCCACGGGCGTCGTGGGCCAGCGCGAATCGGCGAGCGGCCTCGGTGACGGCTATCGGCTGTGGCCGCGCGACCGATCGGACGTCACGGAGCTGAGCCCGGCCCCGACCCCCACGCCACGCCCCACGGCGACCTCGCGCCCGACGGCCACGCCGCGGCCCACTGAGACGGCGCGCCCCACTGCCACGGCACGCCCTACACCAACGCCGCGGCCGACGGACACGCCACGCCCGACTGCGACTCCCCGCCCAACGGCCACGCCGCGCCCGACCGACACGCCCCGACCGACCTCAACGCCGCGGCCCACGGACACGCCTCGACCGACGCCGACGCCGACGGCCTCGCCCCGACCGAGCCCGACGGCGACCCCGTCCAGCTCAACGGCTCCCGCCGTGAGGATTCGGATCGCATTGGGCCGCCAGGGCCAGTCGGTCACCGTTGAAGGCGTCGTCACGTGCCAGCAGGGCCTCCTGGATGGCGACGGCCGGCGCATTACGCTCGAGGATGGTGACGCGGCGATCCTGCTCCGCCTGCCAGCGGATGCGGCCGTTCCGACAGTCGGCGCCCGCGTTCGCGTGGCCGGCGAGGTCGGCACGTACTACGGCGCGCCCCAGCTCGCCGCGGAAGGGACGGTCGCCGCGCTCGGACGGGAGAGCCCGGCTCCGGTGGTGCTGCGCCGTGCCCCCGTCGCCGCGGACGAGTGGATGTTGGTCCGTGTGGTCGTGCAGATCACGAACGTCAGCAAGAACGGCGACACGTGGCGCGCCGAGGTCTCGCTCGGGGCCGGCGGCACCATGCCGGTCACGGGCGTGAGCGGCAGCAGCATTCCGTCGACCGCGATGGTGGAGGGGCGCAACGCGACCCTGACGGGCATCGTCCGTCGGGCCTACCCGACGGCGTCGGACCAGCGGTTCGCGCTGGTTCCCCGCTCCGCGGCGGACATCCAGCTCGGTGCGACGCCGGCCGTCTCTCCTGGGCCGGTGCCGACGAGTCGCCCGGGAGGGGGCACGCCAGCCCCGACCTCACCGACCGGCACGGTGGCGCGTGGCGGCACGCCGGTTCCCGGAGGTGGCGAGCCAGGCAGCTCCGTCGCGAGCCCTGCCGCGAGCCAGGCGCCCGGCGCGTCATCGGGCGAGCCCGTGGCGACCACGATCAACCGGCTCGGAAGCCTCGTGGGGCAGCGGGTCCGCGTCGGCGGGAGGGTCACCTCCGTCGACGGCCCCGTGTCGGGCATCGATGACGGCACGGGTCAGGCTGTCCTGCGCTTCGAGCTCCCGGCGGATGCGGCAGCCGTGGCCCTTGCCGTCGACCAGATCGTCAACGTCGTCGGGTACGCCGCGGAGCGGGACCTCGGCGGGCTGGAGATCGTGGTCACTGCCGCCGCCGACGTCACACGCGCGCCAGCCCTGCCCGCGGCACCCACGGCCACGGCCTCTCCTGGATCCCCAACGGGGCGGGCCGTGTCGGCCGACCCAACGCCACCCGGCGGCGGCGCGCTCCCGGGTATGCCCGAGCCGCCGGCCAGCGGCACACGGCTCGCGGCGGGTGCGCTCGCAGGCCTTGCGGCGGCCGGGCTGCTGATGGTGGCCGGCGCCGCCACCGTCCTGCAGCGTCGCCGGACGACCAGGCCACCCGCGGCAGCCTCAGCACCCCCAGGACCTGACCGGCAGGGTCCCATGACGACGGCCGAGCCCGCTTCGCAAGCCGCCCCATCGGACCTCGCACACCAGGGAGGAGGACCCGAGCGCCACTGACCCGCCGCCCATGGTGACCGCCCCGCCCGATCCTGACCGCCAAGCCGGCGTGGCCCACGCTGGGCCCACGCTTGGCCCGTGCTTGACGCCCCACGCTCAGGCCCCCTATCGTTCCCGCACGCCCCGCATCGGTCGGGTGCCCGTATCGAGGACCTGCCTTGCCGAACGCGGACCCCCGCGTCGCAATCCCGGACACCGATCGTCAGTACCACATCGACCTCGCCCCCGGCGAGCTGGCCGACTACATCCTCCTCCCCGGGGATCCTGATCGGACCGACCGGATCGCTCCGCTGCTGGACAGCGTCGAGCTTCAGCGGCGGCATCGGGAGTTCAACTCGGTCACGGGCAGCTACCGCGGACTCCGCGTGTCTGTCGTCTCAACCGGCATCGGCACGGACAACGTCGAGATCGTGCTGGCGGAGGTCCTCGCGCTGGTCAAGCGCCCGACCCTGATCCGGATCGGCTCGTGCGGGGTCCTGCGGCCGGAGATCGCGCTGGGCGACCTCGTGATCTCGAGCGGCGCGGTGCGATTGGAGGCCACGACGGCCTATTTCGTGCACGACGGCTACCCTGCGGTCGCTCACTACACCGCGGTGGCCGCGCTCGTCGAGGCCGCGAGCCGGCTTGGGCACACGGCCCACGTTGGACTCACCGCAACGGCGCCGGGCTTTTACGGGGCGCAGGGCCGCCCGATTCCGCAGCTGCCCATTCGCTACCCGGATCTCGCCAAGGAGATGGCGTCGCAGGGGGTTCTCAACTTCGAAATGGAGGCGTCGGCCCTGCTCGTTCTGGCAGGCCTCGCTGGGTGCCGCGCAGGCGTCGTCTGCACGGCCTTTGCCCAGCGGACCACGGGCGCCTTCGTCCAGGGGGAACAGAAGGAGCACGCCGAGATGGCGTGCATCGAGACCGGCCTGGAGGCGCTGCGCATCCTGGCCGACATGGAATCGCGGACGGAAGCAGCGGGAGCCGTGCACTGGCGGCCCTCCCTGTGGTCCGCAAGCGTGGCACCCTAGAGAGAAGAGCTCGCGGGGCCGGCAGATGCCCGGTAGCCGCACGAGGTGCTGGGCCCGCCCAAGGGCTCGTAGAAGGAGGACTTGGATGGCTGAGGCGTACTGCGTCCGGGACAAGCAGAAGGTCGAGATCAAGAACCCGGAAAAGATCACGATGAAGAACGGCAAGCCCGCGACGAAGGGCGTCTGCCCGATCTGCGGCAACAGCGTCTTCCGCATCGGCGGCTGACGAGCCGAGCCTGACCGACACCGCCCCGGGCGGCGTCGGGACCAGCGAACAAGAGCCCCGGCCGAAACGCCGGGGCTCTTTCTTTTCCGCCGGCTCGCCGCATGCCTCGCGTCGCGGCCCCCACGACCGTCTGGCGTCGGTCGGACGGCCAGGGGAGCGTGCTACGATTCGCTCCCCGATCACTGCGCGCCCGCTCCCAGCCCACCGGCGCGCGTCATCCGAGGAACTCTGACCCTTTGACGATGCACGCTCCCCGACCGGACTCCGCAGGTGCGCACGCCATGCCCGCAGCGATCACCGCGGCGCGGCAGGCCCGCCGGGCGCCTCGGACCCACGGCCGCTCCGACGCGGCGACACCGCCCGTGCTGGCGCTCGACCTGGGCGCGACCCAGATCCGCAGCGCGATCGTGCTCGCCGACGGCTCACTGCGCGCCCGCCAGAGCGCCCGGACTCCGGTCGCCGCCGGGCCAGACGCTGTCATCCACGCGTGTGAGGCAACCCTGCGCGCCACGCTGGAGGAGCACCGCGCCGACGGCGGCGCCAAACCCGAAGCGCTCGGCATCTCCGCCCCGGGCCCGCTCGACAGCGCCCGCGGCGTTCTGCTCGAGCCGCCCAACTTCGGATCGGAGTTCCGAGGCCTGCCGCTCGGCCCACGGCTCGCCGCCTCCCTCGGCCTGCCGCTTCGGATCGACCTGGACACGCGCGTGGCCCTGCTTGCCGAGCGCGCGTTCGGGGCCGCGGCAGGCGTCGACAACGTCGTCTACCTGACCGTGTCGACCGGCATCGGCGGCGCGATCATGAGCGAGGGGCGCCTGATGACCGGGCCGGACGGCGTCGCGGGGGAGCTCGGCCACCTGGTGGTCGACATGGACGGCCCCCTCTGCGGCTGCGGCCTGCCCGGCCATCTCGAGCGGCTCAGCTCCGGATCGGGGATGGCTCGTTCCGCGCGCGAGGCGCTCGAGCGCGGCGAGCATGCCTCCGAGCTTGCGCGGCTTGCCGCAGAGATCGACCCGGCCCCTCTGGAGGCCGTTCACGTCTGGCAGGCCGCCGAGGCCGGTGACTTGGTCGCACGGGTCATCGTCGACCGTGCCATCCGGGCCTTCGCCGCCGCGGTGGTGAGCATCGTGGATGTTTTCAACCCGGAGCTCGTGGTCGTCGGCGGCGGCGTGGCGGAGGCCTGGGGGGACCGGCTCCTCGCGCCGGCTCGCGAGGTCCTCGCCCGGAGCGGCTACCGCGTCGCGGCGGGTCGGGCACGGCTCGTGCCCGCGCGCCTCGGCGGCGACGTGGGGCTCATCGGCGCGCTGCCGCTCGTCCGACTGGCCGGCCTCACGACCGTGGCGGCCGTCCAACCCGAACGTATCAACGAACCCAGCTGAACCCCGTTCCACCCGCCCAGAGGAGGACCCCAACATGACTGTTCGCGTCGGCATCAACGGCTTCGGCCGCATCGGCCGTCAATCGCTCAAGGCGATGCTCGAGCGCGCGCCGGACCTGGAGGTCGTCGCCGTGAACGACCTGGTCGACACCGCCACGAACGCGCTGCTCTTCAAGCACGACTCGACGTACGGCGCGTATCCCGGCAGCGTCGACCACACCGACGACGCGCTGATCATCGACGGACGCACCGTCAAGGTGCTCCAGGTGCGCGACCCGGCGGACCTGCCCTGGGGCGACCTCGGCGTCGATCTCGTGCTCGAGTCGACCGGCCTCTTCACCGACGCCGAGAAGGCCGCGGCCCACATCCAGGCCGGCGCCCGCAAGGTCATCATCAGCGCGCCCGCCAAGAACGAGGACGTCACGATCGTGCTCGGCGTGAACGAGGAGATGTACGACCCGGAGCGCCATCACGTCATCAGCAACGCGAGCTGCACCACCAACTGCCTGGCGCCCGCGGCCAAGGTCGTCCACGATGGCTGGACCATCAAGCGCGGCCTGATGAACACGATCCACTCGTACACCAACGACCAGCGCATCCTGGACGTGGCGCACAAGGACCCGCGGCGCGCCCGGGCCGCCGGCCAGAACATCATCCCGACCACGACCGGGGCGGCGAAGGCCCTGGCCCTCGTGATCCCGGACCTCAAAGGCAAGTTCGACGGGTTCAGCCTGCGGGTGCCGACGCCAACCGTGAGCGTCGTCGACTTCACCGCCGAGCTGGAACGGCCGGCGAGCGCGGAGGAGCTGAACGACGCGTTCCGAACCGCGGCAGCGGGCGACCTGAAGGGCATCCTCGGCGTCAGCGACGAGCCGCTCGTCTCCACGGACTTCCGTGGCGACAGTCGCTCGTCGATCATCGACTCCGAGTCGACCATGTCGCTTGGCGGCACCTTCGTGAAGGTGATCTCCTGGTACGACAACGAGTGGGGCTACAGCTGCCGCGTCGCCGACCTGATGGCGTTCGTCGCGGCGCGCCTCGACGCCCCCGTCGCCGCCCAGGCCTGAGCGAGCCATGGACAAGCTCACCGTCCGGGACGCAGAGGTCACCGGGAAGAAGGTTCTCGTCCGCGTGGACTTCAACGTCCCGATCGAGGACGGCAAGGTCAAGGACGATTCGCGCATCCGGGCCTCGCTGCCCACGATCCGGTACCTGCTGGAGCAGAACGCCGCGATCATCCTGATGAGCCACCTCGGGCGCCCCAACGGGAAGATCGTCGATTCGCTGCGCCTGCGGCCCGTGGCCGAACGGCTCTCCGGGCTGCTGCGCATCCACGTGCCGGTGACGGGCGACGCGCTCGGCGTGGGCACGCAGGACGCCGTCAACCGCCTGAAGCCGGGCCAGATCCTGATGCTCGAAAACGTGCGTTTCCACGCAGGGGAGGAGCAGAACGACCCGGAGTTCGCCAAGGCTCTCGCGTCGTACGGCCAGGTCTACGTCAACGATGCGTTCGGGACCGCCCACCGGGCGCACGCCTCGACCGTCGGCGTGGCAAAGCTTCTGCCGGCCTACGCGGGGCTGCTCATGGAGCGCGAGGTGCGTTACCTCTCCAAGCTGCTCGAGTCCCCGGAGCGTCCGTTCGCGGCCGTGATCGGGGGGGCCAAGGTCAGCGGCAAGATCGGCGTGCTCGAGAACCTGATGGACCGCGTCGACACGTTCGTGATCGGCGGCGGGATGGCCAACACGTTCCTCGTGGCGAAGGGCTACACCGTCGGCAAGAGCCTCCTGGAGCGCGACCGCGTGGACGACGCGCGGCGGATCCTGGAGCTCGCCGACACCAAGGGCGTGGCGTTCCTGCTCCCCACGGATGTCGTGGTCGCCAAGGAGGTCACGCGAGGGGCCGAGCACAAGATCGTGCCGGCGCACAAGATCCCGAACTCGTGGTCCGTGGTGGACGTCGGTCCGCAGAGCCGCCAGGCATTCGAGGAGGCGCTCGAACCCGCCCGCACGGCGTTCTGGAACGGCCCAATGGGCGTCTTCGAGGTGCCGACCTTCGGCGACGGGACGCGCGCGATGGCCCGCTACCTGGCCGGCAAGGCGCAATCGGGCGCCACGGTGGTGGTCGGCGGCGGCGATTCGGTGGCCGCGGTCGAGCAGCTGAAGCTCACCGACAGGTTCACCCACATCTCGACGGGCGGCGGGGCGAGCCTCGAGTTCCTGGAGGGCAAGGAGCTGCCCGGGATCGAGGTCCTGCTCGACCGGCCGGTCGCGGCGAAGGTCCGATGACGAATATCGAGCTGGTCGACGCGCACGAGATCCTCGACTCGCGGGGCAACCCCACGATCGAGGTCGTGGTCGTGCTCGGCGACGGTGCCGTCGGCCGCGCGGCGGTGCCATCGGGTGCCTCCACCGGTGCCCACGAAGCCGTGGAGCTGCGCGACGGCGAGAAGGGCCGCTACGGCGGAAAGGGCGTCCGTCAGGCCGTCGCCAACGTGGTCGAGATCATCGGTCCGGCGCTCATGGAGCAGGATGCGGCGGACCAGGCGGCCGTCGACGAGCTGCTGATCGAGCTGGACGGGACGCCCAACAAGGGCAAGCTCGGTGCAAACGCGATTCTCGGCGTCTCGCTGGCCTGCGCCCACGCGAGCGCCGCGTCATACGGCCTGCCGCTCTACCGCTACCTCGGCGGGGCGGGCGCGCGGACGCTGCCCGTTCCGAAGTTCAACATCCTCAACGGCGGCAAGCACGCGCTCGACTCCACGGACTTCCAGGAGTTCATGGTCATGCCGGTCGGCGCGCCGACCTTCAGCGAGGCCCTTCGCGCGGGATCCGAAATCTTCCACGCCCTGCGTGCCGAGCTCCACGACCAGGGGCTGGCCACGGGGCAGGGCGACGAAGGCGGCTTCGCGCCGTCGCTCCCATCGAACGGCGCGGCCATCGAGGCCGTCCTGAAGGCCGTCGAGCGTGCGGGCTACCGGCCGGGCGAGGACGTCGTCATCGCGCTCGACCCCGCCACGACCGAGCTCGTCGACATGGACGCGGCGCCCAGCCCGGACGGCGAGCTGACGTACCACCTGACGAAGGAGGGCCGCACCCTGCGAACCTCCGAGATGGTCGACTTCTGGGCCGACTGGATCGACCGGTACTCGATCCGGTCGCTCGAGGACGGCCTGGCGGAGGACGACTGGCTGGGCTGGAAGCTGCTCACCGAGCGCGTCGGCGACCGCTGCCAGCTCGTCGGGGACGACCTCTTCGTGACGAACCCGGACCGGCTGGCCCGCGGCCTGGAGGAGGACAGCGCCAACGCGGTGCTGGTCAAGCTGAACCAGATCGGCACGCTCACCGAGACGCTGGCCGTCGTGACCGTCGCGCAGCGAAACGGGTGGGGCACGGTCATCAGCCACCGCAGCGGCGAGACCGAGGACACGACCATCGCGGACCTGGCCGTGGCGACGGGCTCCGGCCAGATCAAGACCGGCGCGCCGTCCCGATCCGAGCGCGTGGCCAAGTACAACCGCCTGCTGCGCATCGAGGCGGAGCTGGACCGCTTCGCGATCTTCCCGGGGGCCTCGGCTCTCGTCACGAGCCGGTGACGGCCGAGGCGCTCGCTCCGCAGAGCGTGGACGCGCCTGCCGCGCGACCCGTGATCGACCGCGGCGCGATCTTCGCGGGCTGGGTCGGCGTGGGGATGGCGCTGGTGATCGCGATCGCGTTCGAGCTGATCATCGCGGTCCAGTCGATCGTCTTCCTGGTCGCGCCCATCGCGGGGATCCTCGTCGGGGCGTACGCCAACCAGCGCTCGGAGCGCTGGCGGCCGCGGCGGCGGGTGATCGCCAACTCGCTGTACGCGGCCCTCGTCACGGGTCTCTCGCTGGCCGTGAT
This sequence comes from Chloroflexota bacterium, assembly GCA_034667005.1. Lineage (GTDB taxonomy): Bacteria > Chloroflexota > Limnocylindria > Limnocylindrales > CSP1-4 > JAFMJV01. Next base: position 17,804 of record JAXDKU010000169.1, read on the forward strand.
GTATGCGCTCCTGCGGCTGCTGTTCATCTTTGCGGACAGCGGCTATCCCGACTTCAACCGCGCCGATTCCGGGGGCGCGCCGATCGGCATCCAGTGCGCCACCGGCCCCGACTGCACGTACCAGCGATACGTCGCGGCAGGACGCGACCCTGAGCTCCGCGGGGCGGGCGTCACGGACGGCGCATCCTTCGGCAGCTTCGTCGTGCGGGAGCAGCTCCAGGGCGGCGGCATCCTGGTCCTGCTGACGCTCGCGGGATCGCTCGTGCCGGCCGCATGGCGGTCGCTGCACCAGCCCCCATCACCGGCCCGACGAGTCTCGGCGACCGCGACGG
>JAXDKU010000170.1:0-11745 GCA_034667005.1 Chloroflexota bacterium
TGACCCTCTGGGCGGCCCGAAGGGTGGCCGCACCGAGGCCCCATCGGCACCTCCTGAAGTGGTTCGCGGTCGGTGGGCTCGGCCTTCTGGTCGGGACGATCCAGGGGGTGATCCAGGTGATGCCGGCCAACGAGGCGTGGCTGCACGCGGCAGGGCCGGCGGGCGAGTTCATCGACCCGATCGCCCACGCCCACATCAACCTCGTGACGGGCACCCTTGCGCTCGTGGCCGGCCTGGCCTTCTACGTCAGCTCGAGGCGGGGGGTGCGCCCCAGCGAGCGGAAGGCCGAGAACGCGGTCTTCTGGGTCCTGGTCCCGGGATCGGTCGCCTTCTACCTGGTGTTCATGCTGCTTGGGTGGGTGGAGGGCCACCTGGTCACCGACTCGAGCTTGAGCTACGAACAGGCCGTCGCCCGACTCGGGCCACTGCACCCGATCGCGCTCATGGTCTGTGGCAGCCTCACGCTCGTGGGGATCGCAGGGCTCCTCCTGGTCATCGCGCGGCGCTTTTGGCGGGGCCGGAGCCGGCATCTGGCCGGCGCTCCCCTGCTCGTGCTCGCCGCGGCGGCTCTCGTCGTGGGTACCACCCAGGGCCTGATTCAGATCCTGCCGCCGGTCAAGGCGTTCCTGCTCGCGACCGGCGAGGCCGGCGAGGCCATCCCGAACGCCCACGCTCAGCTGAACATGCTCGGCGGCGTCGTCCCGGCTCTGCTGGGCATCGCCATGAGCGTTGGGCCCGGGACGCTCGGAATCTCGGTCTCGCGTGCGCTGAGCCGTCGCGTCGCATGGTTCGTCGGCCTGGGTGTGGGCACCTACTACGTCTCGGCCGTCGCGGGAAACGTCGTGACGGGCCTCGTCTTCGCGAATGGCGGCTCTCTTTCGTTGGCGGATACAGCCGCGGTGCTCGGCGAGACCGGGATGGCCATCGGCGCCGGGCTCTACGCGATCGGCTTCGCCACTCTGGCGATCGCGATGTGGCGCGGCACGGAGGGGTATCGCGCGGGCGGCTGGCGCCACGCCCGCGCGACCGTCGCCGGCTACAACGGCGAACCGGCCGGATGGCGTCGACGCATTCCGCTCCGCTATCCCCTGGCCGCAGAAGCCGTGGGCGGGCTCGTCGGGTTTCCCGGGCTTGGCTGGGCATTGGGAGGGTTGCCGCTGATCGGGCTGCCGCTGTTGATGATCGGGCCGGCAATTCCGTGGGCGCTCATCCCGCTCCTCACCTCGCCGTACGGGAGCGCTCCCCTCGGAGAGCTGGGTCTCTGGCAGGCCGTCCTGATCTACCTTCTCGCGTCAACCTGTCTGTCGGCAGCGGGCCTGTACCTCGGCCTCAGGGCCCGCCATCGCCCATTCAGCGCTGAGGCACCGCCGATCCGGCCGGCCTGGGAGTCGGAGGCAGACGCGTGATCGATGCACTGCTGTCCCTCGCGACTGTTGCGCTCAGCCTGCTCCTGACGCTGTGGATCGGCCGGCAATGGCTGAGGAGACGGCGTCCCCATCAGCTCGCCTGGAGCGTGGCGTTCACCCTGTTCACCATCGGGGTGGCCAGCCAGCTCGGAGCCGCCCTGATCGGCTGGTCCGAGCCGCTCTACCGGATCTGGTATCTGTCCGGTGCCGTCCTGGCGGCCGCCTGGCTGGGTCACGGCACCGTGCTGCTCCTGGCAGGTACCCGGATGGCTCGTGTGCTGACGCTGCTGCTGGCGGTCGCGTCGGTGGTTGCCACGGGCATCGTGCTCGCGGCGCCGGTCGACTTCGCGCTCGGAACGGCCGGCGGTCCAGCAAGCGGCGCGGGCTTTCCCGGTCTCGTGCGCATGCTGACGCCGATCTTCAACGTCTATGGGACCGGAGCGCTCTTGATCGGCGCCGCCGTCAGCCTGTCGAAGTACCTCTGGTCCGGCGGGAACGGTCGGCGATCGGCGGGAACGGCCATGATCGGGGTCGGCACGCTCGTCATCGCTCTGGGTGGAACGCTGAGCCGGTTCGGCGTGCCCGAGGCGCTGTACCTCAGCGAGCTGGTCGCTCTCCTGATGATCCTGGCCGGCTTCTCGTTGACGGCCTCACCGGGCGGTCCCGGACCGGTGCTCTCCTCCGGCGCCGTCGCTCGGCGCCGTCGCCTGGTGACGCGCGTCGGCGTCGGTGTTGGGGCGACCGCCCTGCTGGGGTCCATCGCGATCCTGCCGGCCCTGCCGTGGGTCATGGGGATCGTCACCGACGCCCGGCACGTCTACGCGGCCGAGGTCCCCCAGGACAATCGGGGCGCCTATCTGGTCACCGACCAGGGGGTGATGCAGCTCTTCACGTGGTACGTGCAGCCCGACGAATTCCCCCGGGACGCACCGACATTGCCGCAGGGCAGCGTCCGGGAGATCGCCGTCGTCCAGAAGCTGTTCGACGACCAGAGCCGCTACCAGCTCATCGATCTCACCACGAACCGTTTGATCGCGTTGGCGTCCGGCTCCAAGGTTGGCATGCGCTGGACGATGCGACCGGATGCGGACCTCGCGGCCGCAGAGTATTTGCTCGTGGTCCCGCTGGACGGGATGTTCGGCGGCCAGACGTGGCACTACTTCCGAGTCGGCTGAGCACGCGACCAGACACCACGAGCGCGGGAGGAACACATGCGATCGAGGAACACAACACCGCCGCAAGAGGGCCGCTGGCGAGGCGACCCCGCTGTCGCCTGGATGATCGCGATCGAGTTCGCGTTGCTCGTCATGACCAGCGCCGCCTTGATCACAGTCTTCGGGGGATCCGGCTTCTGGCCATGGCTTGTGCTGGCTGGTGCCATTGTCCTGGGCTGGCTCACGGCGGTGTTGATCCTGATCCCGCGCTCGGCGCCGCACCCATAACCGGTTCGTCGTGTGCCCTAGGCGCGCCGGACCGTCGTCACACGCGGGCGTGGCCGAAGTACATCAGCTCCCAGATTGCGTCTTCGGTGGCGTACTCGTCGACGATCTCACGGCCTCGATAGTGCGCGACGCGGATCTCGCCGGAGAAACGCAGGTAGGCACCATCGAAGCGCATGAGCTCCGCGGCGACCCGCTTGATGCCGTGGAGACCTTCGACCATGCGGTTGCGAGATAGGTCGCGGAAGCGCGTGAACGTCACGACGTAGCGGTCGTCATCACCGCCGTACGTGTAGCGGGTGACGTTGGCGACCGGTTTCCCGGTCACCGCATCGGTGAACTGTCCGAATGCCTCGAACTTCAGCTGGGACGGGTCGTCGCCGATGAGAGCGCCGTCTCTCGCCAGCATGAAGATGGGAATGGCTTCGTAGTTGTACTTCTCATGGGCCGTGATGTAGGAAGCGATCACGGAGTACGGGCCGGCCTGGCCGCGCGCCCAGTACCAGTCGTGAACGATGTCCATCAACCCGACGTTGCCCCAGTTGTGGTCGTGGTATCCGATGCCCGTGGTTTCGTGGCGTTCGCCGCCGATGCTGTAGATCGCCGTCACCTTGCCCTGGGGAACGGACGGGAGCCAGGAGAACTCACGCTTCCGGTCGGCACCGAACAGCATGTAGCCGGTCTCTGGGCGCCAGGCCGCAACGTCGCCCTCGAGCGTGATGTCCACTGCGATCTCATCGACGGTGGCAGTGATCCTGTACGTGTGCAGGTCGCCCGTGAAGCGGTTCGCGCCGATGCGTACGTCCGCATGATCCGTGGCGCGGCTCCACAGAGCCGGGTCGAAGGTGACGATCCTCTCGAAGCTGCGCCCGTCCGCCAGATCAAGGTTCAAGCGGATGGTCGGCTCCAGCGGCTTCTGCGCGGAAGCGAGATCCTTGTCCAGGAAGACGACGACCAACTTGGAGCCGTCGTTCAGGTGGGCATCGAAGTACCACCATTCGTAGGTGCCGGGACGGTCATCCGTGCGGGCACCGTCCTCCCACGGTCTGATGTCGCGTCGCGCGAGGCCCAGGCGCTTGTAGTCGGCATCGGAACTGGCGGTCACGGCCAGCGGAGACGTGGGTGCGGTCACGGTTGGCTCCTGACTCGACTCGACGCTGTTCATTGGGCGGCCCCGCTCGTGGGCGTGGCCTGCACGGGCACGGCCACACACACAGGAGAGCTCGCGATCCCGGGAGTAGCCGCGCAACGCGTCCCCGCGTAGGCGACGGGATCCTGTCCCGCGGTCGTGTCCGGGTACCGCTGTGCGGCCGCGACCCAGGCCTCGAGGGAGGAACAGGAGGCGATCGTGCCGTCAAGCCCGCCCACGGTGTCGGAGGCCGGGTCAACGGCAATCGCCTGGGCGAACGCCTGGTTGCATGCAGCCTCACCTTCGCCGACCGCGCCACCAGCCACCTGGTTTGCGCAGCCCGACAGGAGGAGCGCCGAAAGCAGAATCGCCAACGCGCCGCCCATGACGGCGACCGGCGGATATGTTCGACGTGTCATCACATGCTGCTCCAAGTCGATCGGCTGGCGCGCCGGCGGGTCCGACGCATGCCATGCACCTCGCTCCATGTTCCGCGGGGCACTGCCCCACGTCGTCCCGACCTGCAGGAGATCGCTGGTCGGGCCAGCCGGGCTTTGAACTACCAGCCAGTCGGGGGCATCAATTGGGCGCTGGCGTCGATGAAGCCCCGGGCCCTTGTGGGCAAGCTTGGGCCAGCAAGAGCAGATACCCACCCTGCAAGGAGCAATTCCCATGAGCGCAGCCACAGGGTTGCGACCCAATTTCGCAGAGCCAGTCGGGCTGACTGCCCGGCAGGTCGTGGCCAGCTACACGACATACAGCCAGGCTGAGCTGGCCGTGGACAGGCTGGTCGACTCCTCGTTCCCGGTGGAGCACACGGCAATCGTCGGGCGCGACCTGAGCCTGGTCGAGCGCGTGACCGGGCGGGTGACCAGGGCACGCGCGACGGCGATGGGTGCGCTGGGCGGTGCCTGGTTCGGCCTGTTCATCGGGCTCTTCGTCGGGCTGTTCACCGTCGGGCCGGTGTGGCTCAACCTGGTCCTGATCGGCATCGCGATCGGCGCCATCTGGGGTGCCGTCTTCGGCTTCGTCGCCCACGGCGCAACCGGCGCGGGACGGGACTTCGCGTCCTTCAGCTCGATCGTTGCGGCTCAGTACGACGTGACCGTTGACGGCCCGTACGCCGATCGCGCGCGACAACTCCTTTCCTCGCTGGGCTGAAGGCTCCTCCCCCAGTCCAGCCAGCTTTCGGCGGCCGGCCTCTGGGGAGGTCGGCCGCCCGATTCCCGGACAGATGGCTCGTGACACATCGCGGCGGCGCACTCACGGACATCTCGATGACCGACACTGCAGGAATGACCGCTTCCCACGCCGCTCATGAGCGGACGCCGAGCCGCGTGGTCGTGCTGGCCGCCCTGACGGCCAACGTCGGCGTCGCCCTGCTGAAGCTGGTCGCCGCCGGGCTCACCGGTTCCTCGGCCATGGTCGCCGAGTCGCTCCATTCCATTGCCGACACCGCAAACGAAGTTCTCCTCCTGGTCGGAGGTCGCCGCGCGCTTCGGCCGGCGGACCACCTCCATCCGTTCGGCCACGCACGGTTCAGCTACGTCTACGCGTTCATGGTCTCGCTCGCCGTCTTCTGGATCGGCGGTGTCCTGGCCGTCCTGGAAGGCGTCACCCACCTGAACACTGCGGAGTCCGTGCTGGACCCGGCGTTCGCCTTGGCGATCCTGGGCGTGTCCGCGGTGTTCGAGTCCGCGTCGTTGACCGTGACCCTTCGGACCACGGGCCCGTCGAGGCGCGGCCGACGTTGGCGCGATGTCATCCGATCGACCAAGGTGCCGGAGCTCATCGTCGTCTTTCTGGAGGATGTCGGTGCGCTCATCGGCATCGCGATCGCGGCGGCCGGCGTCGGACTCACGGCGGCCACGGGCAATCCGGTCTGGGACGCCGTCGCCTCGATCGCGATCGGCGTCCTGCTGATGGGAATCGGCGCGCGGATCTTCCGCGAGACGCAGAGCCTGCTGATCGGCGAGGCGGCCGACGAGGAGACGACGTCCAAGATCATGGAGGCGATCCTCGGGACCGATGGCATCAGAGGCACCGAGAACCTGCGCACGATCCACGTCGGTCCGACGAACCTCGTCGTGGACGCGGTCGTGCTCGTCGACGGCGAGCAAACGGCGCGCGCAATCGTTGCAGCGATCGCGGAGGCGGAAGCCAGCGTCCGCAGGGCCACGGACTTCGCCGTCGAGATCTACCTCGAGCCACGCGTGGCCGAACCGGGGCCTGTCACGGACGACTGACGCCTCCCGCCAGCTCCGGGGTGCGGCCAGGTTGCCGCGCCGCTCGCGGGACTCGCCGCTAGGGTTGCCCCATTGCTCCAGCCGGACCGAGCAGTTCCTCGATGGCTGCCGCGGACAGACTGGTCTTGGGCAGGAACCCCACCGCAGCGGAGCCCGCGACCAGCTCGCGAAAGTCTGACTCGTCGTAGCTCGACATCAGGATCACGCGCAGTCGATCGTCGCGCCCGCGCACCAATGGCTCGACCAGGTCCAGGCCGCTCTCCGCGCCCAGATCGACGTCGACCAGGGCGACATCGGGAGCCAGCGATTCAGCGAGGCGCAGCGCCTCGGCGCCCGTCGTCGCCGAGCCAACGACCAGCATGCCCTCTCTCTCGAGGATGAGGCGGGCGATTTCGAGGAACGCCGAGTTGTCGTCGACGAGGAGGCAGCGCAAAGACATCCTATCGATCGTCCCCTCCACGCCCGGAGCGGGCAATCCGGCTAACAGGAAAACTCAGGGCGGTGGCAGTACCACCAGCGGACCCGTCTAAGGCGAGTCGAGATAGCGCAGCACGGCCAGGACACGCCGGTGGTCGGTCTCCGCCTCCGGCAGCTCGAGCTTCGAGAGGATGCTGCGAACGTGCTTCTCGACCGTCCCCTCGGTGACGAAGAGATCCGTCGCGATGCCCGCGTTGGATCGTCCCTCCGCCATCAGCGCGAGGACCTCGCGCTCACGCGCGGTCAGGGTGACCAGCGGATCGTGGACGCGGCGCGCGTTGACCAGCTCCTTGACGAGCGCGGGATCGACGACGGAGGCGCCGGCAGCCACACGCTCGAGCGTCGACACGAAGTCCTCGACGTCCGTGACACGGCTCTTCAGCAGGTACCCGATGCTCCGCCCGGCTGTCAGCAGGTCCAGCGCATGCTCGACCTCGACGTGCGCGGAGAGGACGACGATCGCCACGTTCGGGTGCTCCTCGCGGATGCGGCGGGCGGCATCGAGCCCTTCGGTCGTTTTCGTTGGGGGCATCCGAATGTCGACGAGTGCGAGGTCGGGTCGTGCACTCTCCACGAGCGAGAGCAGCTCAGCACCGTCGCCCGCCTCGCCCACGACCTGGAAGCCGGCACGCTCGAGCAGAGCCACCAGCCCCGCCCGAAGCAGGACGTCGTCGTCGGCGATCACGACGCGTCGCGCGGCGGACTGAGCACCTGTCGGCGAGGACGTCGCCGGGCCGGTCATGTGCGCGGACACGCCTGCATGATGGCGGTCTCCGCATCCCAGCGCCACGTGGTTTGCGCGTTGTCCCGCTGGCTGGTGTCGCGCTCTAGAGGAATTCCTCGACCCGGGCCGTCAGCGAACCGGAAGCTCGGCGATGAGGGTCGTCCCCTGGCCTGGCGGACTGGCGATTTCCAGCCGGCCACCAAGCGCCTCGACCCGGTCACGGAGGCCCGTCAGCCCGGATCCGCCCCTCGGATTCGCTCCACCTCGACCGTCATCCTGAACGGAGACGCGGAGGATCCCATCCTGTTGCTCGACGCTGACCCGAACCTTGTCCGCGTGGGCGTGCTTTGCCGCGTTGGTGAGTGCCTCGGCCACGAGGTAGTAGGCGGCCACCTGGATCGTCTCGGGGTATGTCGCATCCGAGCGCAGGTCGAGCTCGACGGGGACAGGCGAGCGCCGCGCGAGCGTTTTCAGCGCCGAGTTCAGCCCCCCGCGGGACAGGATCGCCGGGTAGATGCCGCGGGAGATCTCGCGCAGCTCGTCCAGGATCCCGTTGAGCTCCGTGGCCACTCTTCCCAGCCCGGCGCGCGTCTCCTGCGCGTCGGGCGGCAGCTCGGCTTCCACCGACCGCAGCCAGAGGCCGAGCGAGACCAGTCGTTGCTGGGCGCCGTCGTGCAGGTTCCGCTCGATCCGTCGGCGCGTCTCGTCGGATGCCTCGACGATGCGTGCCCTCGAGGCGGCGAGCTCCGTGCGTGCCTCTGCGTTGGCGATCGCCGTCCCCACGAGATCCGTGAACGCGCTGAGCCACTCCCCGGCATCGGCCGGGAGGGCGTCGTCATCCCGGGATGACGCCGCGAGAACCCCCCACAGCTCGCCGTTGACGACAACCGGTCCGCCCACCGAGGACTTGATGCCGAGCAATCCGGCGTGCTCTGCGATCGAGCCGACGGGCCCGGTGTACACCTCGAGCCGCTCGACGGCCCGGGTCCGCCATACGCGGGCGGTGACGCTGTCGCCGAGGAGCGGTAGTCGCTCCGGCAAGGCGAGCGCCTGCTCTCCATCCCAGCCGGCGAGCGGGATGAGCGTCTCATCCGGCTCGTAGCGTCCGAGGTACGCCATGTCCGCGGGCAGATGCTCCACGACCTCCCGGACAACCGAATAGAAGACGTCGTTCGCCTCCGCCCCCTGGGCGACCAGCGTGGCCACTCGGCGCAGGGCGGTCTGCTGGTCGAGCAGCCGGCTCTGGCTGGCCAAGGTCTCTTCAAGGGAAGCGGCCAGGCTGTTGAACGAGTGTTCCAGGGTGGCGACCTCGCCGGTGCCGGTCTCTGGCATCCGAATGGACAGCTCACCCTCAGCCAGCCGCCCCGCCATGTCGGCGGCCCGCGTGACGGGCCTGACCACCGTCCGGGCGAGGAAGACCGTGATGGCGCCGATGAGGCCGATCGAGGCGGCGAGTCCAAGGGTGGCGCCGGCGATCGCGATCTCCGCCGCCTGTTCCGCCGTCGCTTGGAGCGCGAGGTAGGAGTCGCGTTCCGCGTTGGTGTAATCGGTGAACAACGAGCGCAGCTCGTCCATGCGTGCCTTGCCCTGCTCGGTCGAGGCGACGCTGGACGCCGATGGATCGCGGCTGCGGGCCGCCTCGATCAGTGGTTGACCGTAGTCATCGATGTAGGACTGGCCCGACGTGACGATCGCGCGCAGCCGCGCGGCCTGCACCGGGCTGCTGGACCCCTGGCCGGCCAGTTGTTCGGCCGAGCCTGGGAAGGTCTGGCGGCCGGCGAGCCAGGGCTCGAGGAAGCGCTCCTCGTGAGTGATCACGAACCCGCGGACGCCCGTTTCCATGTCGATGAGCAGCTTCTGGAGCTCGAGCGCCGCGCGGAGGTTGGTCGACGCGGCCGTGACGGCGGCGTCCGCCGACCTGAGCTGCACGATCGCCCAGAGCAGACCGCCAAAGCTCGCACCGATCAGCAGGATGAGCGCGGCCGCCGCCGCCACGAGACGCCGGGTCAGACCGCCGCCCAGCAATCGGCGGCGATGGCGCGGTGACCGGCGACCTTCGTGATCCTGCTCACGCATGTCGCCGATGTTCCCATAGCGGGCCTACCCGCTGACCGGTATCCGGCGCTCCGGAGGACAGGGAGCACGTTTTGGTGCTGGCGTCGACGACATTGGGCGGCCCGCCGGGCAGCCTATTGCGGAGAAGTCCAACACCTGCCCAGGAGGCATCACCGATGAACGACATCCAGCTGGGTTTGCGGGGTCCCCGCGTGTCGCGGATCGCGTTCGGCAATTGGTCCGCCGGTGGCGACTGGGGCGACGTCGACCGCAAGGCGGCCATCGCCGCCCACCGAAAGGCACTCGACCTCGGCATCAACCTCTTCGACACCGCCCGCGGCTACGGCTTCGGGGCGGCGGAAGCGCTGTTGGCCGAGGCGCTCGCACCGGAGCTCCGCTCCCGCCGCGACCAGGTCGTCATCGCGACCAAGGGCGGGCTACGCCCCGACGGCCACGGTGAGCTGACGCGCGACAGCAGCGCGAAGGGCCTGCGCGAAGATCTGGAGGCGAGCCTGCGCTCGTTGAACACGGAGTACGTCGATCTCTACCAGGTCCACTGGCCCGACCCGGCGACGCCCGTGGCGGAGACGGCAGAGGCGCTCGACACGTTCGTCCGCGAGGGCAAGATCCGCTACGCGGGCGTTTCGAACTACGACGCGCGAGAGATGGCCGCCTTCCAGCAGACGCGGCCGATCGACACGCTCCAGCCCCCGTACCACCTGTTCCGCCGCGAGATCGAGGACTCGATCCTGCCGTATGCGGCCGAGCACGCCATCGGCGTCCTCGTCTACGGGCCGATGGCCCACGGGCTGCTGACCGGCCACATCACTGCCGACACGACGTTTTCGCCCGGCGACTGGCGCTCGAAGAGCGACGTCTTCCGCGGCGAGACGTTCCGCCGCAACCTGGCAATCGTGCGCGAGCTGGAGGCATTCGCCTCGGCCCGCGGGATCTCGATCGCCCAGCTGTCCATCGCCTGGACGCTGGCAAACCCGGCTGTCCACGTGGCGATCGTCGGTGCCAGGAACCCGCAGCAGATTGCTTCCACGGCGCCGGCGGCCGACATCAAGCTGACGCCGGACGACATGGCGCAGATCGACGCGATCACGCGCAACGAGGTGCCGGTCGGTGGACCGTCACCCGAGCTGGTCTGACATGGGCACGGACTCGCAGCGCGTCGCCGTCCTCGGCGCCGGCAAGATGGGCTCGGCCATTGCCGGTCGCCTAGCCGGAGTCGGATTCCAGCTCACCATCTGGAACCGGACCCGGGCCAGGGCCGAGGCCATGGGCATCGGCCGTGTGGCCGACACGCCCGCGGACGCGGCGCGTGACGCCGACTTCGTGATCAGCAGCCTGACCGGGCCTGATGCCGTCCGCTCCGTCTACCTCGGGCCGGACGGGGCGGCCTCGGCGGCACGCGACCAGCTGTTCATCGACATGAGCACGGACGGGACGGACGTCATCAAGGAGCTCGCGGCGGCGATCCAGTCCGCCGGCTCCCAGATCGTGGACGCCCCCATCATCGGTGCCCCGCCTCTGCTCGCGGCAGGACAGGCGGCCATCGTCGTCGGCGGTGACGCGTCGGCCGCCGATCGCGCGGCCGTCGTGCTGCGCCACTTTGGCGACGTGCGCCACGTCGGCCCGCTGGGCAGTGGGGAGCGACTCAAGCTCGTCGCGAACAGCCTGCTCGGCGACCTCATCGTTTCCTCAGCGGAGCTCCAGGTCGCGGGTGAGGCCATCGGGCTGCGGCCGAGCGACGTGTTCTGGATCATCCAGCGCTACGTGCCGGCATTCGAGGCCCGCCGCCCGGGCCTGCTGGAGGACCGTCACGAGCCGCCGCTGTTCGCGCTTCGCGACCTCGAGAAGGACCTGAACCTCGCCATGGGTCTGTTCATCCGCTCGTCGATCGACGCGCCGATGACTGCGCTCGCTCAGTCACTCGTCACGAGGCAGGCGAAGGACACGCCGGATCTCGATATCTCGAGCGTCATCCGAGCCTACCGGCCGAGGCGGGTCGACCCGTCCAGGCAAAGCTCTCCAGAAACCGAGGACGCACACCGACACGGTTGACACCACGCCAACCGCTTCCCGAAACGGCAGCGTCAGGACCCGGCGAGGACCTCACGCAGCGTGGCGGCGAATGCATCGGGGTCGCCTCTCTGGCCGTACTCGCCGCCCAGGAATCCGCCGTGGTTGCTGGGGAACATGACGGCCTCCGTGCCGAGACGCTCGGCGACGGCCAGCGCGCCGCGGTGAGCCATCTCACCAT
>JAXDKU010000171.1:0-57168 GCA_034667005.1 Chloroflexota bacterium
CGGATCGACGGCGATATCCACCTCGGGCTGGCCGTCGAGCCACATGCCGACCTGCTCGCCGATGAAGAGCATCGGGGCCTCGTCCCGCTCGCCCTCGCCGATCACGATGGTGCCGCGCATCTCCACCTCGTCCATGGCCTTGCGCATGGCCTCGGTGGCGGCCCGGTCGGCGCCGTGCCGATCCGCGCGACCCATCAGCCGGGCCGAGCTGATGGCGGCAGCCTCCGTGACCCGGATCATCTCGAGCGCGAGCAGGGTTTCCATGTCGACCTCAGTGCCTGAAGTGCCGGCGGCCCGTGAAGACCATGGCCATGTGGTGCCGATCGGCCACCTCGATGGCCATCTCGTCCCGCGCCGATCCACCCGGCTGGATGATCGCGGTGACGCCGCGCTCGGCGGCGAGCTGGATCGCGTCGGCAAACGGGAAGTAGGCGTCCGAGGCGAGCACGCTCATCGGTGCGCGGTCCGAGGCCCGGTGGAGGCAGATCTCGACCGCCACGAGGCGGCTCGCTTGGCCGGCTCCGACGCCCACGAGCGAGGCGTTGCGGGCGAGCACGACCGCGTTGCTGGCCACGTGGCGGACGGCGCGCCACGCGAACAGGAGGTCCGTGAGCTCGTCCAGCGTGGGCCGCCGGCGCGTCACGACCTTGAGCTGCGAGTGATCCAGCTCGAGCCGGTCGAGCGTCTCCACCAGCAGCCCGCCGTCGAGCCGGTGGAAGTCGAGGTCCGCAATGCCGTAGTCGCCGATGCCGCCGGGAGCGCCCGGAACGGCGAGGACGGTCAGCGATTCCTTGGCCCGCAGCACGTCCAGCGCATCCTCGGTGTAGCCCGGCGCGACGACCGCCTCGTAGGCGTTGCCGGCGAGCTCTGCGGCCGTCTCGCGGTTCACGGTCCGGTTGAACGCGACGACCGAGCCGAACGCGCTGACCGGGTCGCCCTCCAGCGCCCTGCGGTACGCCTCGGCGAGGGAGTCGTTCGAGGCGAGCCCCACCGGGTTGCCCTGCTTGACGATGCAGCAGGTCGTGGCGGCGAAATCGGCCGCGATCCGGTACGCCACGTCCAGGTCGAGCAGGTCGTTGAAGCTCGGCTCCGAGCCCTGGAGCTGGGTCGCGTCGGCGAGCGATCGCGTGCGGTGGCTGGTCTCCCGGTAGAACGCCGCTCGCTGGTGCGGGTTCTCGCCGTACGGCAGGTCGCGCTCCTTCTCGAGAACCACGGTGAGGCGATCGGGGAAGCGCACCCCGCTGATGTGGTTCAGGTACGCGGCAACCTCGGCGTTGTACGCGGCGACGGTGGCAAAGGCGCGCGCCGCGAGCTGCTGCCGGAGCTCCGCCGAGACGCCCCCAAGCTGCCGGAGGTCGTCGACGACCTTCGGGTAGTCGGCCGGGTCGGAGATCGCGGCAACGCCCGCGTAGTTGCGCGCGGCGGCCGACAGGAGGGCCACGCCGGCCACGTCGATCATCTCGATGGCCTGGTCGATGGGCACGATCCCGGTGCCCACCTGGGGCGCGAACGGCTTGACGTTGACGACCACCAGGTCGATGAGCCCGATGCCCTGTGCCGCAATGCCGCTGAGATCGTCCGCCACGTGGCGGCGCGCCAGGATGCCGGCATAGATCTCGGGGTGGAACGTCCGTACCAGCCCGCCGGCCAGCGGCGGGGCGGCGGTCAGCTCCTCGATCGCCTGGACCGCGACGCCTTCCGCGACGAGCGCCTCACGGGTGCCTTCCGTCGCGAAGATCTCGACGCCGAGACCCTGGAGCTCGGTAGCCAGGGACGCGATTCCCTCACGGTTCGCGACCGAGAGCAGGGCTCGCACGCCTTCCTCCATCTCTCGGTGCGGGAGCCGGCCACTCATGGGCCCTGGGCAGGCCGGGAGTATAGCAAGGGGGCCCGGTCGGACCCGTCGGGCGCCGAGCACCGCTCACCCGCGCCACAGCAGGCGTGCCCGCCTTGCGGGTATCCTCGCCGGCATGCCGCTCAACCCCGGAAAGCTGCTCGACGCCCTGTTCCACCAGGGCTTCGACGACGCCAACTTCTCGGATCTCTGGAAGCCGGTCCTGTACGGATCGCTGGTGCTGCTGATCCTGGCGGTCGTGCTCTACAACGTGAACACGCGTCGGCTGCACCGCCATCCGCCGCTGGTCAACCGCGAGGAGTGGCTGCTCTGGACGGCCATCTGCGTGTTCGGCCTGCTCATCGTGGAGTCGATCTTCTCGTTCTACCTGTTCTTCGTGGTCCTCACGCTGGCGATCGGGCTGCCGGTCTTCATCTGGATCGCGTTCTTCCGCTTCCCGCCGATGATCGAGGCCTACAACCAGCAGCTGCGACGCGCGCGGTTCTTCAGCCAGGCGCGCTACAAGCACGCCGAGGCGACCATCCGGACGAAGAAGTCGAGCCGGCCGAAGCGCCGCCGGCGCTAGCCACTCGCGCACGGCTCGATCGAGCTGGCCATGGAGATCAGGCGCTTCGGTCCCGGGCACCGGCGTCCCGAGGGACCCCCGGGCACGCAGGGACTCACCGGCCAGGTCATCTGGAACGACGAGCGCGCCAACGTCGCCGAGCTCGCCTTCTCGCGCCGCGGCCTCATCCCGCCGCATGAGAACCCCAACACGACGCTCTTCATCGTCGTCAGCGGCGGTGGCTGGGTGCAGGTCGGCGACGAGCTCGTGCGCATCAACCACGGCGAGGCCGTGGTCTGGCCGCCGGACGTGCCGCACGGCGCGTACACGGACGGCAGCGAGATGCGCGCGATCGTGGTCGAGCTTCGCGACGCGTCCGACGCCGCGAGGGTCCTCGCAGGGGCAGGCGAGGTGATCTCCGTCGAGGCCGCGGCCCCGCCGAGCGCGGAGCCCGCCCGCGGTGCGCTGGCCGACCGGCCGACGGCGCGTGACGCGCACGACGAGACCGAGGGCGAGCCCTGGTGAAGCGACCTCAGGGGGATGGGTCGCCGATGACCGCACCGAGCTGGCCCAGCACGCGACCCGTCGCCCCCCACACCTGGTGCCCGCCCACGGAGTAGGCGCCGTACCGGAGGCGGAAGCCGTCTCGCTCCGCCTCGACCATCTCGATCGGGGCGGACGGCAGAAAGGCGTCAACAGGGGCAAACAGGATCGACGCCACCTCCCGCGGGTGAGCGACCAGCTCGGGCTGGCGAGGCATGACGGCGACGACGGGCGTCATCATGAAGCCGGAGATGCGGACGTCGACGACGTCAAGGGTGCCGACGATCTCGACGCCGTCCCCCTCCAGCCCGATCTCCTCCATCGCCTCGCGGAGCGCCGTCCCGACCGGGAAGTCGTCGGAGGGCTCCTCGCCACCGCCCGGCAGGCTGATCTGACCCGCGTGGCGCATTTCTCCACCCGGGCGCTCCGTCAACACGACAAATGCGTCACCGTCGTCACCCGCGAAGACCAGGACCAACGCAGCGGCACGGCGCGGCGCGGCCGCCTGCGCCCGGCGCATCCATGCCGGCAGGTCACCTGGCTGCCCCACGATCGCGGCGTCGATCCCCCGCGGGGGCTGCGGCAGGGGCGCGGAGAGCGCGCTCAGGCGGCGGCGGACCTCGTCGAACTGCACCCCCTGATCATCGCCCGAGCGGGACGAAGCCGCGCAGCGGCGGATGCGGCTCCACGCCGCGTGCCCAGGCCAGCACGCGGAAGCCCCCGAGGTGGCGCGGATCCAGCATGCGGGCGACCGAGGCGCGGGCAAGCAGATAGGTCTGCGGGTCCGCCTGTGGGTCACGGCCGAGCGCGGCGAGGAGGTCGCCGAGGCCGAGGGCGGCAAGGAACGGCCCCTGATCGGCCGCGCCGAGGCGCTCCAGGCCGCCACCTGTCATCGCCCGGTCCAGGGCCGTGAGGTCCACATGGGCCGTCAGGTCCTGGCGGCCCACGGCCGCGAAGGGGTCGTCGCCGGCGGCGTGCCCGCGGTAGGCCACCAGGGTGCCGGCCATGCGGCGGGGCCCGTAGAGCTCCGCGGCCGGGTGCCCGTAGTCGATGACCAGAACGATTCCGCGTTGCAGCTCCGCGGCGGCGCTCCGTGCCCACTCCGCCGACGCAAGGCAGACCTCGGCACGCTGCCCCTCGGCGAGGACGACGCCGTCCCGGACGAGGGATGCGGCGATGAACGTGCTCGAAGGATCGGCTTCCTCGTCGGCGAACCAGCCGTCGTTCCACGTGACGTAACGCTCCCGCAGCCGGCCGCCCCGCAGGACGACCCGGTGGACAGGCAGTGCGTCGAGGAACTCGTTGGCGAGCACGGCACCCACGACCGGCTGTCCGGGCGCCTCCGAGCCGACGTCCAACGGCTCCCACCGGACCGCGTCGGCCAACCCCGAGCCGTCGGCGCGCAGTCCGGATCGGACCGTCCGCTCCAGCGTGCCGCGCCCGGCTCCGTATTCCCTCACATGGAAGGTTTCGGGCCTGCCAAGCCGGTTCCACACCTCGTCCAGCTGCCGCCCGATGCACCGACCGAAGAAGGGATGGAGCTCCGGAGCCGTGAGGAAGTCGCCGCCGCGCGTGGGCCGCTCGGAGCTCGTGGCGTAGTAGCCGAGCCCGGGCTCGGTCAGCGCCCGCTCCATGAACCGGGCGAACGTGATCCGCCGGGCGGGCGCAGCCTCGATCTCGTCGCGGATCAGCCGGACGAGCTCCGCATGGCTGTCAGCGGCGCGAGGGTCGGCCAAAGAACGGTCTCTCCACTCGCGCCGCGTTCCGGCGGCCTAGTTGAGCCTGTCCGCTCCGTCCGTGTCCCGGCCGTTGGTGCGCGGCAGGTCCGTCAGACGATCGCGACCGGCCGCGGCACCGACCGGTTCGGCCGGGCCACCCCGGGCGTCACGGCGGCGCTCGGACGCGCCGGTCACCACGGGCTCCGTGCCTTCCGCGCCCTGGAAGACGAGCGTGCCGCCAACCGGGTCGGCGTCGACACGGATGGTCGTGCCGGGAGGGAAGCGGCCCTCGAGCAGCGCACGTGCCAGGGGATTCTCGACGAGCCGCTGCACGGACCGCTTGAGCGGCCGTGCCCCGAACTGCGGGTCGAAGCCCTCCCGCGCGATGAGCGCCTTGGCCGCCGGCGTCAGCTCCAGCGCCAGGTCGTGCTCGGCGAGGCGCCGCTGGAGGTCGGAGACCAGCAGCTCGACGATCCTGGCCAGCTCCTCCTCGCCAAGCGGGTGGAAGACGATGACCTCGTCGACCCGGTTGATGAACTCCGGCCGGAACGTCGCGCGGAGCGCGTCCATGACGGAGGCCTTCATGCGTTCGTAGTCGCGCTCGCCGTGCCCGCCCTCGTAGGCCTGCTGGATGAACTGCGAGCCCACGTTGCTGGTCATCACGATGACCGCGTCCTTGAAGTTGACCGTCCGGCCCTGGCCGTCGGTGAGCCGGCCGTCGTCGAGCACCTGGAGGAGCACGTTGAAGACGTCCGGGTGGGCCTTCTCGATCTCGTCGAGCAGGATCACCTGGTACGGCCGGCGGCGGACCGCCTCGGTCAGCTGGCCGCCCTCCTCGTAGCCGACGTACCCCGGAGGGGCGCCGATCAGGCGTGAGACGGAGTATTTCTCCATGTACTCGCTCATGTCGATGCGGGTCATGGCCGAGTCGTCGTCGAACAGGAACTCCGCCAGCGCGCGGGCGAGCTCGGTCTTGCCGACGCCCGTCGGGCCCAGGAAGATGAACGAGCCGATCGGCCGCTTGGGGTCCTTGAGCCCGGCACGTGCCCGCCGCACCGCGTCCGAGACCGCCTGGATGGCCTCGTCCTGGCCGACGACCCGCTGGTGGAGGCGGTCCTCCATCTGGATCAGCTTGGCCTGCTCGCCCTCGAGGAGCCGCGTGACCGGGATCCCCGTCCACGTCGCCACGATCCGGGCGATGTCGTCCGCGTCCACCTCTTCCTTCAGCAGCCGGCTGGCGCCGCCCTCGTTGTTCGCGAGCGCGGCCTCCTGCTCTCGCTGCCGGTTCTGGAGCTCCACCTGGCGGCCGTACTTGAGCTCGGCGGCGCGGCCGTAGTCGGCGCTCCGCTCCGCCGCTTCGATCTCGTGCTGGGTCTGCTCCTGCTCGGTCTTGGTCTGCCGCAGCGCCTGGATGGCGCCCTTCTCCTGCTCCCACTGGCTCTTCAGGGCCCCGGCTCGCTCGCCGATGTCCGCAAGCTCGCGCTCGAGCGCCTCGAGGCGGGCCTTGGAGGCCGCGTCCTTCTCCTTGCGGAGGGCCTCGCGCTCGATCTCCAGCTGGATGCGGCGTCGCTCCAGCTCGTCCAGCTCGGTCGGCATGGAGTCCATCTCCATGCGCAGCCGGCTGGCGGATTCGTCCACCAGGTCGATGGCCTTGTCGGGCAGGAATCGCTCGGTGATGTAGCGGGTGGAGAGCACCGCGGCCGCCACCAGGGCGGAGTCCGTGATGCGCACGCCGTGATGGACCTCGTAGCGCTCGCGCAACCCGCGCAGGATCGAGATCGTCTCCTCGACCGACGGCTGATCCACGTACACCGGCTGGAAGCGCCGCTCGAGCGCGGCGTCCTTCTCGATGTACTTGCGGTACTCGTTCAGGGTGGTCGCGCCGATGGTGTGCAGCTCGCCGCGCGCCAGCATCGGCTTGAGCAGGTTGGAGGCGTCCATGGACCCCTCGGCCGCGCCGGCGCCCACGACCGTGTGCAGCTCGTCGATGAACAGGACGATCTGGCCCTCGGAGTCCTTGATCTCCTTGAGCACCGCCTTGAGGCGCTCCTCGAACTCACCGCGGAACTTCGCGCCGGCGATGAGGGCGCCCAGGTCCAGCGCCACGACCCGCTTCTCCTTGAGCCCCTCGGGCACGTCGCCACGAACGATCCGCTGCGCCAGCCCCTCGACGACGGCGGTCTTGCCGACGCCCGGCTCGCCGATCAGCACGGGGTTGTTCTTGGTGCGCCGCGAGAGGATCTGGATGACCCGCCGGATCTCCTCGTCCCGGCCGATGACCGGATCCAGCTTGCCTGCGCGCGCATCCGTCGTGAGGTCGCGGCCGTACTTCTCGAGCGACTGGTACGTGGATTCGGGGTTCTGGGAGGTGACACGCTGCCCGCCGCGCACCGACTGGAGTGCCTGGAGCAGCTGCTCGTGGCTCGCGCCGACGGCCTCGAGGAGGCGCTGCGCGTCGCCGCCGCTCTGCGACGCTGCGAGCAGCAGGTGCTCGGTCGAGACGTACTCGTCCTTCAGCCGCCTTGCCTCATCCTCGGCGCGCTCGAGGAGCTGGCGCGCCCGCGGATCGATCGAGAGGCTGCCGCCGCGCACGCGGGCACGGCCCGAGAGGGCGGCACCGAGCTCCATGGCAAGGCCGGCCGCATCCGCGCCCAGCTGGCGCAGCGTCACGGCCGGGATGCCGTCGGGGTCCTGGAGGAGGGCGGCGAGGATGTGCTCGGCGTCCAGGACGGGGCTGTCTGCCTCGGTCGCCAGCCGCTGGGCGGCGATGATCGCCTCCTGCGCTTTCTCGGTGTATCGATCGAGCTTCATCACGTGCTCTCCCGGGCTGCGGGTCTTGGCCGATCGGTCCCGGCTTGGGAGCCGGCGCGTGGATCGGGCTGCCTGACGTAGTCAACGAACTCCCGGGCGAGCCGCTTGGCCTCCTCGTCGAGGCCGGTCGGCAGGACGACCCGCGTCCGAACGTAGAGATCGCCCCGCTCGTCGGACTTGAAGCGCGGCAGTCCCTGACGCGCGAGCCGGAACGTCCGGCCGGTCTGCGTCTCCGGTGGGATGCGGAGCATCACCCGTCCGGTCAGTGTCTCGACCGGCACCTCGCCGCCGAGGAGTGCCTCACCGAGCGTGACCGGCAGCTCGCGCGTCAGGTCGGCGCCGTTCCGCGTGAAGACGGGGTGCGGGAGCACTCGCACCGCCAGGTAGACGTTGCCCGCGTCCGGTCCGGAGCCTGCGGTCCTGGAGAGACGGATCCGCCGGCCGTCCTCGACGCCCTTGGGGATCTTGACCTCGAGCCTGCGGTCGCCGACCTGGACGAGGCGTTCGGTGCCTCGGGCGACCTCCTCGAGCGTGACCTCGACCTCCGCCTCCGCGTCGCGCGACCGCGGCCGAGCCTGGCCGGCACCCCCGAAGAGGTCCGAATCCGAGATCCCGGCGCCCGCGCCGGTGCCGGCAGAGAAGCCCCCGCTGCGCGAGGCGGTCCCGCCGAGGCCCTGGAACAGCTCATCGAGGTCGATGCCACTCGTGGACGCCCGGGCCGCGCGCCTGGCGCCGGTTGCGCCGCGCGACGAGCCATCGCCCGCCCGTGCACCTCCGAACGCGGAGCCCATGCCGCCGCCACCGAAGAAGGTCTGGAAGAAGTCGCTGAATCCGTCCATGTCCTCGCGGTTGCCGTGGAACTCGAAGCGGATCCCCTCGGGACCGCCGCTTCCCCCCGCCGGCCGGCCGGAGAAACCCGCGTATGGGTTGCCCCGCGCGCCGCCCGCCCCCTGCGCGCCCGCACCGGCGCCAGCCCGCGAGTAGGCCTCCCAGTCCGCGCCGAGCTCGTCGTAGAGCTTCCGCTTCTCCGGGTCGGAGAGGACCTCGTTGGCCTCGCTGACCTCCTTGAAGCGCGCCTCCGCGGCCGGCTCCGACTTGTTGACGTCCGGGTGGTGCTTCCGAGCGAGCTTGCGGAAGGCCTTCTTGATTTCCGCCTGGGTGGCGGTTCGCGGTACGCCGAGGGTGGCGTAGTAGTCCCGATATTCCAAATCTCTTCCTTCGCCGGGCCGCCCTTGACGGCGGCTGCGCTCCATGGTCCCTGAGTCCCGCCGTGCGTCGCGGCGATCCCGGTTACAGCAAAGAGGCCCGCCGACGCTTCGTCGACGGGCCCCAGCTGGCTCAGTGGTTGGGCGAACCCGGCCTTGCGACGGCCGGTGGTTGCTCCTGCGTTGGGAACCCCCGCCGAACCTTGTCCGGAGCGGCGGGCCGATCGCTCAGCTCGTCGCCGCGGTTGATCACCTCGGCGGGCGGTGCCTGGAGGGCCGCCGGCTTGCGCCGGAGGGCCGTGGCCAGCACCTGGTCCATGGAGTCTACGAGGACGAGCTTGATCTGCTTCCGGATCTCCTCCGGGATGTCGCGCAGGTCCTTCTCGTTCTTCGCCGGGAGCATGACCATCCGTGCGCCCGAGAGGTGCGCGGCGAGGATCTTGCTCTTCAGGCCACCGATCGGGAGCACGCGCCCCCGGAGGGTGATCTCCCCGGTCATGGCCAGGTCCCGCCGGACGGGGATGCCGGTGAGGGCGCTCACCATGGCGGTGGCCATCGTGATGCCCGCCGACGGGCCGTCCTTGGGGATGCCGCCGGCCGGCACGTGGATGTGCAGGGTGTTCTTCTCGAACGTCTCGCGCGTGATGCCGAGCTCGGACGCATGCGCCCGGATCCACGACAGGCCCGCACGGGCGGACTCCCGCATCACCTCGCCGAGCTGGCCGGTGAGGATGAAGTCCTCCTTGCCTTCCATCTTGGTGACCTCGATCGCGATCACGTCGCCACCGACCTCGGTGACCACGAGACCCGTCGCGGCACCCGTCTGGTCCTCGGTCTCGAGCTCGCCGTACTCATAGCGCGGCGGGCCGAGGTACTCGAGCAGCTTCTTGCCGTCGACCACGGTCTTGCGCTTGCGGCCCTCGGCCACGGTGCGCGCGACCTTCCGCATCACCCCAGCGATCTCTCGCTCGATGTTGCGGACGCCGGCCTCCTTGGTGTAGGCCTGCACGAGGCTGACGAGGGCCTCCTCGGTGATCTCGATGTGCTTCGGCTTGAGGCCGTGGAGCTCCATCTGCTTCGGCACGAGGAAGCGCTTCGCGATCTCGATCTTCTCCTGCTGGGTGTAGCCCGGCAGCGGGATGACCTCCATCCGGTCGCGCAGCGGCGCCGGGATGGGATCGAGCAGGTTGGCCGTGGCGATGAACAGCACCTTCGAGAGGTCGAAGGGCACCTCCAGGTAGTTGTCCTGGAAGCTGTTGTTCTGCTCGGGGTCCAGCACCTCGAGGAGGGCCGAGCTCGGATCGCCGCGGAAGTCCATGCCGATCTTGTCGACCTCGTCGAGCATGAAGACCGGGTTGTTGGAGCCCGCCGTCTTGATGTTCTGGACGACGCGACCCGGGAGCGCCCCGATGTAGGTGCGCCGGTGGCCGCGGATCTCCGCCTCGTCATGGATGCCGCCGAGGCTCATGCGCACGAACTTGCGGTTCATGGCACGCGCCACGCTCTTGCCCAGCGAGGTCTTGCCCACGCCGGGAGGCCCGACGAAGGCCAGGATGGGACTTCGGATCGTGTCGGCGAGGGTCCGCACGGAGAGGTACTCGAGGATGCGCTCCTTGATCTTCTCCAGGCCGTAGTGGTCCTCGTTGAGGATGCGCTCGGCCTCGCGGATGTCCAGGTTGTCCTCCGTGGAGACGTTCCACGGCAGGCCGACCAGCCAGTCCACGTAGGTGCGGATGACGCCGACCTCCGGCGATGCGGACGGGATCCGGCTCATCCGGTCGATCTCCTTGATCGCCCGTGCCTTGATCTCCTCGGGCATGCCGGCGGCCTCGACCTTCTCGCGAAGCTCGTTGATCTCGGCCTGCTGCGGGTCGTCCTCGCCAAGCTCGCGCTGGATCGCCTTCAGCTGCTCTCGCAGGATGTACTCCCGCTGGGTCTTGTCCATCTCCGATTTGACCTCGGACTGGATACGGCCCTTGAGCTCGTTGATCTCGATCTGGCGCGCGAGGAAGGCGGAGACGAGCTTCAGGCGCTCGGAGACGTCGATGGTCTCCAGCAGCTCCTGCCGCTGCTCGGTGGTCATGTCCGGGCTGTACGCGACCATGTCGGCGAGCAGCCCGGGCTCGGTGATGTTGCGCGCGGCCACGGCCGCCTCGGGGGGAACGGGGGCACCGGACTGGACGTACTGCTCGATCTGCGCCTGCACCGACCGGACGAGCGCCTGGACCGCGATGTCCACGGGGCCGTCGTTGCTGATCACCTCGACGCGCGCGGAGATGTAGGGATCCACGCCCTCGAAGCCGAGGACGCGCAGCCGCTGCTGGCCCTGCACGATCGCGCGGACGGTGCCGTCGGGCAGCTGCACGACCTGGGCGATCTTCGCCAGGGTCCCGATCGCGTACAGCTCGCCCGGCTCCAGGATGTCCTCGCGGTCCGCCTGGCGCTGGGTGACGAGGGCGATCGGCGTGCTGTCTGCGACAGCCTTGTTCAGCGCCTGGACGGACTTGTCACGGCCGACCTGGAGCGGAACGATCATCTCCGGAAAGATCACCGTCTCGCGCAGCGCGACGAGCGGGATGACCTTCACCTGACGGGTATCGGTGCCCTCCGGGTCCGGGCCGGACGGGCGCTTGGGGGAACGGGTTGCCATCGGATCTCCTTGGTTCGGCATCTGCCGTCAGACGGGTGAGGTGGCCGCGTCGGCGGTCACCGGCGCTGGGTCTTCTTCTGGTCGGGGCACGTCGTTGTAGAGCCGTTCGAGGATGCGGGTGCCCAGTCGCTCCTCGAGCTCGAACAGGACGCGGATCCCTGCGAGATTCACGCCCAGGTTCTGGGTCAGGTGCCGGATCCAGAGGACCCGACGGATGTCGTTCTCTGAATAGAGGCGGATGTTGGTGCGGGTTCGGGCCGGACACAGCAGGCCCTCGACCTCGTAGATGCGCAGCGTCCGGGGATGGACGCGGACCAGCTCCGCGGCGACGCTGATGACGTAGACCGGCCGGGACGGGTCACGTCCAGGCATGTCGCTCACGTCCTGACGGGCGCTCACGGCTTCAGCGATTCTCCGGCGAAGCGGGCATGAACGAATGCTAGAACCATGACAATGGTGTTGTCAAGACTCTTGCGCAGATTTTCACCGGACCGGCCGGAGATCCCGCGACCCGCCGGCTCCGAGCCGCGCGCCTAGCTGGGTACGCCGCCGATGACGAGCGACTCGATGAGCCAGACCGACGCGCCCGCGGCCCCCAGCGAGCCGGCGGCGGAGCGGCGGACCAGGGCTGCCTGACCGATCGTCTCGACGACACGCGTCTCGGACCGGGACGCGGGCACCAGGCCGAGGAACGTGGTCGCGACCGCGACCTGGCGGACGACGTGGATGTCGAAGCGCACGCGGTCCTCGGCCGCGGCCGCGTCGCCGGCATGGAGGTCGAAGCGCAGGTTGGAGCCCGGGTCGTCGCGGTCCAGGCGCCACTGCGGATCGGCTCGCGCCAGCTCGGAGATGCGCGCCGCGATCGCGGCCCGCTGCCCGTCCCATTCCGCTGCGAGCGCTGCGGCATCGCGCGGGCCGTCGAAGAGGGCCAGCGCCGCTGCGGCATCGCCCGCCCGCCACGCGCCGACGTAGTGCTGGAACGTGGCCGCCGGTGACGCCGTGGCGCCGGCAACCAGCCAGAAGCCGGTGAGGACGCAGATGACCGCGGGCGCGGCCGCGAGCAGCCACGCCGCGCCCGTGGAGCGGCCGGACCGAAGGCGCGCGCCGCGGTACGCCGAAATGGCCTGCCAGACCCAACCGACGATGAAGCCTGCGAGCAGCGCGTAGGAGAGGAGCCATCGATCGGTGGGCAGCAGCGACAGCGAGAGCGCCAGGGCCGCGAGCCACGCGACCTCGAGACCGAAGAGCAGCCAGCCCCGCCGCTCACCGAGGCGGAGGTGCCCGAGGCCCCAGGCCAGCAGGGCGAGCCGGAGCACGTAGCCCGGGTCCGCGGCGGCGACCGTCCCGCGGCCGGCGACGCGGGCGGCGCCCGCTCCGCCCGACGAACCGGGACGCGCGACCCAGCCGTCGGCGCGCGGGTCGTGCTCGAGCGGTCGGATGGCGCCCCGTGCGCCCGGCGGGGGCGTGACGATCGGAAATCCGGACGGCGGAGTGGCGTCCGGTTCGAACGCGTCCGGGTCGAACTCGCTCAGGAGCGGGCGGCCTCCGGGACGTGGTCACCGATCAGCTGGCGCCGCAGCTCGACCTCGCAATCGGCTCGCGCCAGCGCGAGGACCTTGTCGCCCGCCTCGAAGACCGTGTCCGGCCGGAGCGACTGCGCGCTGTCGCCGCGGATCACGCCGAACAGCGAGCAACCCTCAGGCAGGTGCACGTCCGACGGGCGCTGGCCGATGAGCGGCGAGCTCGAGTCGATCTGCGCCTCCAGCAGCTCCACCTCACCGCCCTGGAGCTGCGCAAGGTGCAGCAGTTCGTGGACGGGGATGTCCTGCTCGATCGCGGCCAGGGCCATGCGCGTCGGGCTGATGATCTCGTCGACCCCGAGGTGCCGGAACAGCTGTTCGTTGCGGGGGTTGTTCACCCGAGCGATCGTTCGCGGTACGTCGAAGTGGTGCTTGGCCATCTGGCAGACGACCAGGTTGTCCTCGTCGTCGCCCGTCACGGCACACACGATGGCGGCCCGGTTGGCGCCCGCCTCCTCCAGGTGCTTGCCTTCGCAGCCGTCCCGGTTCAGGACGATGCTGCCGACCTCGTCTGCGATCTGGCGGGCACGGCGCCCATCCTTCTCCAGCAGCACCAACTCGTGGCCCGCCGAGAGAAGCTCCTTGGTGAGGTAGTAGCCGACCTTCCCGCCGCCGACGACGATCACGTACATGCGTCAGGCCCCCGCGCCGGCAGACGTGCCGGACGTGGCGCCCGCGAGCTCGGCGGCGCCGGCAGGTGCGGCCTCACCACGATCCGTGTCGTGGTCGGCGTGATGGCGTCCGGTGGCCCGCTTCACGCCGTGGGCCGTCAGATCCCGCGGCAGGCCGACGTGCGTGCCCAGCGCGTCCACCATCATCCGCGTCCGGCAGATCGTCGCGATGCCCAGGGCTGCGTACGCGTCCGCGCGGACGGGGTCGTTGATCTTCGCCACCACGTTCTGCACGCTGAGCGACTCCGCGGCGAGCTGCGCCGCCAGCACGTTCCGGTTGTCACCCTCGGTGAGCGCGAAGAAGAAGTCGGCGCCCTCCGTGCCGGCGCGCCGCAGCACGTCCTCGTCGGTGCCGTCGCCGCGGATCGCCTGGCCGGTGAAGGTCTCCGGCAGGCGCGCGAACGCCTCCGTGAACGCGTCGATGATGGTGACCTCGTGTCCGGCGCCGCAAAGCCGGCCGGCCAGCTCCGCTCCCACGCGGCCGCAGCCGATGATCACCGTCCGCGGCGCTCGCGTTCCCTGGCTCACGAGGCGCTCCCGGCCAGCGTCGGGACCTGGGAGGCCGGCCGCCGGCTCTCGCCAGTGGCCATCGGCTCGCGCACGACGATCACCGAGCACGGCGCGTTCTGGAACACGTAGGGGATCGTGCTGCCCATCGCGAAGTCGCCGCCGAAGCGCTTTCGGTACGGCAGGCCGAGCACCACGGCGTCGGCCTCCAGCTCCACCGCCTCGTCGACCAGCGCCGCCCCGACGTCACGCGCCTGGAGCAGCTCCGTTCGAATGGACACCTTGTACTTCTCTCCCATCGCCTCTGCCATGTCGAGCACGGCCGAGGCCACGTCGCCGCTGCCGGCGATCTCCTCGTCCAGGTTGTGACGCCAGTCCACTTCCACCACGTGCAGGGCGACCAGCTGGACGTTGTGGTCGCGGGCGAGCTCGCAGCCGAGCTTCACCACCAGGGTGTCCGTCGGGCCGCCGTTCAATCCCAGGACGGCGCGACGGAAGACGGTCGAACCGGGTGTCTCAGGCACGACCCGAAGCGTACCATCGGGCGACTCGGGGCCCTCCGGCGCGAGCACGTCAGGCGGCCCGGCGGGGGCGAGCCACGATCAGCTCAGGTGCTCACGCTGGTAGGGCACGTCCGCGACGACGGTGTCCGGCCGGCCGACGAGGGCCCGCTTGAGGCGGTTGGTCGTCTGGTTGTAGAGCAGCCGGTCCCACCAGTGGCGCGGCACGTACTCGGGCAGCACCACGATCGTGATCTCGCCCTCGGCGGACGGCGCCATCACGTCCAGGTACGACAGGAACGGCGTGACGAGCGAGCGGTACGGCGTCTCCACGATCACGAGCGGAACGCCCGGGAGGTGCCGGTCCCAGTCCCTCCGGAGCTGCTCGGCCTCCTCCATGTCCGCCGTGACGTGCACCGCCCGGACGTCGTCGGACAGGGTCCGCGCGAACTGGACTGACTGCACCACCGCGCGCGACAGGCCCGGCACCGGGATGATCGCGCGGTTGTGGCGGGCCGGCGGCCCGAACACCTGGTCCTTGCGGAGCGCAAGCTCGTGGCCCACCGCCGTGTACTCGCGGTTGATGAACAGCATCAGGCCGATGAGGACCGGGATCAGCGCGATGACGAGGAGCGAGTTCGGCGCCTTGGCCGACGTCACCACGACCGCCACGATCCCGGTGGCCACGGCGCCCGTCGCGTTGATCGGCAGGCGGAAGCGCCAGCCGGGCGCCCGCGTGCGCAGCCAGTGGCGGACCATGCCGGCCTGGCTGATGGTGAAGTCGATGAAGACGCCCACCGCGTAGAGCGGGATGAGGGCGTGGGTCTCGCCGCCGAAGATGAGCACGAGGGAGCCCGCCACCAGGCCGAGCATCACGATGCCGGTCGTGAAGGCCAGGCGGTCGCCGCGGAAGGCGAACTGGCGCGGGAAGAAGCCGTCCTCCGCGAGGATGGCCGCGAGCCGCGGGAACGCCGCGAACGAGGTGTTTGCGGCCAGGAACAGGAGCAGCGCCGCGAAGGTCTGGAACAGGTAGAACCCGACCGAGTTCGCGCCGAAGCCGTGTGCGGCCACCTGCGCCACGACCGTCTGGTCGTCGTTCGGAATCGCCCCGAACGCATTCGCCAGGAACGTGATGCCGATGAACAGCGTGGCCAGCAGGACCGCCATGACCGTGAGCGTGGTTGCCGCGTTCTTGGCTTCGGGCGGCTTGAAGGCGGGCACTCCCGTGGCGATGGCCTCCGTCCCGGTCAGCGCCACGGCCCCGGAGGCGAATGCCCGCAGCAACAGGAGGATCATTGCCGAGTCGGCAAGGTTCGCCGTGCCCTCGGCCATCTGCGGCAGGGCCGTCCCCTCGTGCATCACGACGACCTTGTAGACGCCGATGGCGATCAGCAGGAAGGCTGTGCCGATGAACAGGTACGTCGGCAGCGCGAACAGGCTGCCGGACTCCCGGAGCCCGCGGAGGTTGCCGAGCGTGATCAGCGCCACCGCGCCGAGCGCCATCGGCACGTGCCAGGGGGCGAGGCTCGGCACGGCAGAGATCACCTGCTCCGACGCGGACGAGATCGAGACCGCGACCGTGAGCGTGTAGTCGATCAGCAGCGCGGACGCCGCAACCAGCGATGCCAGCTTCCCGAAGTTCGCCTTGGAGACCGAGTACGAGCCTCCGCCCGTGGGATAGGCGAGGCAGATCTGTCGGTAGCTGATGGCGACCACCACCAGGAGCACGGCGATGGCGATGCCGATGGGCAGGCTGTAGACGAGCGCGCCGATGCCGCCGACCAGCAGGGCGCGCTGGATCTCCTCGGTGGCGTACGCGCTCGAGCTGATCGCGTCCGAGCTGAAGATTGCCAGCGCCTTCGTCTTGGTCAGGCGCTCGCCGGCCTCCTCCTCGTTGGAGAGTGG
The DNA here is from genome assembly GCA_034667005.1 of Chloroflexota bacterium. Classification (GTDB taxonomy): domain Bacteria; phylum Chloroflexota; class Limnocylindria; order Limnocylindrales; family CSP1-4; genus JAFMJV01. The sequence continues at coordinate 16,490 of JAXDKU010000171.1, forward strand.
CCGCCCGAACAGCCAGTGCCGCATCCGCGCCAGGGCCCGATCGCGGCCGCTCCGGCCCTCGTGCGCCCTGGGTTTCGCGACGAGCGTGCCCGGGCCGGTATACCGGAAGAACTCCGTGTGCGGCCGCTTGATGCGGATGCGCACGTCGCCGGGCTTGCGACCCTTGATGGGCTGTCTGCCGCCGATCACCGCCGGGCCTCCGATACGCCGGCGATCACAGGCCGGACTCGAGCCGCCGGACGAGCCGATCGGGCAGGCCGACCTCGCGCATCAGCGCCTGGACCTCCTCGACGGGGTATTCCACTCTGCGCCACTCCGCGACATTGGCCTCCGGGTCGAGGAGCATGGCGCACGCTCGCGGGTCCCCGTCGCGCGGCTGGCCAACGCCGCCCGGGTTCAGGATGGTGCGCCGCTCGTCGAGCGGCAGCCGGGACCCGTGGGATGGGGAGAGCATCTCCACGCGACCATCGGTGTCGCGGAAGACCAGCGGCACGTGCGTGTGCCCGACGAGGCAGTGCGCGGTCTGGAACGCCGCCAAATTGCGCCGCGCCACCGGCACGGAGAAGCAGTACTCCCACAACGGGTCGCGGGGGCTTCCGTGGACCATCGTGAAGATGCCTTCCTCGGTGCGCTCCGGCAGGCCGCCCAGCCACGCCCGCGCCGGCGCCCCGAGCCGTTCCGCCGTCCATTCGACCGCGGCACGGGCATCGTCGTTGAAGGTGTCGGTTTCGATCCGGCCCAGCGCCGCCGCGTCGTGGTTGCCCAGGACGGCCCTGGCTCCGCGCTCCTCGAGCCGCTCCACGACCTCGTCCGGCTGCGGCCCGTAGCCGACCGTGTCTCCGAGGACCCAGATGGCGTCCAGCGGGTCCAACGCAGCCAGGACCGCGTCCAGCGCGGGCAGGTTGGCGTGGATGTCCGAGAGGACCGCGACCCGCATGGCGATTGAGCCTATCAGCCACGGCGGCGTTCGGCGGGATGGCGCGGGTATCGGGCCGGCGAGGGCCGCACCTTGCGGAGCTCCACGAGGCGGTGGTCGGGCAGCGCCGCAATGCCGCTCGGGTGGATTCGGGCGACTTCGCCCCCTGCCGCGTGGACCAGCTGGCGGGCCGCGTCCAGCTCGGCAGCAAGCGATCCATCCCCGTCGCGCTTCCAGGCGATGAGGCGTCCGCCCGTGCGGATCAGAGGCAGGCCGAGCTCCGCCACCTCGGAAAGCGACCCGACGGCACGCGCAGTCACCACGTCCCACCGCTCCCGGTGCGCGGGCTGCGCGGGCTGCGCGGCAAGCTCCTCCGCGCGGGCCAGGACCGCCACGAGGTCCGCTGGCTGCGTCGCGCTCGCCTCCAGGATCCGACCGACCGCCGCCGAGGCCGCCTCGAGGAAGCGGACCTTCTTGCCGACCGAGTCCACCAGGGCCGCCCGGCGCGCGCCCAGGACGATGGCCAGCGGCAGCCCGGGATACCCGCCGCCGCTGCCCAGGTCCAGGATGGTGAGCCCCCGCCCCGGCCGCGCGGCGCCGGCGCCGCTCCCGCCGGCGCCGCTCCCGCCCGTGACAGCCGCCCGCGCGCGCCCGCGCGTCCCAGGCTCTCGAAGCAGCGGCGCCGCGGTCAGGCTGTCCACCACGTGCAGCAGCGCGATCTGGGCCTCCGTGCGAAGGGCCGTCAGGTTGATGTGGGCGCTCCAGGCCATGAGCAGTCGGGCGTGCGCCTCGATGGCGCCGAGCGTCGCCTCCGCGACTTCGAGGCCGAGCTCGGCCAATGCCTCGCGGACGATGGAGTCGTACTCCGGGCCCATGGGAGGCAGGCCCTCATGGCCGGTCGGAAGCGGCGGCCGTGACACCATCAGATCCGTGGCACCGTCACTCGGCCGCGCTCCGGCATCGGCTGGAAATTCGGGGCAAAAAGCGTCGGGAGTGGCTCCTCCTCGCGAGCGGGTCCGCGACGTGCGCGATGCCTGCCTCGGGGCCCAAGCCACTCCCGACACGAAATCGATCGGCACCGGCGACGTTTCGGTTTTCCGACCCTCGCTCGGTTCGCGGCGCCGATCTCTCGGCACCCCTCACAAGGGGCGTTACCCGTACTCGGTCGTTGCCCGGGCCCCGGCACGGGGACTCCGGGGGTGCAGGCCGGGGAGTGTCTGCCCGCGCGCCGTGAGCGTCAACGGGGTTATCCACCAGCTTGGAACGCGCCATCGAGGATGTGGAAAAGCGCTCGCAGACGTCCCCGGTTGTCCCCCTGGGTCCACCGCCTGTACCTCCGCGACGTCGTACCGGACGCGCGAGTCGGCCCGATCAGTCTCCGGTCGAGCGCGTCGCCCGCACCGGCCGGCCCATCGTCCGGCGGACCACCTCCATGACCTCCTCGGTCAGCGCCGCGGAGTCCTTGGAGCGCACCGCACCGGCCAGGCAGCCGGCCACGTGATCCTCCATGAGGAGGAGCGTCACGGCGTCCACGGCGGCTCGAAGCGCGGCGGTCTGCTGCATGATGTCGATGCAGTACTCGTCGCGGTCGATCATCCGGGTGATGCCGCGGACCTGTCCCTCGATGCGCGCCATCCGGCGCAGCAGCTGGGCGCGGTCCTTCTCATAGCCGTGGCCGGAAGCGCGGGTGCGTCGCGCGGGGGCGGTCGTCTCGGTCGTCGTCGTCATACTCCCACGGAGTATACGTCGCGAGGAAGCCACCGGACGGAGTCGATCCGGCTGCCCGGCTGTTACGGGTTTTCAGGCTTGACGCTCGGCTGGCGCGCGCGTTCAATCGCCGGTGCGCGGGCATGCAGCGTCCACGTGGGACGATGCTCCACCGACGACCGCCCCGCATCAGCGCTCCTGGAGACGTCACCTCCCATGTCAGCCACGGTGCCGAGCCGAAGGTCGTACGCGCGCCCGGCCCGGGCCGGGCGCCGATGAGCGTGCACGAAGGCGAAGGCGCGCAACCGGACGCTCCGCGCCGGCCGGAGCGGCCGCTGCCCATCCCGAATCTCATGCGCCTGGACTGGCTCAGGCTGCCCGAGGGCCTCGAGCCCGGTCGGGCGGTCGCCCGGGTCGTGCTCGCGCTGGTGCTTGCCGCCGTGGCGATCGTCATCCGGTTCACGGTGGAGCAGGCCCTGAGCGGAGACCTGGGGTACGTCACCTACGTCGCGGCCGTCGCGGTCAGCGCCTGGCTCGGCGGGCTCGGCGCCGGACTCATCACCACCGCGGCGTGCGGCTTCGCCCAGGCCTTCCTCCCGTCCGGCGGCGACACGATCGGCGAACCCCTCCAGCTTCTGCGGCTCGCCTTCTTTGCCGTGGACGGAGCGCTGATCAGCGCCATCTCGTCGGCCCTGCGGCGGCTGTCGTACCGCGAGCAGAAGGGCCGCACGGAGACGACCGACCGGTACCTCGCGGAGCGCCAGGCGCACGAGCGTGCCGAGGCCAGCCGCGCGAGGCTGGAGCGTCTCCAGACGGTCACGGCCACGCTGGCGCAGGCATCGACGCCGATCGAGGTCGCCGAGGTGACGCTGGACCGCGGCATGCAGGCGCTCGGCGCCGCGGCCGGCGGGGTCAGCCGCGTCTCGGCCGACGGACTGGCCCTCGACACGATCGCGGCGCGCGGCTATTCCGAGGAGGTGATCGCGCCTCAACGGCGCTACCCGCTGGAGACGCCGTCGCACCTCTCGCACGCCGTCGCGACACGGACCCCGGTGTTCATCGGCAATCGAGCGGAGTGGGCGGCCCGCTACCCCGAGTACCCCATGGTCCCGCTGGCGGGGAACGCGACCGAGTCGGCGCTCGCGGTCGTCCCCCTCCTCGCCAAGAACCGGACGCTCGGCGCGCTGGTGTTCCGCTTCGAGGAGGCGCGCGATTTCGACGACGGGACGGGCGAGCTGATCCTTCGCCTCGCCGACCAGTGCGCCCAGGCCCTCGACCGCGCGATCGCCCATGACCAGCAGCAGTCCGCCCTGCTCGAGCTCGAGCGCGGGAGCCGGCGACTGGACTTCCTCGCGCACGCCAGCGAGCTGCTGGGCTCCACGCGTGAGCCGGACATCCTGCTCGAGGCCGTCGCCCAGCGGGCGGCGACGACGGTCGCCGACTGGTGCGTCATCGAGCTATTCGACCTCGATCGGCCTTCGGTGGCCGTGGCGCACGCGGATCCCGCAGGAGCCGCCAGCCTGCGCGAGCTCGCCTCGATCGCGCCGGAGAGCCTGGCGGGGTGGCTCGCCCCCGACCTGAAGGGCTCCGGCGGCCGCCTGCTCACGGACGGCGGCGAATGGCGCGAGCGACTCGGCGGCGTCCGTGCGGCCGAGCTGGTCGGTGCGCTCGGCGCGGCCGCCTGGCTCGTGGCCCCCATCGTCCGCGCCGGCGAGCCGATCGGCGCCGTGATCCTCGGCGGAAGCCGTCCGGACCGCTTCGACGAGACGGACCTGGCCATGGCGCAGGACCTCTGTGCCCGCATCGCAACCACGCTGGAGCGCTCGAGCCTGTACGGCGCGGTCAGCCGGTTCAAGACGACCGTCGACGCGTCGCTCGACGCCGTCTACATGTTCGACCCGCGGACGCTGGAGCTCACCTACGTGAACCGCGGTGCAGCGGTGCAGGCCGGGGCCGGTGCGGCCGATCTCGTCGGCCTGAGCATCCTGGAGCTCCAGCGGCAATTCTCCAGGTCGGAGCTGCGCGGCCGGCTCCAGCCGCTGCTCAGCGGCGAGGTGCCCTCGATCTCCTACACCGGCATCCTCAGCCGCCGGGATGGCCGCGACACGCCGATCGAGGCGCTGCTCCAGTGCGTGCGCCTGCCCGACGGCACGGTGACGCTCGTGCTGACCGCCCGGGACGTGTCCGAGCGGATCGAGGTGCAGGCGCGCCTCTCCCGCGTCGCGACCAGCGAGCGCCGCCGCGCCGCCGAGCTCAACGCGATCCTCGAGGCGATGCGCGAGGGCATCCTGGTGGTGGATGCCAACCGGCGGGTCCGGTTGGCGAACGCGGCCGCCATCGAGATCTGCCGTGGCTCGGTCGAGACCCTCGACGGGCTCGCCGCCAATCTGGGCATGCCCGTCGACGCCCTTCCGCCGCTCCAGCGCCCCACGGAGGCCTACAGCGTCGAGGTCCGCGACGGCCGCTGGATCGAGCTGGCGGCCTACCCCACCGAGGGCGCGGCCGTCCTGGAAGCGGGCGAGCTCGGCGCCACGATCGTCGTCCTGCGCGACGTGACGCGGAGCCGGGAGGCATCGCAGGCGCAGGAGGCGTTCATGGGCGTGCTCTCGCACGAGCTGCGGACGCCGGTGACGTCGATCTACGGCTACGCCAAGGTCCTCCAGCGACCGGGGCTGCGCGAGAAGTCGGACGAGATGCTGGAGGACATCGAGGCGGAGGCCGACCGGCTCTATCGCATCGTGGAGGACCTCCTCGCCCTGAGCCGCGTCCAGGCGGGCTTCACGGTCGAAGGCGAGCCCCTGCTGCTCCAGCACCTGGTCGGGCCGCTTATCGGCGCGGAGGCACAGCGATGGCCGCTCGTGCGGATTCGCCAGGAGCTGCCGAGCGACCTGCCGACCGTCTTCGGGGAGCGCACGTACGTGGAGCAGGTCCTCCGCAACCTGCTCTCCAACGCCGCCAAGTACAGCCCGCCCGACACGACGGTCACGGTCACCGCGACCGCCACCGACCACGAGGTGGAGGTGCGCGTGCTGGACGAGGGGATCGGCATCTCCGCCGGTGAAGCGGACCAGCTGTTCCGCCTCTTCTACCGCTCGCCGGTGACGGCGAAGCAGGCCTCCGGGGCGGGCATCGGGCTGTACGTCTGCCGCGGACTGGTCCAGGCCATGGGCGGCCGCATCTGGGCGCTGGCGCGCCCGGCAGGCGGATCGGAATTCGGTTTCAGCCTTCCGATCGTCGAGGCGGAAGTCGACGTCGAAGAGGATGGTTGAACCTGCCCTGCTCTTGGTAGAGTAAGTCGCCCATCGGCCGTTGGATGCACCCGTCCTGGCGCTTGGGGGGAGAGGGAAAGCGTGCGCGTTTCGCTGCGTGAGATGAAGGGGGTCTCCCAGGGAGGGATGCTCGTCCGGTACGCCGTGCTCGGGCCGACCGCGTTCGCGCTCGTCGAGCTCCCCGAGACCGGCAGCCTCGGCACCTCGCTCGAGGATTCCTGCGAGCAGGAGCACTGGGGCTTCGTCCTGGAGGGCGAGGTCAGGCTGGAAGGCCCGTCCCCGCACACGTTCGGCCCGGGGACCGCGTTCCACATCGCGCCGGGGGCGCCGGCACACCGCTTCCAGTCGGGCGGTGCCGCCGTGATCGCAGGCTTCGTGCCGCTCACGGAGCCGATCGACGACACGCCCGAGGCCCTGCGTCGGCGCGGCCTGGAGGTCGTTCGCCGGATGCCCGCCCCGCAGTCCCCGCCGTCCCTCATGCGGGTCAGCGGCATGCCCAGCCGCGTCGAGGTGCGTGGCGCGATCGAGCTCGAAACCGCCGAGATGGGCCAGTGGCTCTTCACGCGGACAACCTTCGGGCCGTTGAGCGGCTACGCCTCCGGCTGGTGCGACCTACCCCACTGGGGCCTCGTGCTCAGCGGCGACCTGGTCCTCAACCACGAGGATGAGGTCGAGCTGCTCACCGCGGGCGACGTCTTCTACTGCCCGCCCGGCCCGCCAGGCCACCACTTCGAGGTCGCGGACCAGGCGACCATCGTGGACTACACGCCGATCGCCGAGATGAACCGCGATGGCCGGCAGGAAGCGTGGCGCACGAGCCACCGCCGCCGGCATTCGGTTGCCGGGGAGGCCAAGACGCCGGGCGGCGACAGCCTCGGGAACGCCGCGGTCCACGCGAAGGACGCGCGTCCGCCGGCCTCCCAGCCGGGAACGCCGGGCCAGGTCACCGCGCTCGGCGGTCGCAGGGTCCTGCTGGCCGCGCGCTAGGGGTCGCACGCGGCGCCCCGGAGTGGCCGCCGATGGGCCGCTGGATCGTCGCAATGGATTTGACATGCTGGCAGGGGCGGCCCGCGTGTCGGCGCGATGCTCGTTCATCGATGATCGCCATGAGATCCCCGCCCCCTCCAGGATCTCTCGTCAGGCCGCCGGGTGACGGTGGCGGCCGGCCCTCAGAGACGGTCCGAGTACCCTCCTCGGACCGTCTCACTTTTTGTCTCGCCGTTCTCAGGCCTCCGCGTCGGGTGCCTCGCGTCGCGCGAGCAGCGCGCCCGCGAGGACCAGCGCCGGCAGGCCGGCGGCCAGCACGAACAGGCGCGGCGCCCGGCCGAGCAGCAGCCCGATCCAGAGTCCCATGCCGAACGCCGCCCAGCTGGTCAGCGCCTCGGGCGACCCTGACTGGAGCCTCCGGCTTGCTTCGTTGATCGCCTCGGGAGCGCGCTCGGCGACCACGTTCGCGGTCTGGCGCACGGTCTCGTTCGCGCCGCGGATCGCTTCGAGCGCGCGATCCTGAAGCGGAGCGGTCTCGGCGTCCGTGCGGTCGTCTTCCTGGACGGTGTTGCGTGCCATGAGGAGCCTCCTGTCTCGTCCACGGCGGTCGCCGTGCGGGGGAACCGGGCTGAGCCTGGCCCATCACGGTAGTCGCATCGGCTCTGCGGTCGCTCGCCACGCGCCCGCCGGCGTGCTTGCAGCCGAGTTTCAGTGCACTGAAAGCCGCCTGCAAGCGAGGCTGTTCCGCACGTAGCCGCGGTGACGGCGCCCGTGCGCGACGATAGTGACCGGGCAGCGGCCCGGGTGACTCGGCCAGGAGGAACGCATGACCACAGACGACTCCGCCGCTCGGCGCGCGGCCGACCTGACTGACGACGAGCGCGCGGAGCTGGAGCGGCTGGAGGCCGAGGAGCTGATGGGCGCCCGGGAGGTCGATCGCCTCGAGGCGGTGTTCCCGGTCGAGGGCGTCGACACGCTCGGGTCCATGACCGACACGCGGATCTACGAGGGCGAGCTGGAGGCGCGCACGCCGGACAGCGACCAGCCGGACGAGCCGCTCGAGCAGAACCTCGAGTTCCTTGAGGCGACCGAGCTGCGCGCCGAGGAGACCGACGATCCTGCCGAGGCCGCCGAAGAGGGCATGACCTGGGTGCCGCCCACCGATCCTCCGGTCGTCTCGACGTCGGAGGGGGATCTGGAGATGGGCGCCGGATTCGGCACCACGTCGCTGGACGAGCCCTTCGACGCCGACCACCACAGCGAGCTGATGTGGGGCGAGGACGAGGTCACCGCCAGGGTCCGCGAGGCGCTCCGGGCGGACTCGCTGGCGAGCCAGTACGCCGACGACCTCCACATCGACACCGACGGGAGCGTGGTGCGCGTCTCGGGCATCGTCGACGACCTGGAGGACGAGGAGCAGATCCTCGCCGTCATCAGCGAGATCGACGGCGTGACCGACATCCGGAACCGCCTGCGCGTGCTCGGCCTCGAGTAGCACCGGGTCCTTCGCCGGCGGGGCGCGACCGAAGACGCTGCTCCGCGAGTTCCTCCAGGACGCCTGGCCGGACGTCGACGGCTTCAGACGTGCGAGGGGCGTTGCGCCAGCAGCTCCCCGACGCCCCAGCAGACGATGAAGAGGCCCGCCGCGGTGAGCCACAGTCCCGCGGCCTTGTCCGGGAAGCCCAGCTGGCCGCGACCAAAGAACCCGAGGACCTCGACGATCAGCCCGAGCACGCCGAGCCCCGCCACGGCCAGGTAGCTCGCCGGGCGGTCCAGCGCGGAGCTGCCCGTCTTGGACGCGTACGGGAGCGTGATGAGACCGAGCAGGCAGATCGAGGCGACGAACACCAGGATTCCCGCGCCGTCGAAGCCGTTCCGGCTCGTGACGGGCAGCTGCGCCGCTCCACCGCCGACGGTCACCCACGGCAGGGCCATCCCCACCAGCGCGACGATCGCGCCCACGCCGATCAGCGCTCGGGCTCGGCCGAGGCCGCGCTTCACCGCGTTGGCCGCGTCATGCTGCGGTCACTCGCCGCTGTACACCTCGGGGCGGAGGACCCCGATGAACGGAAGGTTGCGGTAGTACTCGCCGTAGTCGAGGCCGTAACCGACGACGAAGCGGTCGGGGATGCTGAAGCCGCGGTAGGCGATGTCGATCTCGACCAGGCGGCGGGCGGGCTTGTCGAGCAGCGCACAGATGGTGAGGCTTCTCGGGTTCTTGCCGCGCAGGTAGCGGAGCAGGTAATTGAGCGTCAGGCCCGTGTCGATGATGTCCTCGACGATCAGCACGTCCTTGCCCTCGATCGTCGAGCTGAGGTCCTTCAGGATCCGCACGAGCCCCGACGTCTCGGTGGTGGTGCCGCCGTAGGAGGAGACCTCCATGAGGTCGATCTGCACCGGGATCGTCATCTGGCGCATGAGGTCGGCCATGAACGGCAGCGATCCCTTGAGCACGCTGACGAGCGTCAGCGGGCGGCCGGCGTAGTCCTGCGAGAGCTGGGCGCCGAGCTCGGCGACCTTGGCCGCGATCTCGTCCCTGGTGAAGAGGATCTCGTCGACGTCTCGGACCAGGTCGGGGTCGTGCATGGGCTAGGCCACCACCGGAACGGGATCCGCGGCCCGCGCGGTGGTCGACGGGACCGGCGCCTCGACCGCGGCTGGAGCGGTGACATCGGTGGCACCGCCGGCGCTGGACGCGGCACGAACCGCGGCGGCGACCGGCGCACCGACCTGCCCCTCGATTCCGCTCATGGACCCTGCCAGGGCGATGCGCCCGTACTTCAGCAGCAGTGCGCGGAAGTCTTTCCCGTAGAACAGCTTGATCCGGATCATCGGGTAGAGCTCACGGAGCCTGCGGAGCTTGCGGTTCTTCTTCCGGACCAGGCTCTGGCGGAGCGTGGTCAGCTCGACGTAGAGCTCCAGCTCGGGCAGGTAGAAGTCGGGCGCGAAGCTTTCGACCACGGCGCCGTCGAGGTTCCAGAGGATCGGGAAGCTGCGCGGCTCGTATTCCCAGCGGACCTCGTAGAAGTCGAGGATTCGTGCCAGCTCGCCCTCGCTGGCGTGAGCGAAGCGAAGCGCCTCGGTCACCGCGCCTCCCGCGGCGCCTGGGTCCCGGACCGGTGCAGCGGCCCCTCGAGCCGCGACAGGAACGTCGAGACGTCTCCCTCGAAACCGGAGAGGAAGGCGTGCATGCTCAGGAGGTCGTCGGCACTCACCGCCGGCGCCGGCGCGGCCGCCTCGACGCCCTGGTCGAAGCGCTCGCCCGCATCGGCGTGCGCGACGTCGTCCTCGTCCACCTGGATCGTCACCACGGCCACGGCCTGGGTGCCGCAGTGGGCACACGCGAGGTCGACGAAGAAGAGCCCGTCGCGCTCCGCCAGCACCCGGATACGGCCCGGGTCGTAGGCCTGCCCGCAGGCGGCGCAGCCGAAGGAGGTGAGCTGCGTCCGAAGCCAGTCGGCGCCGTCCATGGCCATCGATTGAAGTCTAACGGGAGACGCGTTCGGAGCGATTGGCCGGCGGTCAGCGAGCCCGGCGGATCCTCTGCGGCAGGACCTCAGCTCGCGCCGGTGGGCTCGTCCGTGCTGGTGCCCTCGACGTCCAGGAGATAGCCGATCCCCTGGAAGGTCTTGATGCGACCGGCCTCGCCGGGTGCCGCCCCGAGCTTGCGGCGCACGCGGCTCACCCAGACGCGGAGATACTGGAGGTCGTCGCGGTACTCGGGACCCCAGACCTTCGTGAGCAGCTCCGTGTGGAGCACGACCTTTCCGGCGTTCGCCGCGAGGTGCTGGAGCAGCAGCCATTCGGTCCGGCTCAACTGCACGAGGTCGCCGCCGCGCGTGACCATGCGGCGCTCGAGGTCGATCTCCACGTCGTCGAACTTGACGACCCCGGCGCCGGGCGTCGCGCCCGAGTAGCGCCGGATGACCGCGCGGACGCGTGCCGCCAGCTCGTCGGGATGGAAGGGCTTGGCGACGTAGTCGTCGGCGCCGAGGTCCAGGCCCTTGGCCTTGTCGGCGGTCGAGCCCTTGGCCGTCAGCAGGATGACCGGCACGGGCCGCCGCTCGCGCAACTGGCGCATGACCTCGATGCCGTCCAGGTCCGGCATCACGATGTCCAGGAGGACGACGTCCGGCCGGTACTCCTCCGCCTTGCGTAGAGCATCCTCGCCGCCGGACGCGGAGATGACGCGGAACCCCTCCTCGCCGAGTGAGATCGAGACGAGCTTCGTGATGCGCGGCTCATCGTCTGCGACGAGTACCAGTGGTTGCGTCGTCAACTTGACCCTCCGTGTCGTCGGCTGCGTCGAAACGCGATCCGGACGAGCCGGGCTGACCCGCACCGCCCCCGTCAAGTCTGACAGGTGCGCCACTCGCCTCGACTGCGGGCGGGTGCTCGGCTGCGTTGCAAGTTCGTGTCAGGGCATCCCGTGGGGCCTCCCGCAACGCCCGCCGCGCCCAGGGACGACGCGGGTCCTCGTCCCCTACGCCCCGGCGTGCTCGGCGGCGAATCGCAGGTCCGTCACCAGGCGCTGGTAGCGAGCCTCCCGGCTCTCGGGCGAGTCCGACCGCAGCACCGCCGACGGGTGCAGCGTCACGAGGACGTGCGGCGCGAGGGGCGAGGCGACCACGTTGCCGGGCGTCTCCCCGACGCGGACGGACCTGCCCGTCGCCGCCTGGGCGGCCGTGGCACCCAAGAGCACGAGAACCCGCGGACGCACGAGCGCGAGCTCCGACTGGAGCCACGGCAGGCAGGCCCGGATCTCGGTCGCGTTGGGGCGCTCGTGGAGCCGCCGCTTGCCGGCGGGGCGCCACTTGAAGTGCTTGACCGCGTTCGTGACGTAGACGCGCGACCGTTCGATGCCGGCGTCGGCGAGCGCACGCGCGAGGATTGCGCCCGCGGGGCCCACGAAGGGCTCTCCCGCCAGATCCTCCTGGTCGCCCGGCTGCTCCCCGACGAGCATGATGCGGGCCTCGACCGCGCCTTCCCCGAACACGGTCTGCGTGGCCCTGGCCCACAGGTCGCACGCGCGGCACGCTCGGGCCTGCTCCCGGATCCGTTCGAGCTCGGCGGCGCGAATGGGATCCGTCACGGGAGGGCGAGTGTCAGCCTCGCATCGGCCGGCCAGCCGGCACGTCCGTGGAAAGGATCTCGAGCGCCGCGGTCCGCAGGTCGCGGAACTCCACGTCGCAGCGGGCCGGGGCCGGCTGGTGCTCGGCGTGGGGGCCGACGAAGGCGGTGTGCAGCCCGAGCGGCCGTGCCCAGCGGTCGTCGGCGACGTCGTCGGTCAACAGCCACGCGCCGGGATCGCGGTCCTCCACGGAGTCGCGCCAGCCGGCGTCCAGCCCGAGGGAGTCGGGCGCATCCCGGCCACCGAGCACGACGACGTCCCAGCCACACTCGCGGAACACGTCGACGGCTCCGGCCGCCTCCGGTGCCAGGATGCCGGGACCCTCCCCATCTGCCGGCGAGACCTCCAGCAGCGTTCGCCGGATGTACGCCCGCGGCGTGGCGACGGGCCTCAGGGCGTCGGTGGCGGGGCCGTCGCGAGAGCCTGCGTGGCGATCGTTCGTGACCGTTGCCCTAGCCACCCGTGGAGTCCGGGCTGAAGGTGCTGAGGAGCAGCGTGGGATCCGCGAGCGCCGTCAGTGCCCAGCCAGCGTCCGGCGACAGCACCACGCGCTGTCCCTGGGTGACGCGGACCCTCTCACCGGCCCGCTCGACGTCGACCTCGCCGTCCACCACGTCGATGCACACCCAGTCGTCGTTGACGTCCGCGCCCATCGTCGCGTCCCCGTGGAGGCACGTCAGCACCACGCGCATCGGGCCTGTGTGCTCCAACGTGACCGAGGCCTTCTCGTCCCGTTGCCAGCCCGGCTCGTTCATCAGGAGCTCGGCGGCGGCTCGCGGGTCGATCACGGCCAGCGGCCGGTCGAGCGTGCGCGGCGGGCGGGTTTCGGTGCCGGTCGTTCGGTTGTCCATCAGGGCCTCGTGCGGTTGGCGCTCGTGGGTCCGAGCGGAAAGGGTGGGGCCCCGGCCGGCTCGAGGTACGGGCAAACCTGCCTGCCTCCCCCCATCGAGGGCTCCGGCCAGGACCCCTCATGCGAGCGATCGCTCGCCGGCGATCACACGACACAGGAAGCCTGCGCGCCCCTGCGTGGGAGACGCGCCCCTCTCCCGCTGGGGCGTGTTACAGGTGTGTGTCGAGCCCGGACTGGCCCCCGGGATGGCCGGTGATCGGTCGTTGCGCGGCGCCCGCGCCTGCGCCGGCCGTGCTCGGACGGCCCGGTCCGACGGCTGTCGGAGCGTTCACGTCCGTCCTGGGCGCGTCGTCGGCGGGCAGATCCTCGGGGAGTGGCACGTACCGCGGAAGCCAGAACCGGAACTCGCTGCCGCGGCCGTCCCGGCGCGAGGCCGAGATGCGGCCTCCCATCGCGTCCACCAGGCGGCGGGAGACGTACAGCCCGATGCCGGCGCCGCTCGCCATGGCCGACGTCTCGGGCGACCGGTAGAACGGGTCGAACAGGTCCTCGGTCTCGAGCGGATCGATGCCGGGGCCCTGGTCCAGCACCCGCACCGTGACGCCGTCGGGCGCACCGTCCACGCGGACCTCGATCGTCGATCCGGCGGGGCTGTACTTGGCGGCGTTCGACAGGAGGTTCCGCAGGACCTGCTGAATGCTGATGTCGTCGCCGTTGACGGCCGGCAGGTCGTCGTCGCGGGTCAGAGTGAAGCGAACCTGGGGCCAGCGGTTGCGCTCGTTGTCGACGACGGCAGGGACGATGTGCTGGAGCAGGTTGGGGTCGCGGGTGAGCTCGATCCCTTCGTCGAACCGCGCCAGGACCATGAGGTCCTCGACCAGGCGGTAGAGGCGGTCCGCCTCTCCGATCATGTCGCCCAGGATCTCCTGGCGCGTCTCGGGCGCCAGGGTGGAGGTGGGGCGCCCGAGCACGTTGGCGGCGGCGTAGATCGTCGTGACGGGCGTCCGCAGCTCGTGCGAGAGCAGCCCCAGGAATGCCTCCCGCAGGCGCTGGCCCTGCCGGAACGCGCTCACGTCGCGCAGGACGTAGACGGTCGCCGCCGCGCCAGCCCCGGTCTCCGAGCCCGCGGACACGGGGTAGGCGGTCAGCTCCACCCATGCACCGCGGCGATCGGCAAGCTGGAACTCGGCGGGGCCGAAGGACACACCCGGGTCGGGCAGCGTCTCCCCATGAGGGGCGAGGCGCTGCCGCAGGCCGCTCAGGTCGGGAACCGCGCCCGCGAGCATCCGGTCCGCGGCAGCGTTCATGACGCGGATCTCACCGTCCGACCCGCACACGAGGATGCCCTCGCCGATCGCGCTCACCACCGACTCGAGCTCGGCCGCACGCTCCTGCTCGTGGCTGGCGAGGCGCTGCAGCTCCAGGTGCAGCCGCCCGTTGTCGATGGCCTTGGCGGCGCGCTGGGCGAGGACCTCGGCCGTGGAGAGATCCGTCGGCTCGTACTGGCGCGCCGGGTCGGTGGTCGCGAAGAGGAACGCGCCGAGGGAGCTGTCGCGGATGCGGATCGGCACGACCATCGCGCGATGGAGGCCGAGGTGGCGCAATGGCTCGGCCCCCGGCCCACCGAAGTCCGTCCCCGGGTCGTCAAGATCGACGACCTCGCTGCGGCCCGCCTCGACGGCCTGCCGGATGCGCCCCTCGCGCTCGGCCAGGGGCGCCTGTCCCTGGAGCCAGTGCGCCTGCGTCTCGTCCAGCGGCTTGCCTGCGGCGACGATGCGCCGTACCTCGTCGTCGCCCTCCAGGTCGATCACGCAGACATCGCCAAGCAGCGGGATCGTGAGTCGGGCCAGCGCTGGGAGCACCGACGTGTACTCGAGGGTCTGGCCGAGGATGCGGCCCGCGTCGGCGAGGAGGTCCAGCCGGTGGCTCGAGGCTTCCGCCCGGCGCCGGCTCTCGGCACTCAGCTCCGCCAGCGTGGCCGATCGCTCCGCGGCGAGGTCGGCCTCGATGCGTGCCGCGCTCTCCTCGCGACGAGCGAGCTCGGCGCGGGCCCGCGCGTCCTGCACCAGGCCGGCGGCTGCGGACGCGAGCGTGCCACCGAGGATGAACACGCCGAGGCGCCAGGGATCGAACACCGCGACCCCTTGCTCGGTGGCGATGGGAGCCGCCTGCACCGCGAGCTCGAGGAGGACGGTGCACGCGGTGGCCACCATCCCCGGGACGAAGCCGCCGTACAGGGCCACCAGGAACACGCCCAGGTAGGCGACGCCGACCGCGACGTCGATCCGGCGCTCCAGGACGCCGCTAGCCGCGGCCGCAACGAAGAAGCCGGCAAGCGGAAGGGCAACGGCGAGCCGGAACGCGAAACGGGGCGCTCCCGCTGCTCGCAGGACGTGCATGGGCTCCCGACAATGCGGAGTGGTCTACGGCCGTCGAGTATCGATCCACCACGCACATGCCTGCCTTGCATGCGCGTGACAGTCGAACGACGATCAACCGCGAGCTGTGGACGCTGTGGAGAGCCTGTCATGCGCTTGGTACGCAGCGCCCGGACGTGTTGCGTGTGGATGACGCTCCGAGCCCGAGACTGCGACCCACGGGGACCGGTTGCCATGCGCTCGGTCGACGGTCCCCGAACTCCCCCCGATCTCCTCCAAAGGACGGCGGCAGCCGTGCGGCGTGCAGGCCGGTTTCGCCGCCCCGTGATACAACCTGCGGCACACGTGCCCGGACAGGGAGCGCCCGGTGCACCTCGCAAAGCAGGAGGACGCCATGGCTCCACGGCCGCGAGGTCTCGTCATCGCACTGGCAGCCTGCGTGGTGTTCGCGGCCTGCGGGCGGGGCGCAACGACCTCCGCACCGATCCTGGGTGGCGGTGCCACTCCCAGCGTCAGCGCGCCCGGCTCCGCCACGCCCGCAGTCACCCCGGCCGCGAGCATCCCCGCCGCCACGCCTGGGACCACCAACCCGCCGGCCGCCGACGACCTGCTCGCCATCGTCAAGGCACGCGGCAAGATCCTGATGTCCACCGATCCGGACTACGCGCCGCAGTCGTCGATCACGCCCCAGAACACCTACGAGGGCTTCGACATCGACGTCGGGACGGAGATCGCCAAGCGGCTCGGCGTTGAGATCGAGTTCGTCACGCCCGGCTGGGATGTGATCACCGCCGGCTCGTGGGGCGGGCGGTGGGACTTCAGCGTCGGCTCGATGACCATCACGTCCGATCGCGAGAAGATCCTGAGCTTCACGCAGCCCTACTACTACACGCCGGCCCAGATGGCCGCCCGGGAGGGCTCGGGGATCACGACCCTGGACGGCCTCGCCGGGAAGGTGATCTGCGTGGGTGCCGCGACGACGTACTTCCAGTGGCTCGAGGGGACGCTCGACTTCGGGTCCTCGACCCCCGAGACCACGCCGCCTTCCGGGGCCACCGCGACGACCCTTTCCACCGACCGCAAGTGCGCGAGCAGCTGGCGAGGTGGTCGCAAGGACTTCGACGGGTGGCTCAGCTCGATCACGACCGTCGACAAGGCGATCAAGGACGGCCTTCCGGTGGTCAAGGTCGGCGAGCCGGTGTTCTACGAGCCGCTCGCCGTGGCGGTCGACAAGAGCGGCCCGCCGCACGCCGAGTTCGTCGCGGCCGTGGACAAGATCGTCGGCGACATGCATGCGGACGGCACGCTGACGGGCCTCTCCATGAAATGGTTCGACTTCGACTACACGCACCAGATCGGCGGCTGACGTCCGACAGACCCATCCCGCGTCGCTGTCGCGGGTCTCCGATCCGGATTCGATCGCCGAGCAGATCCGGCTGGCGCGCGGTCGCGCGGCGCTCCGCTTCCGCCTGGTCTTCGTGGCCACCTGGATCGTGCTCATCGGCGGCTTCGTGCTGTCGCTGGTGGCAACCAAGAAGTTCGACATCGAGTTCCTGGCGACGTGGGCGGTCTTCATCCTCGGTGGTGCGCCGCTGACGGTCGCCATTGCCGCCCTGTCGATCGCCCTGGCCACGGGGCTCGCCGTCCTCGGGGCCCTTGGCCGCCTGTCGCGGAGTGCGCCGATCTACGCCGCGGCCACCCTGTACGTCTCGTTCGTCCGCGGCACGCCGTTGGTCGTGCAGATCCTCTTCCTGATCCTCGCGCTGCCGCAGATCGTGCCCGCAAGCGCGGATGTGCCCCTGATCGTCCTGGGGATCGTGGCGCTGGCGTTCAACTACGGGGCGTACATGACGGAGATCTTCCGCGCCGGTATCCAGGCCGTGCCGCGCGGCCAGCGCGAGGCGGCGGAGGCCCTGGGCATGCCCGAGCGGCTGGTCATGCGCCGGATCCTGCTGCCGCAGGCGGTGCGGATCGTCATCCCGCCCATCGGGAACGAGTTCATCGCGATGCTGAAGGACTCGGCGCTGCTCTCGATCGTCGGGGTCCAGGAGCTGCTGTGGCGCGCGGAGACCGCGGGCGCCCAGAAGTTCCGCACGTTCGAGACGCTGACCCTGGCCGCCGCCGTCTACTGGGTCATGACGATCGTCTTCACGCTGCTCCAGGAACGTCTCGAGCGGCGCATGGCGGCGGGCGACCGGTGACCCTCGCGACGGAGGAGCCGGTGGTTCGCGCCAGCGGCATCCACAAGCACTTCGGCGACAACCACGTCCTGCGCGGCGTGGACCTGGAGGTCCGCGAGCACGAGACGGTGGCCGTGATCGGCCGCTCGGGGAGCGGCAAGACCACGCTGCTGCGCTGCCTCAACTTCCTCGAGGAGCCGAGCCTCGGCACGGTGCGCATCGGGGAGATCTCCGTCGTCGCGGACCCGCTCCACGCGCGCAGCCGCGGCCATCGTGAGCGCGTGCGCCGCCTGCGGACGCACGCCGGGATGGTGTTCCAGGAGTTCAACCTGTTCCCTCACATGACCGTGCTCCAGAACTGCATCGAGGCGCCCATCCGCGTTCGGGGGCTGTCCCGGGCAGCCGCCACGGAGACGGCCGACCGGTTCCTTGCCAAGGTCCACCTGTCCGAGAAACGCGACGAGTACCCGGCCCGCCTGTCGAGCGGCCAGAAGCAGCGCGCCGCGATCGCCCGGGCCCTGTGCATGGAGCCGGACGTCCTGATGCTCGACGAGCCGACCAGCGCGCTCGATCCGGAGCTCGTCGGCGAGGTCCTGCGCGTGATGGAGGAGCTGGCCCACGAGGGCACCACGATGATCGTGGTCACCCACGAGATGCAGTTCGCTCGCGAGGCCGCCGACCGCGTCCTGTTCATGGAGCGGGGGGTCATCCTGGAGGAGGGATCGCCCCTGCAGCTGCTGGACCACCCGCGCCTGGATGAGACGCGCCAGTTCCTTCGCCGCGTTCTCGGGCGCTAGCCGGCGCCGCCCGGCGGCGAGCTACCGCTCGATCGCCAGGATCCGGACCCCGAACCAGAGCAGCCGTTCCGCGGGGACACCCCACGCGGCGCGCGACGTGGTGGGGAAGCCGATCGCATAGATGCCGGACGTCCACGTGCTCGCCCGCCCAGGCGCCGCGTAGATCGTTGCGAGCCGCGTCCCGGGTGGGACCAGCTGCCGCAGCGCCGCCGGGTCGGACACCTCCTGCGGCCCGCGCCGCAACAGCCGGTAGACCCGAGGCGGCCCGCTGAAGCGCACGTCGTCCGGGGCGCACACCCCCAGCCCGACGACGTGCTCGGAGCCGACCGCCACGAACGGGATCGCCGGATCGTCCGGGCCCTCCGCGGCAACGGGGTCGACGGCCATCCAGTGCCGGGTCTCGTCGGTCGCGCTGCGCTCGATGACCATGGCCCGCCAGTCCGAGTAGGTCAGGCAGGGGACCGAGGCCGGGTCCGCGGTCGGGAGCGGAGCCCGCGTCGGCCGAGCGCTGGCCGCCGCACCCGCGGACCCGCTCGATGCCGGCGATGCTCGCGGGCCGGGCGCGGACGAGCCCCAGGGCTTGACGACGGCGAGGACCCCCGCCAGCAGCGCGACGATCAGGATGACCGGCAGGCCGCGACCGACGCTCGTCGTCTTCGAGAGGACGATGCGGTCGCGGTCGTCGATCACGTCAGATCTCGCCCAGGTACGCCTTGCGTACGTCCTCGTTGGCCGCCAGCACGGCGGCCGTGTCGGCAAGGATCACGCGGCCGGTCTGGAGGACGTAGCCGCGATGGGCCACCTCGAGCGCCTGCTGTGCGTTCTGTTCGACGAGCAGGATCGTCATGCCCTCCCCGTTGATCTCGCGGATGATCGCGAAGATCTGCTGGATGAGCAGCGGTGAGAGGCCCAGCGACGGCTCGTCCAGCAGCAGCAGCTGGGGGCGGCACATCAGTGCGCGGCCGATGGCCAGCATCTGCTGCTCGCCACCCGACAGCGTCCCGCCGCGCTGGCGGGCGCGCTCCCGCAGCCTGGGGAAGAGCGTGTACACGCGCTCGAGGTCCTCGGCGATCTCCGTCTGCGTGCGTGTGTAGCCGCCCATCTGGAGGTTCTCGACGACGGTCAGGCGCGAGAAGATGCGCCGTCCCTCGGGTGCCTGGCCGATGCCGTCGCGAACCAGCTCGTGCGCCGGTGTCCGCGAGACGTCCCGGCCCCGGAACTCGACCGTGCCCTCTTTGGGATGCAGCAGCCCGCTGATGGTCTTCAGCGTCGTGGTCTTGCCGGCGCCATTCGAGCCGATCAGCGTGACGATCTCGCGCTCGCGCACCTCCAGGTCGATGCCCTGGAGGGCGTGGATCTTGCCGTAGTAGGTGTGGACGCCCCGGAGCTGGAGGATGACGTCCCCGACCGGCTGCCTGGCCGCGGCCGGGGCCGGGGCCGGAACCGCGGCGGCGCCCGGGCCGGGGGCCGCCACCGAGCCGTCCATCACTCCGCCGTGGCTCATGTGGGTGCCGCTCCGAGGTAGGCCTCGATGACCTTGGGATCGCGTCGCACGTGGTCGGGCGTCCCCTCGGAGATCCGCTCGCCGTGGTCCATGACCAGGATGTGGTCGCTGATTCCCATGACCACGCGCATGTCGTGCTCGATGAGCAGGACGCTCACCCCCAGATCGCGGCGCAGGCGTCCGATCAGCTGGGTCATCTGCGCCGTCTCCGCCGGGTTCATGCCGGCGGTCGGCTCGTCCAGCAGGAGGAGCGCAGGATCGTTGCCAAGCGCGCGCGCAAGCTCCAGGCGACGCTGGTCCCCGTAGGGGAGGTTTCGGGCCACCTCGTTCTCCCGCCCGCGCAGCCCCACCAGCCGCAGCAGCTCGCTCGCCCGGCGCGCCGCGACATCCTCTTCCTGGCGCTGCCGGCGGGTGGAGAGGAGATGGTCGATCAGGTTCGAGCGGAGCTTCAGGTGCATGCCCACCAGCACGTTCTCGAGGGCGGTCATGTTCTGGAAGAGGCGGATGTTCTGGAACGTCCGGCCGATGCCCGCCGCGACCATGTCGTTGGGCCGCGCGCTGCGGAGGACGCCCAGGTAGCGAGCCAGCAGGGTCTGGTACCAGGACGGCCTGACGATCGCCAGGAGCAGCGTGAAGACGAGCGTGCCGAGCGCGACGGCCGCGGTCACGAGCACCTCGGCCTCGGTGCGGGACTGCACACCGAGCAGGAACGCGACCACGAGCACCAGCACGGCGGGGAGCATCCACAGGATCGGCTCCAGCCAGGTGCGCCGCGGCCGGGCCACCATCGTGCGGCCCGCGAACTCGACGGAGCCGGAGGTCGGGTCGAGGATGCCCGCGACGACGTTGAAGAAGGTCGTCTTCCCCGCGCCGTTCGGCCCGATGATGCTGACGATGGCCCGCGGCGGGATGTCCAGGTTCACGTCCCGTACGGCGACCAGGCCACCGAAGCGCTTGGTGACGGAGCGCGCGCGGAGCAGCGCCTCCCCTTGGGCCGGGCCAGCTTCCGGCGCGGTCGCCTCCCGGACCACGACCGCCTCCGCCACGACGATCTCGGCCTCCACGATCTCCGGCCCGGCGCCGTCCGAGGTTCCAGCGGGACCGCTCATTCCGGCGCCGCCCCGAGCGGGTCGCCGGATTCGGCGAAGCTCGGGTCCTCTTCGGTGTGGAGCTCCCGCCGTCTGCGCCGGCTCGGGAAGAGGCCCTCCGGCCGCAGCAGCATCATCGCCACCAGGGCGATGCCGTACAGCAGGAACTGGTATTGGATGAAGTTGATGTCGCTGAGGATCGGCACCTGGACCGAATCGAAGAACAGGTTGAGCTGCTTGAGCACGACGTTCTGGATCATGAAGATGACGAAGGCGCCGACCGCCACGCCCCACGTGTTGCCCATGCCGCCCAGCACGACCATCGCGAGGACGGTGAACGAGACGTCGAAGCGGAACAGGTTGGGGCTGACGAGCGTGAGCTTGGAGGCCGAGAAGACGCCGGCCAGGCCCGCGGTGGACGCTCCCAGCGCGAACGCGAGGAGCTTGGTGGTGACCGTGTTCACGCCGTTCGACGCGGCGGCCAGCTCATCCTCGCGGATCGCCATCCAGGCGCGCCCGAGCCGCGATTCCTCGAGCCGGTAGATCAGGATCATCGAGAAGGCGATCAAACCCGCCATCACGAGGTAGTAGGGCCACGGGTTGCCCGTCGTGGGGAAGATGTAGTCGAGCACCTTGGGCGGCGAGATGCCGCCGATGCCGTTCGGGCCGTCCGTGTACTTGCTCGCGTTCAGGAAGACGATCGGCACGATCTCGCCGAAGCCGAGCGTCACGATCGCCAGGTAGTCGCCGCGCAGCCTGAGCGTGGGTGCGCCGAGCAGCACCCCGAACACGGCCGCCATCACGGCCCCCACCAGGAGCATCGGCCAGAACGGGAAGTCGTTGTGCGTGAACGGCGCCGCCGCGAAGGCAAACGTGTACGAGCCGATTGCGAAGAACGCCGCGTAGCCGAGGTCCAGCAGGCCCGACAGGCCGACGACGATGTTCAGGCCGAGAGCGAGCAGGACGTAGATCCCCGCGATCGTGAATCCGTCCAGCCAGACCGCCTGGCCGCTGAAGCCGCTGAACGGCGGGAGCAGCACGATGACCGGGAGCGCGGCGGCGAAGAGCGCCATGCCCACGATGACGCTGAGCGAGCGGTGAGTGCGGAGGAACTCCCTCGCGCGCGCGAAGCGCACGGGGCGAGGCGTGATCTGCCGGTTCGGGAGGTCCTGCACGGTCGTCATGCCCGCTCTCCGATCTGCTGGCCGAAGAGGCCGGCCGGCCGGAAGACCAGGGTGATGATGAGGACCGCGAAGACGAACGCCTGTGCCCACACAAAGAAGCCGAACGAGCCCGCCATCACCTCGACGAAGCCGATGATGAAGCCGCCGAGAGCCGCGCCGGTGATGTTGCCGATGCCGCCGAGCACGGCCGCGGTGAAGGCCTTCAGGCCGGCCTGGAAGCCCAGGTCGAACTGGATGTTGCCGAAGTAGAGCCCGTTGATCACGCCGGCGGCACCCGCCAGGGCCGAGCCGATGAAGAACGTCGCCGCGATCGTGCGGTTGATGTCCACGCCCATCAGCTGGGCGGCCTCACGATCCTGGGCGGTCGAGCGCATCGCGCGCCCCAGCTTCGTCCGGTTCACGAAGACCTGGAGGGCGATCATCAGGCCGATCGACGACAGGATGATGAAGATCCGCAGCCAGCTGACCTCCTGGCCCATGATGTTGACGCGCGCGGTCGGCTCGATCAGCTGGGGGCTGGTCACCGGCGACGGGCCGAAGAGGATCTGGATCGCGTTCTGGAGGATGTACGAGACGCCGATGGCCGTGATCAACGGCGCGAGCCGGGGGGCGTTCCGGAGCGGCCGGTAGGCGAACCGCTCGATCAGGACGCCGAGGACGCCCATCACCACCATGGTGATCAGCATCGCGGCCACGATCAGGAAGATCAGGCGGACGATGTCGTGCTCGGGGCTCTTCTGGCCGAGGGCGTTCGTGAGCACGAACATCGAGGTGAACGCGCCGACCATGAACACGTCGCCGTGGGCGAAGTTGATCAGCTCGATGATCCCGTAGACCATCGTGTAGCCCAGCGCCACCAGGGCGTAGATCGCACCGAGCGTCAGGGCGTTCATGAACTGCGCCGGGCCGATGAACGCGAACACGACCGCGGCCACCGCCGCCACGAACAGCCACGGCCCGATCCGCGCATGGCGCACGGACGAGAGGACGCTCGGGCGAACCTCTGGGGTCAGCGCAGTCATTCCGCCTCCGGGCCGCAGGGTGACGCTGTTCGGACCCTATACGAAAGGACCGGAGGGCGTAAGCCCTCCGGTCCTTGTATCGCGATGGAGATCAGCCGCCGACTTGGCCGAAGTCCTGCTGCTCCTTGAACAGCCAGTCCCCGACGCCGTTTTTGGCGGCCGGGTCCGTCTTGTAGAAGGAGATGATCTTCTGGGTGGTGTCGCCGTTCGCATCGAACGACGTGTTGCCCAGAACGGTCGCGAACGTGTGGCTCGGGTCACTCGCGTAGGCGCGGACGCCTTCGCGGATGGCCGCCTCATCGGCGTTCGCGTTGGTCTTGAGGAACTCCTCGAGCGACTTCAGGATCACCGTCGCGCAGGCGTACGCAGGTCCGCTGTACGCGCCGGGGGTCTTGAACTCGCTGTCGGCCTTGAAGTGCTCGGTGAAGCGGGCCGTGAAGTCGGCCTTCGCCGGGAAGTCGCCGATCGCGGCAATGGTGCCGTACGAGTTGGCGGATTCCGCGGTGCCCGCGACCTTGATCAGCGAGCCCTCGTCCGCGCCGGAGCCGTTGACGATGCCGTCAGGACCCAGGAACGGAATGGTCATGCCCTTCTGCCGGAGCTGCTTCAGCAGCAGTCCCGCGCCGGAGGTCACGACGCCGCCGTAGTACACGCCGTCAGGCGGGTTGCCGGCGACGGCAGGGTTGTCCAGGATCGAGTTGAAGTCCTTGGTGTCGGAGTTCGCGCCCTGGCGCAGGACGGTCGTGCCACCGAGGGCTTCCCACTTGGTCTGGAAGTTGTCCGCGACGCCCTTCCCGAAGGTCGTGACGTCGTCGACGATGAGCAGCTTGCGCAGGCCCAGCGTGTTGTAGGCGTAGACGGACATCGAGGGACCCTGGATGTCGTCCGTGGTCGCGACGCGGATGTAATTGATCCGGGTCGGGAAGTTCTTGCGGTAGTCCAGCGCGCCGAACTCGGGCTTCGTGAGGCCTTCGTTCGTGTTCGCCGGGCTGCACTGGAGCAGGCCCGCGTCATTGCTGATCGGGATCTGCACCTTCGCCACGGCCGAGTTGTAGGGCCCGACCACGCCGACGACAGCCTTGTCGTTGGCGAAGGTGCGCATGTCCTGCGCGCCCTGCTGCTCGTTGTACTTGCCGCTCACGGCATGGTCGAGCGGGACCACCTGGAGCTTCCAGCCCCCGATCCCACCCTTGGTGTTGGCCTCGTCGACGGCCAGCTGGGCACCCTTCGCGGTGGGTTGCCCGTCGGCCGCAGCGCCACCCGACAGGGGCAGCGTGATGCCGATCTTGAGCGTCTTGGACGACGCGCTACCGCATGCGGCAGCGACCATGAGGGTCACTACTGCGAGCGCGCTAAAAGTCCTCAGCTTCATGTGCTCTGGTTCCTCCTTGCTCCTCCAGCGTCTCCGGCCATAGACGGCGCGGACGCGGGGGCGTTCGGTCAGTGGAAAGCGCAGGGGGCGGCGCCACCCTCAGGAGGCGACCACCGGGCCGACTTGTGTGAGCCCCTCTTCCCCTCGGTGCTCCGTTCCTGTGACGTGACGAACGTTCCGCGGGTCAACGTGGCCGCTGACGCGATGCCGTATCATAGCCAGCGGCGTCTCGAATGCAAGGTGTCCCACCACGCCCGGGACGTGCGCGGCAACGGCTCTTCTGAGCCCGCGAAATGCACCTGGTGCGGAGCGTTCCGCCTCCCAGCGCCGGTTTCGGCGTTTGACGGGTCGGCGCCCGCAGGGTTTCGCCCCCAGGTTACGCCCGCACGAGAGTCGCCAGGCCTGCTCCCGCTCGGGAGCGCCCCGAAACCAGGCAGGGGATGCCACGGTCGTGGAACTACAGGTCCGAAACGCCCGAGTGACCGATGTCGACGGGATCACGGCGCTGCTGCCGGCCTCACGGCCGGGAAGCGCCGCCCATGACGCGGACGCCGAGGCGGACATGCTTCGACCGCTGGTCTATCTTCCCAACGCGACGATCGTCGTCGCCCTGGCCGGCCGCAAGGTCGTCGGTGCCGCCATGCTCGCCCTGCGACCCTCGGTCGATCACGGCGGGCTCGTGGGCACCATCGACCTCCTCGCCACGGATCCCGAGCTGGACGCCGATGCCGTGACAGGCTCGCTGCTGCCCGAGATCCTTCGCTCGGCTCGCAACAAGGGTTGCGTCCGCGTCGAGGTCGACCCGGCAGCCGGCCGCACAGCGCGCTGGTCCGATTGGGGGTTCCGTGAGGATCCGCCGCGACTGGCGCTCGATATCGCAGCTGTTGCGCTGCAGCGCTGACCTCGAGGTGCACGAGGTCAGGGGCACGCGCACGCATCCAGGGTCGCCACAGGCGCCCACCGACCGCCGCCGCCAGCGTGTGGCAGCGGACCATGACAGGAGTCATTCGTGAGCAAGAACGTGGCCGTCTTCGTGGACGTGGCCAACATCTTCTACGCCGCCAAGGCGGCCGGCGTGGACATCGATTACGTCACGCTGCTGAAGTCGGCGACCGCGGGGCGCGACTTCGTTCGCGCCTATGCGTACACCGGGCTGGACCCGGAGAACGAGAACCAGCGTCAGTTCCACTCGTTCCTGGCCCGCTCGGGCTACAAGGTCGTCAGCAAGGACATTCGCAAGTACGGCGACGGCCGCATCAAGGCGAACCTCGACATCGAGCTCGTCGTCGACATGATGCGCATGGCGCAGCACATCGACATCGCGGTCGTCGTCTCGGGTGACGGCGACTTCGCGCCCGCAATCCGCGCGGTGCAGCAGATGGGCGTGCGCGCCGAGGTCATCAGCTTCCGTGGCAACACCAGCTCGGACCTGATCGACGTGGCGGACGTCTTCACCGACATCACCCAGATCGCGCGCGTCGAGAAGGGCGCCCGCAGCGGCCGGCGTGTCGCGGCGGAAGGCGACCTCTCGATGACGGAGGTCCCGGACAAGGAGACCGAGGGCGGCACGCGGCGGCGCCGAACCCGTCGCGGCGAGCGGCCGGACGAGCGCGCCGAGCGGCCCGAGGTTGCCGAGCGGCTTCCCGTCGAGGTGGGGCTGCCCGGCAACCTGATCGTGCTTCCCGGAGAGCGTCTCTCCAGGGTGGGCACGGACGGCGAGCACGAGGACGAGCCGGAGGGTCTCGAGGTCGAGGCCGCCGATGAGCGTCCCGAAGGCGCCCCGGGGATCCAGGGTGCCGATGCGGGCGAGGACGCCGATGGCCGGCGCCGGCGCCGGCGCCGGGGCGGCCGGGGCCGTGGACGCGGACGCCAGGATGGCGAGGCTGTCGGCGTCGGCACGGCGCCGGCGGGCATCGTCCCGGGCGAGCCGGTGATCGACGACGAGGAGTTCCTCGACGAGGAGATCGCGCCGCTCCCGCAGCACTCCACGTTCGGCTCGGTCTGGGACAGCCAGCTCGGCGTGGCGCCCGCCCCATTGGCGGCCGCCGGAGCCGGACCCGCGAGCGTCCCCGACGACGAGGACTTCGACGACGAGCCGGAGATTCCCGAGTACCTGCTCGCGGAGCGCCGCCAGCAGCAGCGCGGGCGCGGGCGGCCGATGCGGCCGGGACAGGGCGGAGGCGGCCGCCGTGCCGGCTACCAGTCGGCCATGGACCGCGAGCGCTACGGACGACCCGCCGGGAGCACCGGCGGCGGCAGCGGCTACGCGTCTTCGGGCGGGGCACCTCGCCTCGATCGCAGCCGCCCGCCGATGGGCGTCAACCGGAACAACCGGCCGCCGCAGCAGCAGCAGCAGCCGCAGCAGCCGCGCCCGAGCCGGCCCGCGTACCAGGAGGTCCAGCGAGAGCCGGAGCGATCCGTCTCCTCGGCGGAACCGTGGAGCGAGGTGCCCGCAGACGTCCAGGAGCTGCTCCGCGCCGAGCTGGCGCGCCGGCAGGGAAGCTCGGCGTTCCAGGCTCCCAGTCGGGGCTCGGCCAGCCCGGTCGGCCCGGCCGGCGGAGCTTCGTCCGAGGCCGGCGCTGCACCGACAGCCGGTGCCACCCGCTCCGGACGGCCATCGCGGCGGTCCACGAGCAGCGCTCCGGCCGGCTCGACGGCCGAGACCGCTCCGGCGTCCGCGTCCAGCGCGTCGACCGAGGAGGCCGCGCCGGCCGCCCCGGCACGCCGCGGCGGGCGACGAGTGGCCGCTTCCACCACGACGACGGCGTCCGATGCGGGTGCCGGCGACGAGGCGGTCCCTTCTGCGACCGAGGCACCCGCACCGCGGGCGCGCCGGACGCGAGCGACGTCGGCCGCTGCCGAGCCGCTCACGGCCACGAGCTCGGATGAGGCGGCACCGAAGCCGCGACGCGCCTCAACCGCACGCTCCTCGTCCGCGCGCGGAGCGGCCTCGGCAGGCTCATCGGCAGGCGAAGGCGCTGCCGATCCGGCGGAGGCCTCGGCCACTCCGGCGGCAGCGCCGGCCCGCCGGCGTACGACCCGCAAGGCCGCGGAGCCCGCACCCGGCGAGGCGTGAGGGCTCGGCTTCGCGAAGCGACGGCCGCGGCACGTCCATGGGCTCGCTGCTGACCCGAGGGCATCCCGCGGCGGTCCGGGCCGTCGAGCGCGCCATCCAGCGTGGCCGTGCGCCGCACGCCCTCTTGCTGCTCGGGCCCGACGGCTCGGGCAAGACCACGCTCGCCCTGGACCTGGCGGCAGGGCTCCTCTGCCTCGACGAAGACCCCGGGGCGAGGCCGTGCCGAGAGTGTGCCGCGTGCCACAAGGTGGCCCACGGAAACCATCCGGACCTCCACCGGGTGGCGCCCGAGGGGGCGGGCGAGCAGATCCGCCTCGGGCAGGTGCAGGCGCTCATCGGCGAGCTCGCGCTCCTGCCCATGGAGGGTCGCGTGCGCGTGTGCGTGATCGAGGACGCCCAGCGACTCAACCCGGACGCTCAGAACGCGCTGCTCAAGGCCCTCGAGGAGCCCGTCGGCGAGACGTGCATCGTGCTGGCCGCGGACGACGCGGCCCAGCTGCTGCCGACCGTCGTCAGCCGGACCGCGCGCCTGCGTCTCGGACCGGTTCCCGCGCCTGACGTTGCGGCGCTCCTCGTGGAGCTGGGCCTTGCCGATGCGGCCCGCGCACGCCAGGTCGCGGCGGCGGCAGGGGGCCGGCCCGGGCTGGCCGTCGCGCTGGCGGCCGACCCAGAATCGACCCTCGTCCGCGGCCGCCTCGCGCGCCAGCTCCTGGATCTGCTGCACGCCGACAGCCGTGCCCGCCTCGCGGCCGCCTCTGAGCTGGTGGCCACGGGCGTGGCGATCGACGGGCAGTCGAGGGCCCGTGGTCCCGCCGCTGCCCGCGATACCGACGGCGACGCCGCCCCGGCCGCGCGCGGACGCGCCGCGACCGGCGGCACAGGCGCCGCGACCGGCGCCGGGACCGGTCGCGCCGGTGCCGCGCGCCTCCAGCCGGCCGAGCGGCGCCGCGCCGTCTTGCGGGTCCTGGAGGCGTGGCGGGAGGTCGGGCGCGACCTGGCCGTCGCCGCGAGCGGCGCCCGGCACGCGGTGCGCCAGCTGGACCTGCTGGAGGACCTGGACGCCGCCGCGGTCGAACTGGACCGCGACGCGCTGATCGGCTTCCTGGAACGCCTGGACGGCCTCGCCGTCGCCGTTGAGGCCTACGCCAACCCGGAGCTCGCGCTCGATTCGATGCTCCTCGCGTGGCCGAGGCTCGGACGCGCCGCATGACCGATCCCGCGCGATCGGAGGCCGGCCCCCGGGAGCCGGCTGCCGCCGACCCCCGGTCGTCCGGTGCCGTTGCGAACGGCCGGATCGAGGCGACGGTCCGTGGCCGGGTCCAGGGCGTCGGCTTCCGCTGGTTCGCGTCGCGGGCCGCGGCGCGGCTGGAGCTGGACGGCTGGGTGGCCAACCAGGCGGACGGATCGGTGAAGGTCGTGGCGGAAGGCCCGGAGGCCGCGCTGGATGCGCTCGTGGCGGCGCTTGGCCGCGGACCATCGGGTGCGGTCGTCGACGAGGTCCAGGTGCAGCGCGTGGACCCCACCGGATCGACCCGCGGGTTTCAGATCCGTTCGGGGGCCCATTCGGGCGACTAGATCGAGCGCTGAGTCCCGGAGACCGCCGCGATGGTGCAGTCCAGGGCGGGCGCCCCGGCCGTGCCGTACCACGCGGCGAGGTCTGGCGAGGCGGACCCGGTCCACAGGTCGACCGTCGCCGCGGCGCCGGGCACGACTGCCGCTGAGACGGATCCCGTCACGAGGTGGGGCGACCCTCCCACGTTCGATCGTGCCGACACCGGGTAGGGGAGTTGTGACTGGCACGGCGTGTCGCCCCGGGCGGCCGGATCGGCGGTCAGCGTCCAGGTGCCGGGCGACGTCTCAGCCAGCGTGATCTTCTGCCAGGTCTCGTTGTTGTCCTCGATCGTCTCCGTGAAGTCGCCGCCGGGGTCCGCGCCAAGACAGACCAGGTAGTCGCCTGCCGGCACCTGCTTGACGTTGATGTACTGGCCCGCGAAGTTCCAGGGATAGATGTCGCCGTAGCCGACCGACAGCCCGACGTGGGTTCTCCGGGACGTCGGCGTGCCGCAGCTGTAGTAGGAGTACTGCGGTGAGCCCGGCGAGTTGGGGAGGCTGCGGTCGACGGGCAGGCCGTCGAAGAAGCAGAAGCCGTACTTGTGGCCGACCACGCTGCCGTCGGGAAACGGGGCGGTCATCGGGAAGAGCTCGTAGCGCTCCATGCCGATCACGTGCCAGTGATTGTGGTTGCTGGCCGTGGAGTAGCGCTGCTTCGCGTCGGTCGGCCGGATGCGCCAGGAGCCGTCGCTCTGGAGGACGAACTGGCGGGTTGTCATGTGGACGCACGTCTTGCAGATCCGCTTGCCGCGGACGTCAAGCGGTCCGTCCCCGCGGTTCTCGATGATCGCCGTGAAGCGCAGCCAGCGATGGTTGCCCTGCTGTTCCAGGTGGAACTGCGACGGGAGGGCCATCTGGAGATCCGGCAGGACGTCCGTGATCGGCCCGGCCTGGGCCACCATCGGGAAGACCGTCAGCAGCGCCAGCGCGCAGGCCGTCACCGCCCCCACGGTCCGGCGCTTGAATCTCAGCACGGTGGTCCCCCTCCTGATGTCGTGCGGCGCAGCGTATCCCATCGCGTTGCCGGGCTTGCTAAGGTGTCGGTGATGGCTCTCGACACGAACGCGAAGCGCGAGTGGATGGCGCGTGTCGCCCTCTTTCGAGGATGCTCGCCCGACGCGCTGGAGCGGCTCGCCGAACGGATGGGCGAGGTCGAGTTCCCGGCCGGTCACCACATCGTGACGCAGGGCCAGGTCGGAAGCGGCCTGTACATCCTCGTGACCGGGCGGGCGCGGGTCCTGCGCGGCGACGACCTCATCGCCGACCTCGAGCCGGGCGACTTCTTCGGCGAGCTGGCCGTCCTCGACCAGATGCCCCGGAGCGCGACGGTGATCGCGCTCGAGCCGACGACGTGCCTCGGGCTCGCGTCCTGGGACCTCATCGCGGAGCTGGAGCGCGACCCGCAGCTGGCCCTGAACCTGCTGCGCGAGCTTGCCGGCCGGATCCGTTTCCTGGAAGACCAGTACATCTATTGATTCGCCTGATCCGCGCGACGGGCGCCGCGGGCGCGGCCCGGCGACTCGACGCCGGCCAGTGACCGGAGGAGCCTCGTGAACCAGGAAGAGGTCGTGGACGCGCTCGCCGGACTGTCCCTCTTTGCCGACCTCCGGCGTCCGCAGCTCGAGGCCGCGGCGCACACCTTCAGCGAGGAATCGTTCGCGCCCGGCCAGCGGATCCTCCGCCAGGGCTTCCAGGGCACCGGCTTCTACGTGATCCTCGACGGCGAGGTGTCCGTCCAGATCGACGGCAAGGATCGCGCCCGCCTGGGCAAGGGCGACTTCTTCGGCGAGATGTCGATCCTGCTCGGTGAGCCACCCGTGGCCGACATCGTCGCGCTGGGCGCCCTGCACGCGCTGCACCTCTCCGGCCCGGAGCTCCAGGGCTTCCTCCAGCAGAACCCGGCGGTCATGTACCGCATGCTCCAGTCGGTGGCGCGCCGCCTGCGGAACGCCAACCGCTGGGGCAACTGACGCCGCGCCCGTGACCAACCGCAGGCGCGCGTCTGTCGCGAGCACCGCTGAAGCGAAGCCGCACCCGCCCGGGGACTATCCCGTCGTGGTCGTGGGCAGCGGCCCAGGCGGCCTCCAGGCCGCATACGTCCTGAAGCACCTCGGTATCGACCACGCCGTCATCTCGGCCGACCCGTCGCCCGGTGGAATGTTCCGGCGATTCCCGTTCTTCCAGCGTCTGCTGTCCTGGACGAAACCGCACGCCCCGTACCCCCAGAAGACCCGTGAGTACGAGTGGTACGACTGGAACAGCCTGCTGGCGGTCGAGCCGGAGAACCGGTCGCTGATGCCGCCGCTGATGGACGGGACGTCCGAGTTCCCGTCGCGGCCCGAGATGGAGGCGGGGCTCAGCGCGTTCGCCGGCCAGGCCGGGATCCGGATCCGGCACGACACCCGCTGGGAGGCCACCTCGCGCGACGGCGACCGCTTCATCGTCCACACCGCCGACGGTGACTACCGCGCGAAGGTCGTGATCTTCGCGGTCGGCGTGGCCCAGCCGTGGACCCCCTCCACGCCGGGCGTCGAGCACGTCGCGCACTACGTCGACACCCGCGAGGCGTCGTCCTACCGGGGCAAGCGGCTCTTCATCATCGGCAAGCAGAACAGCGGCTTCGAGCTTGCCAGCGGGCTGCTCCATTGGGCCAGCCGGATCATCCTCGCGTCGCCGCGGCCGGCCACGCTGTCGGTCAACCTGCACTCCCTGGCGGGGGTCCGGGCGCGCTATGTGCAGCCGTGGGAGGACTCGAACCTGGGTGGAGGCTGCTTCATCCTGAATGCCTCGATCGAGCGCATCGAGCGCCACGAGGACGGCATCACGGTCCACACGCGCCGCTCGGACAACGGCGAGCCCTTCATGGCCGAGGTGGACGAGGTCATCGCCGCCACCGGCTTCCAGGCCCCGCTCGGGGACCTCACCGAGCTGGGGGTGACGGTCTTCGGGCAGAGCCGGCTTCCCGCCATGACCAACTTCTATGAGAGCGCCACGGTCCCGGGCATGTACTTCGCCGGCACGATCGGGCAGGGCGTCGCCGGGCTCAAGAAGTTCGGCATCCCCGCCAACTCCGGCGCGGTGCACGGGGCCCGTTACAACACGCGCCTGATGGCCGAGCACGTCGCGGAGACGCATTTCGGCTGGGTACGCGAGCGCCCCGTCATCCGGCACGAGGATGCGGCCGACTTCCTGCTGACCGAGGCCACCACGGCGCCCGAGCTCTGGAATCAGAAGTCGTATCTGGCGCGGGCCATCTCCCGGGGCAGCGGCGGCACGCTCCACGACGAGGGCATCGTCTCGCTCGCCGACTTCGTCGACTCCGGCGGCCCGGATGCGATCGCCATCACGATCGAGACCGACGACACCGGCGACATCCACCCGGCCGTCTACGTGCGGCGGCGGGGCCGGGTCGACGGGGACGCGAGGCTCGACGGCAGCCCGCTGCACGAGTACCGTACGACGGCCCATCGGCGCGAGCTGCTCTCGCTCGCACGCGGCGTCATCCGGGGGTCGTGACCGTGATCCAGGACACGGGCCTCATCTCCGGCCTCCCCGTCGCGCTTGAGATCGGGCCGAAGCGCCGGGTCTTCGCGCAGGCCGTCGGGTGGCCGGGCTGGTGCCGCGCGGCGCGCGACGAGCCCAGGGCGATCGAGGCCCTCGTGGCATATGCGGACAGGTACCGCGTCGCCGTCGGCGACCTCGCCGCGCCGCTCGGCAGCGATGCGCCGATCCCCACGGTGGTGGAGCGCGTCGACGGGGACGTCACGACCGACTTCGGGGCGCCGGGCCAGGTGGTGGCTTCGGACCGCCGGCCGCTGGAGCCCGGCGAGCCGCAGCGCCTCGCCGCGTTCCTGGATGCGTGCTGGGCAGCGTTCGATGGGGCGTACGCCTCGGTTCCCGCGGAGCGCCGCCCGGTCAAGCCGGACGTCGGCCGGTCACCGGACGGAATGCGGCTGCACATCCTCGGTGCGCTCCGGGCGTACGCGTCGTGGCTGGCCAAGCCGGTTCCCAAGCTCGACGAGGCGATGCCGGACGAGTCGGAGCGCGCCATCCGCGGGTTCGTCCGGGATGCTGTGCTGGCGCTCCCCGTCGGGGTGCCGTTCGAGGAAGAGCGGCACCCTGGCCCGTACGCCGTGCGGCGGGAGTGCTGGCACGTTCTCGACCACGCCTGGGAACTCGAGGACCGCCTCCGCGCGTAGCCGCACCGGGGGATGAACAGGCAAGCGACGGCCGGACGCCGACGCCGGACTTCGGGCACGGTGGCGCGCCGCCGGCCGGAGCCGCCCGGCGAAGGAGAACTGCTGCGCTGGTATCGTGGAGGCGGCCCATGGATTTCAGGATTTCGCGCGCCGCGCGGCAGCACTATGGCTTCGACGAGGCCATGTTCAGCTCGCGCGGAGACGTGGTCTTCGCCGACCCAGCGGCCGCGCGCCGGTTCGCCATGCGCATCGTGCTGGCAGGCGGATCGCGGCCCGAGCGGCCCGTCCACGCCGGTGACATCGACGCGATCGGGCTGATCCACGAGCTCCAGCATCGCGCCGTGCTGCGCTCCTCCCAGAGGGCGGGCGACCGGCCGATGCGGGACATCCTCGGCCGCCTCCAGGGCGAGCTCGGGGTCGGGCGTCTCGAGAGCACGCTGGTCGCCTTCGAGCGTGCCTTCCCGTCACCGCAGGTGTACGCGGGCGCGGACCCGGAGGCATACCTCGAAGGGACGACCGACGGCATCCCCAACCGCGAAGCGGACCTCGAGGAGATGCTCCTGCTCTGGGTCGCCAACCAGAACCCCGGCTTCATGGTGTACGCGGAGCTCTTCGACGACGAGCCGCTGGCCGCCACCGAGTACGCGCAGATGATGTCCCTCTTCCGAGGAGCCTCGGCACGGCGCGCGGAGACGCATCCGGCCGGAGACGACCTCGTCGAGCGCCTGCTGGCTCCGGTCCGAGCCGCGCCCGGGTCACTCGACGGCCAGTTGCGCTGGATCCTCGGGAACTGGCCCGATGTGGTGGGCGACGACCTGCGTGCCCGTCTCACCCTCACGCTCGACATCCTTGCGGAAGAGGAGACCTCCGCCAAGCTGGCCTGGGAGCGGAACGCCGGTGGCGGAGGCGGGGGGGTTGACGCGGCCGCGTTGCGCGGCTTCGTCGGCGAGGAGGAGGAGCCGCAGCGCTTCAGCCCCGACCGCGACTGGATGCCCAGCGTCGTGCTGATGGCCAAGAGCACCTACGTGTGGCTCGACCAGTTGTCGCGCACGTACGGACGGGCCATCTGGACGCTGGACGGCATCCCCGATCAGGAGCTCGACCGGCTGCGCGATGCCGGGATCACGGGCCTGTGGCTCATCGGCCTGTGGGAGCGCAGCCATGCCTCACAGCGAATCAAGCAGCTTCGCGGCAATACCGAGGCCGTTGCCTCCGCGTATTCGCTGATGGACTACCGCATCGCGGACGACCTCGGAGGCGAGAGCGCCTATGCGACCCTCCGCGATCGCGCGTGGGAACGTGGCATCCGCCTGGCGAGCGACATGGTCCCGAACCACATGGGCATCGACTCGCGATGGGTGGTGGAGCACCCCGACTGGTTCCTCCAGCGGCCGGATTCGCCCTTCCCGTCGTACACCTTCAACGGCCCGAACCTGTCGCGGGATGAGCGCGTCGGCATCTACATCGAGGACCACTATTACGACAATTCGGACGCGTCTGTCGTGTTCAAGCGAGTGGACCGCTGGAGCGGCCAGGAACGCTACATCTATCACGGCAACGACGGCACGTCCTTTCCGTGGAACGACACCGCCCAGCTCGACTACCTGACCGCCGAGACGCGCGAGGCGGTCATCCAGACGATCCTTGCCGTTGCCCGCCGCTTCCCGATCATCCGCTTCGACGCGGCGATGACACTCGCCCGCCGGCACGTCCAACGCCTCTGGTACCCGCTTCCGGGGCAGGGTGGCGCGATCCCGTCGCGCGCTGAGTACGCCATGTCGCAGGAGGAGTTCGATCGGCTCATGCCGAACGAGTTCTGGCGCGAGGTGGTCGACCGCGTGGCTGTGGAGGCCCCCGACACCTTGCTCCTTGCGGAAGCTTTCTGGATGCTCGAGGGCTACTTCGTCCGGACGCTCGGCATGCACCGCGTCTACAACAGCGCGTTCATGCACATGCTCCGGGACGAGAAGAACGCCGAGTACCGCGTGGTGATCCGCGAGACCCTGGACTTCGATCCGGAGATCCTGAAGCGCTACGTCAACTTCATGAACAACCCGGACGAGCGCACGGCGATCGACCAGTTCGGCGACGGGGACAAGTACATCGGCGTCGCGACCATGCTGGCGACGCTGCCGGGCCTCCCCATGCTGGGCCACGGCCAGATCGAGGGCTTCCGAGAGAAGTACGGCATGGAGTTCCGGCGCGCCTCGCTGGAGGAGACGCCCAACCCGCACCTGGTGGAGCGGCACGAGCGCGAGATCTTCCCGCTGCTGCGGCAGCGCTGGCGGTTCGCGGAGGCGCGCGACTTCCGCCTCTACGACCTGGACACCGGGGACGGCGGGGTCGACGAGAACGTGTTCGCCTACTCGAACGGGTGGGGGGAGACGCGTTCCCTGGTGGTCTACAACAACCGTTACGGCGAGACGCGCGGCTTCGTGCGGGGCGTCGGCCAGGGCGTCGGCGTCGCGGACGACGGTGACCACTGGCTGATCCTCCGCGAGGAGCGCTCCGGGCTCGAGTACCTCCGGAACGCGCACGACCTTCACTCCCGCGGCCTCGAGGTGACCCTTCACGCGTACGAGTGCCTCGTGTTCCTCGGCCTGGAGGAGGTGGCCGACGGCCCGGACCGCGACTGGGCTCGCCTCGCCTGGCGGATCGGGCTCGACGGCGTGCCGGACGTCCGCGCGGCGCTGGAGGACCAGCGCATGGAGCCGCTCGCCGCCGAGGTTGGCCGCCTCATCACGGCGGATGCGCTGCGGCGAATTGCCGGGGCGGCGCTGGCACGGACCGACGAGGGCGCCTCCCGGACGCTCGACGAGGTGCTTCGTGAGCTCGACGGGCGGCTGGACGACGTTGCGCGGCAGGTCCCGGGCGGCGTCGAGGACGGCGCTCTGGAAGGGGCGCGCACGATCGTGGGGGAGCGGCTTCGGGCGCTCGTGACGCGGGTGCGGCGCGCGCGAGCCGGTGTCGGCTCGGACGACGACCGATCCCTCGCCGAGTGGCTTGGCACACGCCGCGTCCGTTGGGCCGTGCTCGTCGGCTGGATCCTCTCCGACGCCGTCCTGACGCTGGCGAAGGTCCCACCGGCGGAGCGCGGTCGCGCCTTCGACGGCTGGGGCGTCGACCGTGCGCTGGCCGAGGCGCTGCGCGGCCTTCAGCTCGAGGACCACGACGTCTGGCGCACGCTCGAGCTGGTGCGCGCCCTGCTCGCTCTCGGCAGCGGCGCCGGCAGCCTGGCCGCGTCCGGCGCCCTGGTGCCGTCGACGTGGTTCGACGACGGAGCCATTCGAGCCGCCGCGGGCTGGAACGACTTCGAGGGCACCGAGTTCGTGCGCCGCGAGGCGTATGCGCAGCTCGTGGAGGCTCTCGCGGCGCGGGATGCGGTTCTCGGCTCGGCCGCGTCATTCGACCTCGCCCGCCGGAGGCTCGCGGCGGCCGGCGGCCAGGGCTACCGCGTCTCGGACGAGAAGCCGAGGGCAGTCACGGAGGGGCCGGTCGGACACGAGGTCCATGACGCTGCGGACGGAGTGGACGCCGATACCGAGCCGGACACCGGCGCCGAATCGGACGACGCGGCCACGGACGACGCGGCCGCGGACGACCCGGCCACGGACGACGCGGCCATCGACGAGCCCGCCGCCGATGAAGTCCCGACCGAGGAAGAGCCGGCGTGAAGGACCACGGCTTCCCGGAAGAGGGTCGCCGCCGGGTCGTGATCGAGGGCATCACGCCGTCCCTGGACGGTGGCCGCTTCCCGGTCAAGCGCATCGTCGGCGACGCGCTGGGGGTGGAGGCGGACGTCTTCGCCGACGGCCACGATGAGCTCTCCGTGCGGCTCCGCTGGAGGAACGATCGCGGCGGCGAAGACCTGGCGTGGTCGGAGCTGCCCATGGAACCGCTCGGCAACGACCGCTGGCGTGCCCAGATCCAACTCGACTCCGTCGGCCGGTGTCGCTACTCGGTCGTCGGTTGGATCGACCGCTTCGCATCCTGGGCGCGCGACCTTCAAAAGCGGCTGGATGCCCGACAGGACGTGGCCGTCGACCTCCTCATCGGCGCGGAGCTGATCGAAGGCGCTGCGCGCCGGGCCGCGGAGAGCGGCGCCCATGACGAGTCCGAGCGCCTCCAGGCCTGGGCGGCGGACCTGCGCGGCGACGGACCCGCCGCGGTGCGCTCGGGCCGGGCGCTGGACGCGACGCTCGTGGCGGTGGCGGAGCGGTTCCCGGACCGCAGCCTGGCCACGACTTCGGAGCCGCAGCTCGGCGTCATCGTCGACCGGGAGAAGGCCCGCTTCTCGGCGTGGTACGAGCTGTTCCCGCGGTCCGCGTCTCCGGTCGCTGACCGCCACGGCACCCTGAAGGACGTCATCGCGCGGTTGCCGTACGTCGCCGAGATGGGCTTCGACGTGCTCTATCTGCCCCCGATCCATCCGATCGGGCGCACCTTCCGCAAGGGCCCGAACAACCGTGTCGGTGCCTCAGCCTCCGATCCCGGCGTCCCCTGGGCGATCGGGGCCGACGAGGGAGGCCACACGGCGATCCACCCCGACCTCGGCACGCTCGACGACTTCGACGAGCTCGTCCGGGCCGCCGCGGAGCGAGGCATCGAGATCGCCCTGGACGTCGCTTTCCAGGCGTCGCCCGATCACCCGTGGGTCAAGGAGCATCCCGAGTGGTTCCGGCGGCGGCCGGACGGCACCATCCAGTACGCCGAGAACCCCCCGAAGAAGTACCAGGACATCGTCCCGTTCGACTTCGAGACGCCCGCCTGGCGTGAGCTGTGGACGGCGCTGGAGGGTGTCTTCCGGTTCTGGATCGACCATGGCGTCCTGGCGTTCCGTGTGGACAATCCGCACACCAAGGCGTTTCCGTTCTGGGAGTGGGCCATCGGCAACATCACCCGCGACCACCCCGACGCGATCTTCCTCGCCGAGGCGTTCACCCGACCCAGGGTCATGCAGCGCCTCGCAAAGGTGGGCTTCACGCAGTCGTACACGTACTTCACGTGGCGGAACTCGAAGGCGGAGCTGATTGAATACTTCACCGAGCTAACGACCGACCCGCTCGTCCAGTTCTTCCGTCCCAACGCGTGGCCGAACACGCCGGACATCCTCCACGAGTCGCTCCAGTTGGGCGGGCTGCCCATGTTCCAGGCACGGTTCGTGCTCGCGGCGACCCTCTCGGCTGACTACGGCATCTACGGGCCCGCCTTCGAGCTGGGGGAGGGCGCGCCGCTCGAGCACGGGTCCGAGGAGTACCTCGACTCGGAGAAGTACCAGCAGCGGTCGTGGGACCTCGACGCGCCGCACAGCCTGCGGCCGCTGATCGCCGCGGTAAACCGCACCCGGCGCACGCACCTCGCGCTTCAGCGCAATGACGGACTGCGGTTCCATCGCATCGACAACGATCAGCTGATCGCCTATACCAAGCAGAGCCCGGATGGCTCCGACATCGTCCTCGCGGTGGTGCTTCTCGACCCGCAGCGGGCACAGTCCGGGACGCTGGAGCTGGACGTGGCTGCCCTGGGCCTGGACCCGAGCCGTCCGTTGGAGCTTCGCGACGAGCTGACCGGCGCGACCGAGCTGTGGCCGGGTCCGCGCCACGACATCAGCCTCGTGCCGGGCACCCGCCAGGCGTGCCTGTACGCCGTCCGCCAGTCGACACGCACCGAGCAGCAGTTCGAGACCTATCGGTGACCGCGCCCTGGTACAAGGACGCCATCGTCTACGAGCTGCACGTGCGCTCGTTCTTCGACGCCAGCGGTGACGGCTCCGGCGACTTCCGCGGCCTGACCTCCAAGCTGGACTACCTCCAGGACCTCGGAGTCACCTGCTTGTGGCTCCTCCCGTTCTACCCATCGCCGATGGTCGACGACGGCTACGACATCGCCGACTACACGGGCGTGAACCCCGACTACGGCACGCTCCAGGACGTCCGCACCTTCCTTCGTGAGGCGCATCGACGCGGGCTCAAGGTCATCACCGAGCTGGTCTGCAACCACACCTCCGACCAGCACCCCTGGTTCCAGCGGGCGCGTCGAGCGGCGCCGGGAAGCCCGGAACGCAACTTCTACGTGTGGAGCGACACGCCCGAGCGCTACGAGGAGGCCCGGATCATCTTCCGGGACGTCGAGCCGTCCAACTGGACCTGGGACCCCGTCGCGAACGCCTACTACTGGCACCGCTTCTATGCGCAGCAGCCGGACCTCAACTTCGACAGCCGCCATGTGCGCCGGGAAGTGACGAAGGCGATGGACTTCTGGCTGGGCCTCGGCGTTGACGGGCTGCGGCTGGACGCGGTGCCCTACCTCTTCGAGCGCGATGGGACGAACTGCGAGAACCTGCCCGAGACGCACGGCTTCCTGCGGGAGCTGCGCGCACACATCGACCGGCGCTGGGACGACCGCGTGTTGCTTGCCGAAGCGAACCAGTGGCCGGAGGACGCTGTGACGTACTTCGGCGCCGGCGACGAGTGCCACATGTGCTTCCACTTCCCCCTGATGCCCCGGATGTTCATGGCCCTTCGGACCGAGGACCGCTTTCCGATCATCGACATCCTGGCCCAGACGCCGGCCATTCCCGAGACGGCGCAGTGGGCGCTCTTCCTTCGCAACCACGACGAGCTGACGCTCGAGATGGTCACCGACGAGGAGCGCGACTACATGTACCGGGTCTACGCGACCGACCCGGTCATGCGGTTGAACCTGGGCATCCGCCGCAGGCTCGCACCCCTCCTCGGCAACGACCGGCGGCGCATGGAGCTGCTCTACGGCCTGCTGCTCTCGATGCCCGGCACGCCCGTCCTCTACTACGGCGACGAGATCGGCATGGGCGACAACCTGGCGCTCGGCGACCGCGACGGTGTGCGCACGCCCATGCAGTGGAACCGTGGCCGCAACGCCGGCTTCTCGACCGCCGACCCGGGAAGCCTCCGCCTGCCGGTCATCAACGACCCGACCTACCACTACGAGGCCGTCAACGTGGAGGCCCAGCAGGCCGACTCGCACTCGATCCTGTGGTGGCAGAAGCGTTTGATTGCCCTGCGCAAGCAATCGGTGGTCTTCGGGCGCGGCAGCCTCGAGTTCCTGCACCCGGAGAACCGCAAGATCCTCGCGTACGTGCGCGAGTACGAGGGCGAGCGTGTCCTGGTCGTCGCGAACCTGTCGCGCTTCGTGCAGCACGCCGACATCGACCTGTCGGCGTACGCCGGCCAGGTTCCCGTCGAGATGTTCAGCCGCAACGAGTTCCCGGCCGTCGGTGCGGCGGCCTACCCCCTCACGCTGGGGCCGCACGGCTTCTACTGGTTCCAGCTCTCTCCCGCGTCGACCGGTGCGGCGGCCGTCGTCGCGGCGCCTCAGCGCCTGCCCGAGCTCCCGCTCGCCCGCACCATCGACCGCGTCCTCGCGGGGC
>JAXDKU010000172.1:0-22936 GCA_034667005.1 Chloroflexota bacterium
GATCCGCCAGGGCATCCCCGGGCAGGCCACGATCCTGTCGCTCGCCGAGACCGGCATGCTGATCAACGACCGGCCCGTGGCCCGCATGACGATGAACGTGGTCGTTCCCGGCCGTCCGCCCTACGTCATCGAGCACCGCGAGGCCGTGCCGCTGATCGCGCTCGGCATGGTCACCCCGGGCAGCACGCTCCCGGTTGCGGTCGACGCGAGCGACCCGCACAAGCTGGCGATCGACTGGGGCGGCGACGCGGCGGCCGCAAGTGCCGGAGCGCCGCTGCCCAACACGCTCTCCTCGGGTGGCGCGGGGCTGCCGAACACGCTGCAATCCGATCAGGCAGAGCCCGGCTGGGCGCCGGCACCTGTGGCATGGTCGGGGTCCCAGGCACCCGGATCGGGTTTCCCGCAGATGCCCACGATAACGATCGGCGGCACCGGGGTCGACCTCTCGGCGATCTTCCAGCAGCTGGCGCAGGCCGGCATCACGCTCGGCGCGGCCGGCATGCCGATCAACGTGACGAACACGAGCACCGTGATCGACGCCAGGCCCGCCGACCTTGCCGCGCACCTGGCGGCCATGCGGCAGGCGGGGATCCCCGGTCGCGCCACGATCCGCACGGCCAACGATCTCGGCGTGGCGGTCCATGGGAGCGAGCTCGTGTCGCTGGGGCTTGACGTGTTCCCGGAGAGCGGCAGTGGCTACCAGGCGCAGGTGACCGCGCTCGTGCCCGCCGGGTCGGCCGGTCGAGCCGTCGTCGGCGGCGGATTGCCCGTCTTCATCGACCGGTCGAACCCGCAGAACCTGGCCATCGACTGGGACGCGGCGTGAGCTCGGTACGCGGCCTGAGCGGCTGAACGGAGGAGAGAGCCATGTCCACAGATCGAGCGATGCCCAGCTTCCACAAGGCTGGCTCGGACGTGGCGGAGCGGTTCCGCGCCACCATGGCGGCCTACCCGGAGGCGCCCGTCCGCAACACCTTCGGGTCGCCCTGCGCGTACGTGAACGGGAACATGGCGCTCGGCCTGCACGGCACGGGCTGGTTCATGCGGCTGGATCCGGCGGCCACGCAGGAGCTTCTCGCGGCAGGCGGCGAGCCGTTCACCCCGATGCCGGGCCGGCCGATGACGGGTTACACGCGGCTCCCGGAGTCGATCGTGTCGGACGCGGCCGCACTGGCGCGCTGGATCGAGCGATCCCTCCGGCACGTGGCCACGATGCCGCCGAAGGCCGCGCCAGCGAAGAAGCGCTAGCGGGCGAACCGCTCGAACAGCCCCGGCGCGTACCACCGCAGGAAGTAGAGGCGGCAGCCGAGGCAGTACCCGGTGACGCCGAGGACGGCCTGGAGCGCAGCCACGGCGATGGTCAGCGCCCACGCGGCAAGCGGGAGGCCGACGAGGAATGCGATCACGGCCAGTCCGAGGCCGAGCGAGCCCAGCGCCTGCGCGAAGCGCGGCGGGATCTCCGACTCGAGCTCGTTCGGGGGACCGAGGCGGAACGCCTTGCGGACGTAGGGCCATGGCTTGCCGAGCGCGGAGTAGCGGGTGCCGAACCACGCGCTGACGAACAGCGCGAGCCCGATCAGCCCGACCAGGACGGGCACGTTGAGCAGCACGGCGATCGAGAGGATGACGACCGACAGGATGGCGCCGAAGCGGTGGCCCCGCGGGTCGATGAACCGGCCTCCGGACGATGGTGTGGACATGACGCGGACCTCGTGAGTGAACGGAAGGGCGTGGGCGTGCACGCACGCACAACGGGTGCCGCCCGACTGGCGGCAGGTCAGGGAGCCGCGAGGACCGGTCCGGAGGTCAGCGAGCTCGGATCGCGATCGCGTCCAGGCGCTGAGGCTCGACCGGCACTCGCCGGGAACACATACAGCGGCCCAGGGACAGCGTTCGCGGGTTCACGAGGCCCGGATGGTGACACAGAGCAGTGATGGTGTCGAGGGCGCGTGCGGAGTCGACGGCGCGACCGGGCTCACACCCCGCGCTGAGACTCAGCCGTGCCACGGCGCGCGGCCCGCGCCGTCCCCGGGGCGAGAGATCCAGGCGCGGCCCTCGCGGCCGGTGCGTTCGCGGTACGCGGCAAGGATCGCGGCTGAGGCGCGGGTGGCCGCCGCGGCCCGGACCAGGTTGACCGTGCAGCCGCCGAAGCCGGCACCCGTCATCCGGGACGCGACCACCCCAGGGGTCCGTCCGGCGATCTCCACGAGCGCGTCCAGCTCCTGCGACGAGACGCGAAGGTCGGCGGCGAGGCTTCGGTGTGAAGCGGCGAACAGGGCGGCGACCTCGTCCAGGCGGCCGGCCTCGAGCGCTGCCGCGGCGTCAAGCGTCCGGCGGTTCTCCCCGACCACGTGCCGCGCCCGTGCCAGGACCGATCCGGAGAGTGCGCCGCTCCGCTCCGCTTCGGCGAGCTGCGTCCCGTCCACGTCGCGCAACGCGGCCACGCCGAGCCGCCACGCGGCCTCGTCGAGATCGCGCCGGACCTCGTTGTAGCGGCCGTCGGTGAGGCTTCGCCGGACGCCGGAGTCGACCACCAGGACGGCCAGGTCGTCGGGGACGGAAACCCGCCGCACGTCCAGGGTCCGGCAGTCGATCAGCAGGGCGCTCCCGGCGA
Organism: Chloroflexota bacterium; assembly: GCA_034667005.1. Lineage (GTDB taxonomy): Bacteria > Chloroflexota > Limnocylindria > Limnocylindrales > CSP1-4 > JAFMJV01. The sequence continues at coordinate 2,615 of JAXDKU010000172.1, forward strand.
CCCCGGCCGCCGACGAGAGCTGGTCCATGATCCCGGACTGCACGCCGACATAGACGTTCTCCGCCCGCCGGCAGATGGGGGCGAGCACCGCCGGCGCAGGAGGGCGCGGCAGCAGCACCATGGCGAGGCCCACCTCCAGCGCCGCGGACGACGACAGGCCGGCGCCGCGCGGCACGTCCGACGCGAGGACGCCCTCGAAGCCGGCCATCTCCAGGCCCGCGTCGCGAATCGCCCGGACCACCGCCGTCGCGTAGGCTCCCCAGCCTTCGGTCGGACCGTCGCCCGTCGCAAGGTCGACCGCGACCTCGCCCGGCTCGTCGAGCGAGCGGACTCGGAGCTCCGATCCGCCGGTCCGACCGAGGAGCCAGGTCCGCAGCTCCAGCGCGACGGGCAGGACGTAGCCCTCGGCGACGTCGGTGTACTCCCCGATGAGGTTGGCGCGACCGGGCGCCCACGCGGTCAGATCCGACCCTTGCGGCGCCGCCTCCAGCAGCCGTGCGGGAGGGGTCAGGGCGTGACCGGCGTGCCCTGGCGAGCGGATCGGTAGAGGGCCTCGATCGTGCGGGCCTGCCCGAGCGCGTCGGCCCGTCCCAGCAGGCTCGCCCGCTCGCCGCGGATGGCAGCGGCCAGGTCGTCCAGCTCCAGCGCGTACTGGTTCTGGGGCTCGTAGTCCAGCCGTTCCCCGTTGACCAGCGCCACGGGCGTCTCGTTCCTCCACGGGTCGAGCAGGCTGAACGACCCGTCGCGACCGACGACGTCCACGCCACGGTGGTCGCTCTGGAACCCGCTGGCGATCGCCGCGACCGCGCCGCTCGGGAACTCGAGCAGGCCGTGGAACCGGACGTCGACGCCGGTCGGACCCCAGGTCGCCATGCCGAAGACGCGCGCCGGCTCCTCGCCGGCCGCAAGGCGCGCGCCACTGACCGAGTAGCAGCCGACGTCCATCAGGGACCCGCCTCCGAGCGACGGATCCACGCGGACGTCGTAGCCGCCGTCGAGGACGAAGCTGAACGACGTGCGGATCGTGGCGACGTCGCCGACGCGCGGCAGCAGCTCGGAGATCAGCCGCGCCCCCGGGCCGTGCCGCCACATGAACGCTTCCGCGAGCACGAGCCCGGACCGCTCGGCGAGATCGAATGCCTCGTCGACCTCGGCCGGGTTGGCGGTGTACGGCTTCTCGGACAGGACGTGCTTGCCTGCGCGCAGGGCGGCCATCGTCCACGGGTGGTGCAGGCTGTTCGGGAGGGGGATGTAGACCGCGTCGACGTCCGGATCCGCGAGGAGCGCCTCGTACGAGGGATGGACGCGCGCCAGCCCGTATCGCTCCGCGAAGGCGCGGCCGCGGTCCGCGTCCCGGCTGCCGACGGCGACGGGCTCGACCGCTTCGGAGACGAGCGCGCCGCCGAGCAGCTGGCCGTTGATCCGGCCGGTGCCGAGGATGCCGAGACGGACGGGTCGCTGAGGGTCCATGCGGCGCCGAACGATACACTGCGGCGGTGATCCCCCGGGCGGAAAATCTGGTTCCGACCGCCCGGCGGCGGATGCCCACGACGGTCCGTGTCGCCATGTGGAGCGCACGCCACCGCTGGCTCGTCTTCGGCCTCTGGTTCGTGGCCACCGTTGGCACGTTCGCCGTGAGCCAGGTCGCCGGCGGCATCAGCACGCAGGGCGCCACGGGCGAGGGCGGCTTCTCGAGGACCGAGGCCTCCGAAGGCTTCCGCGTCTTCCGCGAGGCGAACGCAGGCTCCACGACCGAGCAGGGCGAGGACGTCGTCTTCGTCGTGACCGGGCCCCCCGGCGCCGTCGTCGATCCGGCGTTCCAGGCCGCGGTGCAGGACCTGGTGTCGCGGCTCCAGGCCCTGACGCTGGACGGCAAGCCGGTCCTGGAGGGGCTCGTGCCTCCGTTCCTCGCGCCCCCGGCCGCCGGCCTCGTCTCCCCCGACGGCACGAGCGTCCGCTTCCCGGCGCGCATCCCGAACGATTCCGCGGGGCCCCTCCAGCAGATTCGCGACGCGGTGGACGCCGCGCGCCGGCAGCACCCCGGCTACGAGCTCCACGTCGTCAACACCTCGATGATCACCGACGACATCAACGACGTCGTCGGCAGCGACCTCGAGCACTCGCTCGTCATCACCGTGCCGGCCACGTTCCTGATCCTGCTGATCGCGTTCGGAGCGGTGGCGGCAGCGGTGGTTCCCCTGGTCCTGGCCCTGACCTCGCTGGTGGCGGCATTCGGACTCCTCGGCCTGTACAGCCAGCTCGTCACGCCCGTGAGCCAGTACGCCGGTGAGCTGATCGTGCTCATCGGTCTGGCGGTCGCCGTCGACTACTCCCTATTCATGGTCACGCGCTTCCGGGCCGAGCGGCGCCGAGGTGCCGGCACACAGCGCGCCATCGAGATCGCGAGCGGCACCGCCGGGCGTGCGGTCTTCTTCAGCGGCGTGGCCGTGATGATCTCGATCGCGGCGCTGTACGTGCTGCCGGACGAGCTCTTCCACTCGATGGCCCTGGGCACGATCGCCGTGATCCTCGTCTCAGTGGTGGGCAGCCTGACCTTCCTGCCGGCCGTGCTGGCGATCCTGGGCAGCCGCATCGACTCCGGCCGGCTGCCCTGGTTCGGTCGCGATCGACCCGAGGAGAGCGGCTTCTGGAGCGGCCTCGTTCGTCGTGTGATGAGCCGGCCCGGAGTCGCGGCCGTGCTCTCGGCGGTCCTGCTGATTGCGCTGGCCAGCCCGGTGCTCGGCATCCGCTTCGGAACCACCGACGTCACCGCATTCCCCGAGTCGATCGACGGCGTGGTCGGCATCGAGCGCCTGCGGGAGCACTGGCCGCAGGGCTCGACCCTGACGCTCGACGTGATCGTGACCAATGCGCAGGACCCAGCGGTCCAGGCGGCCGTCGAGCGCCTCCGGAGCGAGGCACTGACGATCCCCGGGCTCTCCGGTCCCGTGACGGTGACCCCGGCCGGGAACGGCTCCGTCGTGGACGTCTCGTTCGTCATGGCGGGCACGCAGAACGACCCGAGAAACCACGAGATCGTGCGGCAGGTGCGCTCGATCGTGGTGCCCGCGCTGTTCGCCGAGCGGGCCGGGACGCAGGTCTACGTCACGGGCGAGGCAGCACGGACGATGGACATCACGAAGGTCTACACGGACGCCCTGCCGCTGGTCTTCGCCTTCGTGCTCGGGCTGAGCTTCCTGCTGCTGCTCGTCGCCTTCCGCTCGATCGTCGTCCCGATCAAGGCGATCATCCTCAACCTGCTCTCGACAGGCGCGGCCTACGGCGTGCTGGTGGCCGTCTTCCAGCAAGGCTTCATGAGGGAGATCCTGGACGTGCGGCCGACGGACGTGATCGAGGCCTGGGTCCCGATCTTCATCTTCGCCATCCTCTTCGGCCTCTCCATGGACTACCACGTCTTCATCCTCACGCGGATCAAGGAGCTCGTGGACCGGGGCACGCCGACGACCGAGGCGGTGGCGCGCGGCATCTCCGTCACGTCGGGCACCGTAACGAGCGCGGCGGCCATCATGGTCGTGGTGTTCGCGGTCTTCGCCACGCTGCGGCTGGTGATCATCCGGGAGCTCGGCCTGGGCTTGGCCGTCGCGGTCCTGGTGGACGCGACGATCATCCGCTCGATCCTCCTGCCCGCTTCGATGCGCCTCCTCGGCGAGTGGAACTGGTACCTGCCGGGGTTTCTCGGCTGGCTGCCGCACGTCACGCTTGAGGCCGATGAGGACGACGTCGAGACGGCACCCGCGAGGGCGTAGACCGGCCGTCCCGCGGGTCGACCCTGCGCGGCAGGGTCACGAATCCTCCCGGAACCTCCGGTATAGATCGATGAGCGTGCGCTTCGGGTCCTCGTAGTACTCCGCGCCGCTGACGTCGAGGCGAGCCCGCGCGGATGGCTCCCGCACCTGTGGGTTCGTCGCGGCGAACGCCCGCAGCGCCTCCGCATGGGGCTTCAGCGAGCCGTCCGCCCGGATCAGGCCGAAGCTGCGCTCGTGCCAGGCGTGGTCGAGCGGTGGCCGCCTCCAGAGCGATGGGTCGTAGTCGGCGAAGCACCAGGGCATCGCGCCAACGGCGCCGACCTCCACGAGGCGTGGCAGCACGTCCTCCATGGACCGCGCCAGGTCGTCCTCGGACAGGAGCAACTGGCGTCGCTCGACGCCGTCCACCTGCCACCGGAGCGTCTGCGAGCGCTCACCGGGCGGCGCGGTCGCGGCGCCGAACTCCTCGGCCAGCGCGGGCTTCCCCGACAGCGCGGCGGTCAGGGCGCAGGCGAACGGCACCAACTCGGGGTCGGTCGGTCCGTCGGCCCAGTCCGCGTAGATCGGGTAGGCGTGCATCGCGGAGAACGTGCACGTCTCGAAGACCTGGTCCACGCGAAGCCCGTTGTCCGCCTCGAGGCTCGGGAGGTGCAGCCCGATCGTGATCGGGCGCTGCGGATCGACCTCGCGGATGGTCTCCGTCATCGAGGCCGCCCAGGCCGCTCCGGCCGAGGCGCTCGGCGGCAGCGCGAAGAGGTCGGGTTCGTTGCCCAGGTTCCAGAGCCATACCCCGGGGTGGTCGTCCAGCGAGCCAACGACCTCGCGGAGGAGAAGACGCTCGGCCGCCAGGGCAAGCGGATCGACATACGGGTTCCGATACCCGCCGCGCACCTCGCGCCCTCCGCTGATGACGCGGAGGCGGCCCGGCGGCGACGCGGCCTGGGGGTCGAGCAGCCAGCCTGGAACCCAGTTCGGCCCGCTCATGTGGCCCGTGAAGAACGTCACGTCCAGGCCGAGCCCGCGGTCGGACGCGGCGTCAGCGACGGCCACGAGGTTGTCGAGCATGCGGGAGGCGACGCGGTCCGGCGCGGGCTGGAACTCCTCCCACATGAGGAAGATGCGCACCGTGGTCAGGCCAAGGTCCCGGATCAGGTCGAAGTCGTCTCGGACCTCGGCCCGATCGAAGTTGGACCACCAGCCCATGGCGGTCCGCCGCGGCCAATAGTTCACGCCAAGGACGAAGGGTTGCGCCATTCCCGCAAGTGTGACGCGACAATACGGGTGTGGTTCGGCTGGGACTCGTCGGCACGGGAAGCGTCACGCAGCAGCACCTGCGCGGGTTCGGCGCGACGGGGCGCACGGAGTTGGTCGGCGTGGTCTCGGGCACGCCGGGTCGCGCCGAGGACCTCACCGCGCAACATGGCGGCACGGCCTACTCGTCGCTGGAGCGGATGCTGGACGAGGCGTCGGTGGACGTCGTGGTCGTGTGCGTGCCGCCGTACCAGAACCCGGCCGCGTGCCGGCTCCTCGTGGAGCGGCGCATCCCCTTCCTCGCCGAGAAGCCCCTGGCCGCGACCGACGACGCTGCCGTCGACGAGATCGCGGCCGCCGTGCGCGCAGCCGCGCTCGTGACCGCCGTCGGTTACCAGCTCCGCGCCGTGGAGTTCATCCCCGACGTGCGGCGCCTTCTGGCCGAGCGGCCCGCCCAGCTCGTGGTCGCCCGCTGGATCGACGACACGCCACCGCCGCCGTGGTGGGGCCGGACGTCGGAGGGTGGCGGCCAGGTCGTTGAGCAGCAGACCCACCAGTTCGACATCTGCCGGCACCTGCTCGGGGAGGCCGGCGTCGTCGGGGCCGCGGCGGCCGGGCGCTCGCGATCCACGGCGAGCGGCGCCGACATCGCGGGCGTCGGATCCGCGGTGCTGCGCTTCGAGTCCGGCGCCGTTGGCGCCTTCGCGAATACGGGCCTTGCGCCCTACGGCGGCGTGATCGAGGTGCAGCTCGTGTCCGACGGGCGCGCGGTGACGCTCCGGTGGCACGGCTGGCCGCAGGTGACCTACGAGCTGCACGTCGCGGACGAGGCCGGCGAGACGTCCCGCACCGCGGCCGCGGACCCGTGGCAGGCGCAGGCCGCCGCGTTCCTCGACGGCGTCGAAGCGGGAGATGTCTCGCGGCCGTACTCGACATACCCTGACGCGGCCGAGACGTACCGTCTGACGCGCCGAGTCGTGGCCGCAGCCGGAGTCGCAGGGTGACCTTCCGCCCCAGCCCAGACCTGCCCGCAGAGCACGATCCCGGGCCGTCCGTCGCGGCGGAGCGCGTCGCCGGCATGGCGGAGGCGGCGGCCGATCCCATCGTCGACCCGGACGGGCACACCATCCGGGTCGGCACCGCGTCGTGGACGGACCCCACGATGACGGCGCCGGGCGTGTTCTACCCGCTCGGGCAGGACACGGCCGAGGAGCGGCTCCAGTTCTACGCGAGCCGCTTCCCCGTGGTCGAGGTGGACGCCACCTACTACGCCCTGCCGAACCGCAAGACCTCCGAGCTGTGGGTAAAGCGCACTCCGCCGGACTTCACCTTCGACGTCAAGGCCCACGCGCTCCTGACCGGGCAGCCGACGGAGACCAAGAGGCTGCCGAAGGACATCCGCTCGGCCCTGCCGGAGGAGCTGGCGGCGAAGGCCCGGATCTACGCGAAGGACCTCCCCAAGGAGCTCCGCGACGACGTCTGGGGCTGGTTCATCGACGGGCTCGAGCCCCTCCAGGATGCCGGCCAGCTCGGATCGGTCCTGCTTCAGTACCCGCGCTGGTTCTTCACCTCCTCCGAGAACCGGGACGCGATCGAGGAGGCCGCCGGCCGGCTCCGAGAGGCCGGCATCGACTCCGCCGTCGAGTTCCGGAACGCGACCTGGTTCAACGAGAAGAACCTGGACCGGACCATGCGGTTCCTCGGCGACCGCGCCATCCCACTCGTCCTCATCGACGGGCCCCAGGGCTTCAAGTCCAGTGTGCCGCCGATGGTGGCGACGACGTCCCCGGAGCTGGCCATCGTCCGCTTCCACGGCCGGCGCACCGATACCTGGGAGAAACCAGGCGTCCCGACGGTCGAGCGGTTCCGCTACCTCTACGACCAGGCAGAGCTCGCCGAATGGGCCTCCAAGGTGCGCGAGGCCTCGCGACAGGCGAAGGAGACGCATGTCCTCTTCAACAACTGCTACTCGAACTACGGCGCGACGAACGCGGTCGAGATGGCGCGCCTCCTGCGCGACCTCGACGAGCCGGCGGGGTCGTAAGCGCCCGATAAGAGGCGCCGCCTAGTCTTGCGCGCAGTGGTTCGCGCGAGCCCATGAACACCGCTCCCGCCAGGAGCAGGAGAGGTCCATGGGCAGTTGCGGCCGATTGGTCGTTTCCGTCCTCGCGGGCGCGCTGGTGCTGTCCGCCCAGGTATCCGTTGCGTCCGCCCAGCCGCCGCCGAAGACAACGGGAGGAGTGCTCCCGAATGAACCAGAGCCAGATGTCCGGCAGAAAGCAGACCTGCTGCGCGCCAAGCGAGCGGGCCGGGTGCCGGCGTACGAGACCGGGGCCGTGCCGCGGCGCCGGCCCGTCACTGGCGCGATGCGCATCTCCGCACCGCCGGCCAGCATGACGCTGCCGTCCAAGGCCACGGGACGGTTCGTCGAGCCGCTCGGGCTGGGCATCGACGACAACAACAGGCGCTACGTGGATTCCAACTACTGGAACATCTGCGTCGCGGGGGCCGCGACCGTGGCCGTGTCGTACTTCCGGGACGATCCGGTGACGATGTCGGGCGGCTTCCGCGAGCCATACGGGCCGTACGCGGTGACCACCCGCTGGGACGCGTCGGACAGCGACCCGATCGCGGGCATGGACACGCGCGCCCGGGCCTACATGCTGTTCATGGCCATGGAGGTCGAGCCGCCCAGCTTCGGGCGGCCGGGGATCGACGACTTCGACACGTACCCCACCCACGGCGGCTCGCCGCAGGGCATGCGGGACGCCGTCAACTGGGAGATCTCCAACCACGGAAGGCTCGGGAAGTGGGGCACGTTCTTCTACTTCGTGCAGGAGAACAGCGGGCCGGCGTTCAGCCCGGAGCAGATGAACGCGGACATCGTTGCGGACATCGCGGGTGCCGGGGCGGCCGTGATGGTCACCGTCGACGCGGACTTCCTGCCCAACTGGCCGGACCTCAGCCGGCCGATCCACCACGCGATCGTGGTCATCGGGTACGACAACATCGACGACACGTACACCTACCTGGACACCTGCGGCCGCTTCTGCGGCAGCAAGACCGACGGCGGCACGCACGTCATCCCCCAGAGAAAGCTGTTCAGGGCCATTCAGATGGTCGGCCGGAACGACGAGGACGGCTATCTCATCACCCGGCAGGACGGCACGCCCAAGTACCCGACGGGTGCCTACGTCTGGTGAGGCACAGGCAGCCCGGTGTGGGGAAGCGTCGCCCGGTCACCGGCTGCCTCTTGGCCGCAGCCTGCACCATCGCAGGCTGCGGCTCCCCGCCACCAGCTCCGGCATCACCGGCCGCGGCCCAGGTCACGCCAGCGGATTCGGCGCCGGCCTCCCAGGGTCCGACCGAGACGGAGACCGCACCCGAAGCAACACCGGACGCGGCCGCGGACGCCGCCACGGCCACAACGACCGCCGGCACCTACCTGGAGCACCTCGTGGCCGCCGAGTTCGCCGAGGCGTGGGCCCTGCTGGCTCCGGCCTCCCAGGCCTTCTGGGGAACGGAGGCGGCCTTCGCTGCCGAACGCGCCGCGTTCTCCGCGGAGTCGGGGTCGGCGTACCGGCTGTCACCCCCGGACCGGAGCGCGGCGGCGCTCCATCAGTGGCTGCCCATCGGGTTCGATGGAGACACGGCGCGGACGTCGGTCCTCACCGTCGTCTATCCGCGGATCGAGGATCTGGCCGCCGGCTCGAACGTGTTCATCGTCGCGCCCGATCGATCCGGCACCTGGCGGATCTGGGTCGCGCGCTGAATTGAGGCACATGAAGAAGCCCCCGGCCTGAGCGGGGGGCTTCTTCGATCGATCGGTGGAGGGAGTCCGCGCGCCGCTGCGCGCCGGCCTCCTCTGGCTTACGGCAGCGGCCCGACGGGAACCATGTCCGCTTGCGCCGCGCCGTTCGGGTCTTCCATGTTGACGAGGAGCCAACCCTTCATGCCCTTGCCCCGCGGCTGGTACCGGGACGCATCGAGCGTGAGCGGGATATCGGCGGACTCGCCGGGGTTCAGGTTCACGAAGTCGCCGTTGGAAACCGGGCTGTTGAACGTGTCGTACCAGGCAAGCTGGTGCGCCTCGCCCGGGTGCCCGCCCGTCAGCATCTGGTCGAAGTTGAAGTTGGCATTGCCGGGGCCACCGCCGTCGTCGTAAACGGGGATGCTCTCGACCCAGTAGCGGATCTTCGAGTGGTGGGCCGTCCGGCCGATCTCGCTCGCGAGGACCGGCATGAGGTAGGTACTTCCATTCGGCGGCGCGGCCGCGAACCAGAAGTCGACGACTGCCCCGGCGTTGAGGTCGATGACGACCACGGTCGGCACGCCATCGGCGGTGCCGGGTCCGAAGATCAGCTGGTAGTCGAGCGCCGCCAGCAGGAAGTCCGCGGTGCCGTCGTTGTTGTTGTCGATCAGGACGTCGAACTCGGCCTCGGCCGCGTTGTCCCAGTGGTTCCAGGTGTTCACCGCAAAGATCAGGCAGCGATCCGTGGGATCGGGGTCGCCGCCGGTGCAGAACTCGGTGGGCAGCGACTGCACGCCGGCGGCGCGCAGATCGATGTCGCCCTGTCCTTCGTTGGTGTCCTCGAGGCCCCAGGCAAACACGTCGACGTTGCCGTCGTGGATGCCGTGGTTCTTGACCCGCACCGTGGCCTGGCGCATGGAGCCGGCGCTGGTGTAGGCGGTGTGCTGCTCGTTCTTGATCTGGGAGGTTCCACGCGGGATGAGGATCCACGGTACCCCGATGGTGCGGTGGCCCGTGCCCGTCGTGGTCGGGTCAGCCGTGATCGTGCCCGCGATGTGCAGGAGCGGGAGGTACAGCTCGATGCCCGAGACCGCGAGCACCGGACCGTCACCGGGAGCAAGGGCCGGCAACGCGGCAGCGTCAGCCTCGCTGAGGCTGACCGTCACGCTCACCGGGCGGCTCGAATTTGCCGGGACGGTGACCGACGACGGAAGCGACACGCTCAGCCCCATCGCCGAGGTGTTGAAGTCGTTGCTCAGGTCGTACGTGATGGAGTGGTTGGCATTGTTGTAGAGCCGGAAGCTCTGGGTCTCACTCAGGACGTCCGAGCCGCCCTGGTTGAGCAGCTGCTCATACCCGAACGTGATGCTGGACGAGCCCTTGGTGTTGCTTGCCTCGGCCCAGGAGACCGTGTTGATCGCCTTCGGGATGTCGATGACGCCCGAGCCGCTGCGACGGACGGAGTACGGATCGATGTTGTTCGTGCTGGCCGTCCCGACGAGGGCGCCCTTGACGTGGGCCGGAGACCAATTGCTGTGCGCCTCGAGCAGCAGCGCTGCGGCGCCGGCGACCTGGGGGGAGGCCATCGAGGTGCCGCCGAGGGACTTGCCCATGGCAACGGTCGCGCCGTCGGTGGAGACGACGTCCACGCCCGGGGCGCTGACGTCGGGCTTGAGGATGTTGTTGCGCCGGGACGGGCCTGCCGACGTGAATGAGGCGGGTTCGCCCAGGTTGTCGTTCTCGACGTTGCCGTCATGGATCGTCGCATTGAGCCCGTCGCCTGCGCGGAGATCCGCCTCGCGCGACGTGCTGACGCTGATCATCGGGATGTCGGAGTCGGGATCCGGAACCGGGTTGACGATCGTGCCCGGCTGGTTGTTGACCATCACGACTCCGTCGGCACCGGCCGCCTGTGCGTTCGCGCGCTTCGCCGAGAAGTCGCACGCGCCGCGGACGATGGTGACGAGGTCGCCGTTGTTGACGCCGGCGAAGTCGGCCGCCTCGCAGCCGTCCGCGAGGTTGTCGTCCCCGTCGACGAGGACATCCATGGTCCCGCCGACCGGGAGCGCGGTGTCGTACATGTTGTGGCCACCGACGTCCACGGCGGAGCCGGGGAAGTCGACGATGGCGCCCGAGCTGAGGAATTGGGCGGCATCCATGGCGCCGACCGAGATGACCCGCGACGCCGCCGCGGGGGAGCCCGTGATGTAGGCGCTCTGGCCGGAGTTGCCGGCGGAGGCGACGACGGTGACGCCGGCCTCAGCCGCGTTGTTCGAGGCGATGGAGTCGATGCTCTCGGGATTGCCGAAGTCGAGGCCGAGCGACATGTTGATGACGTCGGCGCCGTCACGGACGGCCATCTCGATGGCGTCGAGCGTGACGAACGTGCCGCCTCCGCAGCCGAGCACGCGGTAGGCCATCAGCTTCGCGTCGGGCGCGATGCCGGGACCGATGCGGAAGTTGGCGCTGCTGACCGCGGAGGCCGTGTACGGCCCCGTGTAGGTCGTGCCGTTGCTGAGCACGCCCATGCCCGCCGCGATTCCCGCGACGTGGGAGCCGTGCTGCACGTTCTCCGAATTGGGTCGCTTGCAGTCGAGCGGGTCCGGGTCGGGGTGGGGCGTCGCCTTGGACGGCACGTCCGGGTCATAGTTGTCGCCGACGAAGTCGTAGCCGTCGATGACCTTGGCCGTCGGGAACGTACCCGGCTCGACCTTGAACGTCTTGTCGTTCTTCCAGCCGGGGTTGCCGGAACCGCCGAAGTTACGGTGGTAGTAGTTGATGCCGCTGTCGATGACGGCGATCTTGACTCCGGCGCCCGTGAACCCGGAGTCCGTCCAGGTGTCGATCGCTCCGACGTAGTCCGCCGACTGGACGTCCGATCGCACGTTCTTCGGGACGCTGTAGATGGCAGCGACGTTGGGGAGCCGCGCGATCGTGCGCAGCTGCTTGGCCGTCGCGACCGCACGGAAGCCGTTGAGCACGTCCGTGAACGAGCTCTGGATGCGCGCCCCGGTGGCCGCGATGGATGTCTGCACCTGGCGCTGCTGGGCGACCAGCCGCTGTCGAACGGACGCCTTGGCGGCATCGCTCATGCCGCTGCCGTTCGCGCTCGTGGACAGCTCCGCGGCCTGGTAGGACGCGACGGGGCGTCCGCTGAGCTCGACGAAGACCATCTTGGTCTGGCCGCCTCCGGCCATCGACGGGATCTTCGAGATGTCGATCTTGCTGGCGTTGCCCGCGGGGTGGCCGAAGCCGTCCGTCGAGCGGGTGGTCGGCGATTTCGCCGCAACGGACGCGGGCATGAGCATCGCTGCGACCAGCAGCGACACCCCCACACTCGTCGAGTGCCTTCGTTTCATCGAGTCCCTTCCTGCCGCTGCGTCCCGTTTCGGGAGGGCGCGGGACTCGGACACGACGCCGCTCGGAGGGCGCGCCGAGTCGTCCGTCTCTCTCTCCCCCTTGCCGCGGCCTCCCACCGCGGCCGACGGTCTGCGCGTGGACGCGCGCGCTTCCCGTCGTGAGCATCCTATGCGTTGTCGGGTAGCGTCGCAGGTTGCAGACGCATTGCAGCAACACCGCCGGTCAAGTCGGCAGCAGCCTCCCGGGACGTTTGCGCGACGCGTGCGCTGACGCGTGATTGCATACCCTCCGGCGACGACTCGGCCAGAATGCGGGCGCAATGACCCCGCAGGGAGACGCCTCGTGCAGGCCCTGGTGAAGGCCCAGGCTGGCCCCGGACTCCGGCTCGAGACGGTGCCCGACCCGGACTACGGCATCAACGACGTGCTCATCCGCGTCCGCAAGACCGGCATCTGCGGCACGGACCTGCACATCGAGGCGTGGGATCCCTGGGCGGCCCGCACGATCGTGACGCCGATGGTGGTCGGCCACGAGTTCGCCGGGGAGATCGTCGCCGTCGGCGACAACGTCACCGACTTCCATCCCGGCGACCTGGTCAGCGGCGAGGGCCACGTGGTCTGCGGGCGGTGCCGCCACTGCCTCGCCGGCCGGCGGCACCTGTGCGCGAACACGATCGGGCTTGGCGTCGAGCGGCCGGGCGCGTTCGCGGAGTACGTCGTCCTGCCGATGAGCAACATCTGGCACCACTGGCCCGGCGTGGACGAGGAGGTCGCCGCGATCTTCGACCCGTTCGGCAACGCGGTCCATACCGCGCTGAGCTTTCCCGTCCTGGGCGAGGACGTCCTCGTCACCGGCGCCGGGCCGATCGGCCTGATGGCTGCCGCCGTGGCCCGCCACGCAGGGGCACGCTACGTCGTGGTCTCGGAGCCGAACGCGTTCCGCCGCGAACTGGCCATGCGGATGGGCGCGACCCTGGCGGTCGATCCGGCGGAGCGCGACCTGGCCGACGTGCAGCGCGAGCTCGGCATGGTCGAAGGCTTCGATGTGGCCCTGGAGATGTCGGGCAATCCACAGGCGCTCCGGTCCGCGATCGCGAACATGGCGCATGGCGGCAGCATCGCGATGCTGGGCATCCCCACCCAGGAAATCCCCATCGACTTCACCAAGATCGTCTTCAACCAGATCACGCTGCGCGGGATCTACGGCCGCGAGATGTACGAGACCTGGTACAAGATGACCGTGATGCTGCAGTCGGGCCTGGACGTTCGGCCCGCGATCACGCATCGCTTCTCGTTCCGCGAGCACCAAATGGCCTTCGCGGCGGCCCGATCCGGGGACTCCGGCAAGGTCATCATGGACTGGACGGCGTAGCCCCGGAGGTCGCTCCGGTGCGGTGGAGTGCGGACGCCGGCCAGGGGTTCAATGCGGCTGCGAGGTTCCGGCCGCCGCGCAGAGGCGGCGCGTGATGGGACGTCCCGTACCGTCCACGGGACGACGCGAAGATAGGCCCGAAAGGAACAACACGATGCTCTGGCTCCCGGTCGCCGGCCTGCTGCTCCTGCTCCTGCTGACGCCGCTGGGGTTCGCCCGGACCGACTGAGGGATCGTCAGGGCCGCTCGGCCGGAAGCAACGGGCGTGACCTGAGCACGCGAAGCCGGCCGCCGCCGGCCGCCGCCCTACGGCATGCGTTGGAGGTCGAGGCGGATCGTGATCCCGCCGGACGCCTCGTGCAGCCGGTACTGGACCAGCACGCCGGTCGTGGCGTCGTATGTCGCGACGGTCTCGAGCCCCGGCAGCTGTGCCGCGACCGTCAGCGTCCCACCGTTCGGGCCGGCATCGACGGAGACCACCGTGTCCCGCTCGTTGGTGAGGGGGTCACGGTCGAGGAGCGCCCCCTCCCTCAGGCCCGCGAGGGCGCGCGGGTCGACCCAGTAGACGCCGGTCGTCCCCGTGACGCCGCTCCCCTGTGACGGCTGCCCGCCCGGGATCTGGATCTCCGTCCGCGACGTATACGCGGACCAGCTCCGCCCGCCCGGGCCGAGCGCGATGTCCAGGCGCATCGGGTAGCTGAAGTTCGCGCTGCTCGGATCGACGGGATTGGTGAAGTTGTACGTCCCCGCGTACGAGAGGCCGGCGGTGCGGGCAACCCACTCGGGGTTGGTGCCGTTCAGCCCCGGGATCGACCGCTGGCGCACGCCGGCGAGACGCGTGATCGTGAGCTGCGTGTTGCCCTGCGGCGGCGGCTCGTTGAAAGCCGTGACCGGCGAGGTCGGACCGGCGGTGCTTGTCGTTGCCGCGACGAGCAGGCCCGTGGCCGTGTCGTACGTGTAGGACTGGTAGGCGCCGGGCGTCGGGTTCACGAAGCTCACCGCCTGGTAGGTCACGTCGCCGAGTCGGTACGGACCTCGCAGGACCAGCAGCCCGCCGAGGTCGGCGTTCTGGAGTCCCGCCAGCACGTCCGGGTGGATCCACGCGCCGTCCACGGAGGCTCCCGGCACCTTCGCGCCGCTGCCGGGAACCACCACGAACTGGTTGTTCACGCGGTCGATTCCGTACAGCGCGCTCGACAGGACGACGTCGCGCCCCTCCACCGCCAGCACGTCGATCTGGGTGAGCCCGTCCCCGCTCGCCGTGCCCTGCCCTTCGCCGCTCTCGTCGGTGCGCCGGTAGTGGCGGCCCGTCTTCGGGTCCTGCCAGTCTCCGTCCGGATCCTCGATCCAGGCGAAGCGGCTCTGCGCCACAGAGGCGGCGGCCGCATAGAACGTGATCCGCGTCCCAGGCTGGATCCAGGCCGGAGGTCCCTGGTTTCCGATGCCGGGCGTCGGCGTCGGAACGGGCCCGGCCGGCGTCGACACAGGGACCTGCGTCGGCGGGGCAGCCGTGGCGGTGGCAGTCTGCCCGGGGCCGGCCGTCTGTCCCGGGCCGGCCGTCTGTCCCGGGCCGGCCGTCTGTCCGGGGCCGGCCGTGGTCGCTCCGCTCGGAGCCGCGCTGGCCCCCGTGGCCGGAGTCGCCGCGACGCGACTGCTCGGGGCCGCGCTCCCGCGAGGCGACGGCGGGGGCGGTGACGGCGAGGTCCCCGTCGCTGCGGCACAACCGAGGAGCAACAGGGCGGCGACGAGGGCAGCGGCCGACTTCATCGTCGAAGCATCGCAGGGACACGGGCGGCCCGCGGCGCGTTCTTCTAGGCGGACGCGAGGCAGACGAGCGTGGCTCCATCGGCCGGCGGATCGAAGCGCGCGAACCACTGGAATCCAGAGCCGAGGTCGGGAAGCGTCATCCGGAAGACGCTCCCGGCCGCCAGGTCGAAGCGTGCCGACGCCAACTCCGTGAACGTGCCGGCCGTCGACAGGAAGAGTTGCGCGCCGCCGGCTCGCTCCGCGCGGGCGTACAGCGACGAGCCCGCCGTCACCACCGTCACGACGTGCGGATCCGGCCCCGTCGGGATGAGACGCAGGCACGAGCCGTCGGGCTCGACCGCCACGCCGGAGCTGGATCGAACCGCTGGCGCCGTTGCGCCGGCCGGTACGCCGCCCGGCGCGGCCGAGATCTGGAGAGACCCACCGACCAGCGAGAAGAGGACGCGATCCATGACGTCCTGCGGGACGGGAGTGGTCCCGGGCACCAGCACGTCATCGAGCGGGGATCCGAGCGCGGCAATGATCTCGCGGAGCCGGTCGGGCGCAGGGATGTTCTGAAGGAAGCCGGACTGTGTGGCCAGGCGGCGGTCGGCCGGGATCGCCGGGGAGCCGCCGTAGGTCGTGAGCACCGTCACCGCCGCGCGCGTCTCGTCCGCGCGGACGACGTAGAGCGCGTGCTGGTGCGCGAGGGCGAGGAGGTTCGCCGCGAGCGTCACAGCGGTGATGGCCGCGAGTGGCAGCAGGTCTCTGCGCGCTCGCCGCAGCCGTGGCCGGCTCCCGAGCCATGCCGACACCGCGACGAGGAGGAAGACCGCCGCCATGTAGCCATACCGCGGCGCCTCGGCCTGTCCGGGATCCTCCTCCGCCCGGGCGATCCCCGTGAGCACGAACTGGATGAGGAGTCCCGTCACCCCTGCGACCGCGCCCTCGAGCACGGGACCGCTCCCGAGGAGATGGGCGATGGTCGCAACCACCAGCAGGACGGCGAGGACAAAGCCGATCTCCGTGCCCAGCCCCGTCAGCGAGCCAACCGCGTGGGCCACGCCCAGGCGGATGTACTCGAGGTACCCCTCGGGATCGGCCAGGAGGCCGGCGGCACCGCCCCCGAGGCTGTTGCGCCCGTACGTCAGCAGCCAGCCGAGGTAGGCGGCCGCGGCCGGGATCACCACCCAGCCCTGGCGGAGCCGCCTCGGGCCGATGGCCACCACGCCGCCGATGGCCGCCATGAAGAAGAGGCCGGCGCCGCTGGTGGCGATCGAGACGACGAGCAGCAGCGCGACCAGCCACGGGCGGCGCGGCACGGGGTCGGCGAGGAACAGCACCAGCGCCCACGCCCCTGCCGCGGTCGAGGCAACGAGGTTGACGGTGAATCCCTGGTACAGCACCTCCGACGCGGTGCCAAGGAGCAGGAACAGGAGGCCGCCACAGAACGCGACGTATCCACCGGCCTGCCTGCGAAGCCACCAGTAGACGGCCGCCGCCGTCGCGAGATGCGCGGCCAGCATGAGCGCGAGGTATGGGAGGTAGCTCGAAAGCCCGACGGTCGCGAGCAGCGGCTTCCAGAACAGCACCATGCCGAGCACCCAGTGCTCGTTGTGCGGCGCCATGAAGGCCTCGAGGCTCCAACCGAGCCGCGTGTCGATGAAGAACCACTCGTCGTGGAAGAACGTCAGCACGCGCCCCAGATAGAGCAGCGCGACGAACGTCAGGATCGCCGCCGCGATGAAGGCAACGTCAAGCGCGGACAGGCGTCGGCCGACTCTGCCCAGCGCCCTGCCATCCCTCACGGGCTGGTCCACCTCACCCTCCTCCACAGACGTTCGCCACGGTCGATCATGGCGGCCACGTCCGGCGCCTGCTTGCCCGGAGCCGATTGCAAATCGCTACTTACTTGCGACTTGCCGCATCGGCCCGGGCCTGCCATCGTCTAGCAGGGGCAGCGAGGGAGGTGCGGACGTGGCATATGGCGCCGATACGGGTGCGGCGGAGACCAGGGTCGAGCTGAGCCCGAGGGCACGCCTCGAGATCCTGGGGGCGATCCTGCTTGCCCTATTCCTGTTCGCACTCGATCAGACGGTCGTCGGCACGGCGCTCCCCGTCATCGTCACGGACCTGCGGGGCAACGAGCTCTACACCTGGGTCGTGACCATCTACCTGCTGACCGCCACGATCAGCGGTCCGATCTACGGGAAGCTCTCGGACCTCTTCGGCCGGCGTCCCATCTTCATCTTCGCCGTGAGCCTCTTTGTCGTCAGCTCCGTCCTGGCCGGACTCAGCCAGGAGATGTGGCAGCTGATCCTGTTCCGCGGCCTCCAGGGCCTCGGCGGCGGCGCGGTCTTCCCCGTCGCGCTGGCCGTGGTCGCGGACCTCTACACGCCCGTGGAGCGCGGCAAGTACCTCGGGCTCTTCGGGGCCATGTTCGGGCTGGCGTCGCTGATCGGGCCCGCGATCGGTGGGCTCCTCACGGACAACCTGTCGTGGCATTGGATCTTCTTCGTGAACGTCCCCATCGGCCTCCTCTCGCTGTTCATCCTGTGGCGGCTGCTGCCCGCCATCAAGCGGCCCGACGCCGCCCGGAACATTGACTACGTCGGTGCCGGGGTCTTCACGCTCGCCATCGCGCCGTTCCTCATCGGCCTCACGAACAAGCAATCCAGCGATTGGACCGACCCGTGGGTCGGCGGGCTGATCCTGGTCGGGCTGGCGTTCGCGGCACTGTTCGTCTGGGTCGAGTCACGCGCGGCGGAGCCGATCGTCCCGCTCAGCCTCTTCCGCAACCGCGCCTTCACCATCTCGGTCTCCGCCATGTTCCTGATGGCGTTCGGCTTCTTCGCCGCGATCATCTTCCTGCCGCGCTGGTTCCAGGTGGTGGCAGGGGCGAGCGCGACGGAGTCCGGCTACAACCTGCTGCCGCTCCTCGCCGCCTTGATCTTCAGCGCGATCGCATCCGGACAGATCGTCGCGCGCACGGGCCGCTACAAGCTGCTGATCTTCGCCTCGCTGGTGATCCTCGCCGCGGGCCTCTGGATGCTCACGAACCTGCGCGCCGACACCGAGCGCCCGTGGCTGTGGCTCTGGATGATCGTCACCGGGCTGGGGGTCGGGCCGTCGTTCGCCGTCTTCACCCTCGTCGTCCAGAACTCGGTGGCGCCGGCGGAGATCGGGGCCGCAACCGGTTCGTTGACCTTCTTCCAGCAGATCGGCGGCACCGTCGGGCTCACCATCACGAGCACGCTGTTCGTCAGCCGGCTCGCCTCGGAGATTCCGGTTCAGCTGCGGCTCAACGGCGTTCCGGATCAGGTCATCGCGGCATTCGCGGGCGGCGGGGGCTCGGACATCCTCGGCACCGGCGACCTCGGGCAACGCATCCTCGCAAGCGTGCCGCCCGATCTCCAGGCCGCCATCGCGCCGCTGGTCCCCGCCATCGTGCAGGCCATCCACCAGGCCTTCTCGATCGCGATCGCCCAGTCCCTGTGGGTCGCCATCGGGGCCGCGATCCTCGCGGCCGTGGCGGTGCTCTTCCTCCGCGAGGAGCCCATGCGGACGACCTTCGAGATGGGCGCGGCGCCCCTCGGCTAGGCCCCGCCGGTCGGGTGGCGGTGCACCCGGCGCGCATACTCCCCGCATGAAGTTCCGCGCGACGCTCGAGCTTGCGGGGAAGACCGCGACGGGCATGCACGTCCCGGCGGAGGTCGTCGAGAGCTTCGGCGCCGGCAAGCGCCCGCCGGTGCGCGTCACGATCAACGGCTACACGTATCGCAGCACGGTTGCCGTGTACGGCGGCGAGTACCTGGTCGGCGTCGCCGCAGAGCATCGGGAGAGGGCGGGAGTCGCCGCCGGCGACGAGCTCGACGTGGAGATGGAGCTGGACACTGAGCCGCGCGAGGTGGAGGTGCCGGCGGACTTCGCCGAGGCGCTCGACGGTGACGCCGAGGCCAGACGAGCGTTCGACGCCCTTTCCTACAGCAACCGGCTCCGCCTGGTGCTCGCCGTCGAGGGAGCCAAGGCCGCCGAGACGCGGCAGCGTCGCATCGCGACGACCCTCGAGCGGCTGCGAGAGGGTCGCGCGTAGGTCCCATTGATGAACCACCGCCGGCCACGGATCCTTCTGATGCTCCTCGCGTCCAGCGTCGCGCTGATCCTCCTCACCGCGGCACCGGCCGCCGCCGACTGCAGCAGGTCCGCCCCGGCGTCGAACATCGGCGCGTACCGCGGTACGGCATTCATCGCCACGGTCACGGGCCTCGAGAGCCACACGTCCGGGCCGTGGGACATCACGCTGGACGTGGAGCGCGTCCTGGCAGGCGACGTGAACAGCCCGGTCGCGGCCTGGGATCTCGGTGGAAGCTGCGGCCAGCTGAATCCGGCGGGGCTCCGGATCGGAGAACGCATTCTGGTGAGCCTCGACCGGTTCCAGACATTCGTGACATCCAGCTTCGGCAACGTGCTCATCTGGCGTGAGGACGGCCCGGGCCGGTGGCGATTCGACGGACGAGCACTGAGGTCCGGGAACAACCGCGACCCGTACTACCCCGCGTCGGCCCGTGCGGCCACGACCACGGAGGAGATCCTCGACCTCGTGGTCCGGTCGTTGCCTCCGACGGACGCCAGGGTCGCGGTCGCGGTGGCGACGCCCAGGCCGGCACGCACCCACCTGACTGCCGCGCTGGCGGCGCTGACCGCCGCGCTGACCGCGGGTGCGTGGCTCAGCTTCCGGCTCCGGTCACGTCTGGTCGCCCGCGCCCGCACGGACTGAAACGCAGCCGAAAGCGGGTGCCTCGGTCGCGTGGCGCGCGCGCCGGTGCCCGGCCGGGACGATTCCATCGATCGCGGCAGGCGCCGCTGGTTTCCCGCCGCCGCCCGACCCACTGGAGGTGCAGGCATGGCTCAGCTGAGTGAAAAGAAGCGCGATTCGCTCAAGGCCTCGCAGTACGGCCTTCCCGATGAGCGGAAGTACCCGATGCCGGACAAGTCCCACGCACGGAACGCCAAGGCACGGGCCTCGCAGCAGGAGGACAAGGGCAACCTCAGCGCTGGCGACAAGAAGAAGATCGA
>JAXDKU010000173.1:0-2734 GCA_034667005.1 Chloroflexota bacterium
AGCAGCCGTGCCTCGGCGGCCTCGGCCAGCGACACGCGCGCGCGCACGAGCAGCGACTTGACGCTCGGCACCGTCGTCTCCATGACCTCGGCGATCTGGTCGTAGGAGAGCGCGTCGATCTCGCGCAGCAGCAGCGCGGTGCGCTGGGTCTCCGGGAGGTCCTGGACGTCGGAGAGCAACTGGCGGAACTCCTCGCGCCGGTGGACGCGGTCGGCCGTGGTCAGCCCGTGCTCGGAGAGGTGGACGTCCATCGAGTCCATCCCGATGGCCGTCGCCTTGCGCAGGTGGTTCAGCGACCGGTTGCGCGCGATCCGGTAGAGCCACGGCCGCACGTTGATCGGCCGCTCGTCCGCCAGCATCGCGTTGAAGGCGGCGGCGAACACCTCCTGGAGCACGTCTTCCGCGTCCTCCTTGGAGGCCAGCATGTGGCGGCAGAAGGCCAGCAGCCGGCTCTGGTAGCGGCTGACGAGCGCCTCGAACGCGTGCTGGTTGCCCCGGCGCACGAGCGCGACCAGGCGCTCGTCGCTCTGCAGCCGCAGGAGCGGCGACTTCGCGTGCGCGCCGGCGGCGCCGGCATGGGTTAGGGCAGAGACTTCCACGTGGATCAGCCGGGTCCGATGATCACAACCCCTCCTCGGACCCGAAGTTGCTCCTCTCCAGGGTAGGGATGCCTACGATCCGCGGGCAAGCCCGGGTAGCCCAATCCTGGTAGAGGCAGCGGATTTAAGTCCCGCTCAGTGTGGGTTCGAGTCCCACCCCGGGCACTCAGCCGATCGGCTGGCCGTTGGCGGTGATGGTGACGTCGATGTTGCCGCGGGTCGCGTGGGAGTACGGGCACACCCGGTGGGCGTACTCGACGAGCTCGCGGGCGGTGTCGGCGTCCTCGACCGACGGCAGCGACACATCCAGCTCCACGGAGAGGGCGAAACCCCGCTCTTCTGTTGGGTGCAGATTAACCCGCGCGTCGATGCGGGCGTCCCCGGCTTCGACTTTCCGGCGCCTCGCGACCAGGTGGAGGGCGCTCTCGAAGCACGAGGCGAAGCCCACGGCGAAGAGCTGCTCGGGGTTCGTACCCCCTCCAGGACCGCCTAGATCCGCCGGAATCCGGATCTGGACGTCGAGCTCGCCGTCGGATGTGCGGCCGTGGCCCTCGAGCCGGCCGCCCGTGACGGTCGCCTGGGCGGTGTAGAGGGTCTTGGGCATATCCGTTGCATGATGACGGTTCCTACTTGACGGGCGGGCCGTTTCCCTTGTGTGATGGTGGTCACGTGAGGGGGGCCTCGAGACCGGCGCGCATGGTGGCGGTGGGAGCGGTGCTGGCCGCGGCGATCATCGTTGGCGTCACGCTGCTCGGAGGCGGGAGCCCCTACCGCGTCCACGCGCGCTTCGTGAACGCGGCCCAGCTGGTCAAGGGCGACCTCGTCCAGGTCGCGGGGAGGCCCATCGGCAAGGTCGAGAAGATCGACCTCACCAGCAACGGCCGCGCCGACGTCACGCTCGCGCTCGACAAGCTCACCCCGCTGCGCGAGGGGACCCAGATCACGGTGCGCCAGGCGTCGCTCTCGGGCATCGCCAACCGGTACCTCGACGTGCGCATGGCGCCCGCCGACGCGAAGGACATCCCCGACGGCGGCCTGATCGACGAGTCCCACACGACCGCGGCGATCGACCTCGATCAGCTCTTCGACACCCTCGACCCGCCGACGCGCAAGGCGCTCGCCGACGTCATCAAGGGCTCGGCCGCGCAGTACGCCGGCACCCAGAACCAGTACGGCGAGGGCCTGCTCTACCTCAACCCGTCGCTGGAGGCCTCGAGCCGCTTCTTCCGCGAGCTCAACTACGACAACGGCCTGCTCGAGCGCTTCGTCGTCGCGTCCTCGAAGTTCGTCACCGACCTCGCCGACCGCAAGGACGACCTGTCCTCGCTGATCGACAACCTGGAGACGACGACCGACGCGCTGGGCGACGAGGCGGCCCCGCTGCGCGACGCGATCGGCCGCCTGCCGGCCTTCCTGCGCCGGGCCAACACGACCTTCGTGAACCTCCGCTCGACCCTGGACGACCTCGACCCGCTGGTGCGCGACTCCAAGCCGGTGGCCAAGGAGCTGCGCCCCTTCCTGGCCCAGCTGCGCCCGCTGGCAAACGACGCCCGCCCGACGCTGCGCGACCTCTCCGCGCTGATCCAGAAGCCGGGCGCGAGCAACGACCTGGTCGAGCTCACCAACGCGCAGGTCCCGGCGGCCAAGATCGCCGTCGGCCCGGTCAAGCGCAACGGCAAGACGCGCCTGGGCGCGCTCCCGGCGAGCGCCAAGGCGCTGGCCAAGGCCGCCGGCGAGCTCGCGTTCGCGCGGCCCTACGCGCCCGACCTCGTCGGCTGGTTCGACGACTTCAGCCACTCCGGCGTCCTCGACGCGCTCGGCGGCATCTCGCGCCCGGGCCTGCACGCGGACGCGTTCATGCTCGTCAGCGGCCAGCTCGCGCCGGTGCCGCCGCAGCTGCGCGACCAGGCCTTCGTCGCCTCCGGCGGCGTCCGCAACCAGCGCGACCGCTGCCCCGGCGCGGCGGAGCACAAGTCGGCGGACGGGTCCGGCCCGTACAAGCCGTCGCCCGACTTCAACTGCGACGCGACCGAGGCGCTCCCGGGGACCTGATGCGCCGCGTGCTCGTCATCCTGCTCGCGCTCGCCGGCGCCGCCATGGTGCTCGCGGTGACCGCGGCCGGCGGCTCGTCCGAC
>JAXDKU010000174.1:0-6539 GCA_034667005.1 Chloroflexota bacterium
GCCGCGGCGCCGAGCAGGGCCAGCTCCAGTTGCCAGCGGTAGCCGCCGAGGCCGCTGCGGCTGGCGTCGATGCCGGTCAGCCGCCTTGCGGCCGCGGCCAACTGCTCGATCCCCGGCCCGCCCGTCAACGAGGGCCGGCCGCCGAGCCGTTCCATCAGCTCCGAGCGCAGGCGGATCACGACCTGCTCGGCGAAGGCGACCACGTCGCGCCCGTCCGCCTCCAGCCGATCGAGGACCCCGATGCCGGCGAGCGCGTCCCCTGCGGCCAGCGCGTCGATGAACCGGTCGATCGAATCCGCCTCGGCAAGGCCGAGCAGGTCGCGGATCCCTCCGGCGGTGATCGGGTCCTCGGCGTTCGAGAGCACCTGGTCGAGCATCGACTCGGCATCCCGCATGCCGCCGGCAGCGAGCTGGGCGACCAGCGCGATCGCGTCGGGCTCCACGCTGCGCCCTTCGGCCGCAAGGATCCGTCCGAGCTTGCCCTCGATCTCGGCAGGCGACAGCGGGCGGAACGTGAAACGCTGGAGCCGCGAGACGACCGCGGGCCGGATCTGGGACGGATCGGTCGTGCAGAAGATGAAGAGCACGCCCTCGGGGGGCTCCTCGAGCGTCTTCAGCAGGACGTCCCAGCCCTCCTTGATGCGCTGGACCTCGTCGATGATGAAGACCTTGTGCTTCAGGTCCGACGCGGAGGTGTAGACGCGCGGGAGCAGCTCGCGCATGTCGTCGACGCGGTTGTTCGACGCGGCGTCGAGCTCGATCACGTCGAGCGCCCGGCCGTCCCGAATCGAGACGCAGGAGATGCAGCTGTCGTCCGGCTCGCCGTCGACCAGGTTCGTGCAGTTGACGGCCTTCGCGAGGATCCGCGCCATCGACGTCTTGCCAGTGCCCCGGGGCCCGACGAAGAGGAATCCATGCGAGAGGCGCCCGAGCCGGACGGCGTTGCGGAGCGTCTCGACGACGGCCTGCTGCCCCACGATCTGGCCGAAGGTCTGGGCGCGAAACCGGCGATAGATCGCCTGGTGGGGCGCCGCTTCGGGCAGGATGGTGGACACCGCCGAAGTGTAGAGCCGCGCGGTTTTGCGGCGGTTGGCGGCAGGTTTCGGCGGCCCCGACGGCGGGAGGTCACGTCCTCCGATCGGCCGACCGCGTGGCGCCGAGCGCGCGAGATGGAGTTGCCGTGCACCCTCCGTCGACCGGGACGCTCGCGTGCCCGTCGAGGCGATCGGCTCGGACCAGGCCGGTCCGCGGCACCCGGCGAGCAGCGTTTAACGCTGCTTCCTTCCGGACCTGACGTGGTTCACGCGTCGCCGCTGCGCGGGACCCGGTCCTCAACGTCGATCGCCCCGCCGGCATCCGCGGGCGCGGGCCTCGGGAGGGAATTCAGCCCTGCTGGAGCGGATTGCAGGTACAGGGCACCGCTAGTTCCCCGCCTAGCACGGCCCGCGCATGATAGCGGGGCGGCGAGCCCGGCCCACCGTGCAGCGTCGCAGGCCCGTCCGGCGGCATCCGGGAGTTGGCGGAGAGGGAGGGATTCGAACCCTCGATGGGTTGCCCCATACCGCATTTCCAGTGCGGCGCCCTAGGCCTCTAGGCGACCTCTCCGCGAGGGGGAAACGGGCGCTGCGACAGCGGCCCGAAAGCGGAATCCGTCCGATCGTGGCGGAGAGGGTGGGATTCGAACCCACGGTGCTTTCGCACACCGCTTTTCGAGAGCGGCACCATCAACCACTCGGACACCTCTCCGCGGAAGAGGATATCCCCTACCGCCGCGAGGTCGCCGTCAGGAGCTCCTCGGCGTCCTCGCGCAGGATGCCGCTGACGACCCTGAGCCGCCGGGAGGCGTCGTTGACCCCGGCGAGCTGGACGACGGAGCCGCAGGCGCCGGCAATCGGATCGGGCAGCGCGTAGACGAGGCCGTCCGCGTCGCTCGCGAGGAGCGCACCGACGCACATGGCGCACGGCTCCACGACCGAGAAGACGGTCAGGCCGCTCAGCGAGGTTCGGCCGAGGCGCGCCGCGGCCTCCCGGACGGTGACCATGACGGCGTGGGCCGTCGGGTCGCCGCTCGCGAGAACCTGGTGGGCGCCGCTGGCCACCATCGCATCGTCGAGCACGGCCACGGCGCCGTCCGGCCGCTCGCCGCGCGACGCAGCCTCGGACGCCTCAGCCAGCGCGTGTCCCATGTACAGCTCGTAGCGCATCGCGGGCATGCTACACGGCAGGCCCCGAGGGCCCGGCACGCCGCCGTGGCGCACGGCCGTGGCGCGCGTCCGTGGAACCCGCGGGCGTCCACGCCTCAATACCGGATCGCCGCCGCAGTACCATCGCGCCGCCGCGCCCGGCCAGCCGTGGATCGCCCGGGAAGCGGCGCTGCAACTGCGAATTGCCATGGAGCGCGCACGACATGTCCCGACGACCACGGATCGGCATCCTGACCGGGGGCGGCGACGTCCCGGGCCTCAACAGCGTGATCAAGAGCGTCACGTACCGCGCGACGGACCTCGGCTACGAGGTCGTCGGCATCCGGCGCGGATGGGAGGGGCTTACGCATGCCGATCCCACCCGGACGCCCGACCCCGCGTACAGCGTGCCCCTGACGCGGGACAGCACGCGCACGATCGACCGGACGGGCGGGACGATGCTCCACACCTCCCGGACCAACCCGCGCAAGATGCGGGCCGACCGGATCCCGCCGTTCGTCTCAGAGGAGGAGCGCGAGCGGATGGCGACCGACGAGAGCAGCTACGACCTGACGCCGGTGGTGCTGCGGACGATCGAGCGCCTCGGGCTGGACTACCTGGTGCCGATCGGCGGCGACGACACGCTCAGCTTCGCCAAGACGCTCCATGAGAACGGCGTGCCCCTCATCGCGATCCCGAAGACGATGGACAACGACGTCCAGGGCACCGAGTACTGCATCGGCTTCTCGACCGCGATCACCCGGGCGAAGGAGCTGATCAACCGCCAGCGGACGACGCTCGGGTCGCACGAGCGCATCGGCGTGTTCCGCATCTTCGGCCGGGACTGCGGCTTCACCGCGCTGTACACGGCGTACGTGACCTCGGCCCGCTGCGTGATCCCAGAGGCGCCGTTCGACCTGGACCGGCTGGTCGACATCCTGGCCGAGGACCACCGCCTCAACCTGAGCCACTACGCGTTCCTGATCGCCGCCGAGGGCGCGATCTGGAAGGGCGGGTCGATCCAGGAGGTCGGAGAGGCCGACGCGTTCGGACACCGGCACAAGGCGAACATCGGCGAGGTGCTGGCCGAGGAGATCCGCCGGCGCACGGGGATCGAGACGGTGTTCTCCGAGCTGACGTACGACCTGCGCTCAGGCGAGCCCGATTCGCTCGATACGATGGTGGCGATCACCTTCGCGAACGTGGCCATGGACCTGATTGCCGACGGGGTGCGCGGCCGCATGACCGCGATCCGTGACGGCAAGTACGCGCACTCTCCCCTGCCCGACCCGGCCCTCGGCGCGCGCCACGTGGATGTCGAGGTCATGTACAACGTCGACCGGTTCCGGCCGGTCTACACGGGCCTGCTGGGCCATCCGCTGCTGCTCGGGCAGTCGCTCGCGGCGAGCGACTGAGCCTCCGTCACGTGGCGACTCGCACGTCCAGGTCGTCGAAGCTGAAGGTCACGGGAGCGTTCCCCGCCGAGCTCGAGAGCCGGCCGAGCAGCCCGACCCGCCCGGGCGCCTGGAGCGCCGATGACGAGTCGCTCACCTCGAGGTCCCAGGTCGATGGCTCGACGGCTCCATCGGCCCAGGCGCGCATGCGGATCGTGGTTGGAGATGCGCCGACGACCTGCGCCCGGACATGGATGGGCACCCCGGCCGTGTAGACGAGGCCGGGCACGACGAAGCGCGGCCCCACCTGCGTTTCGCCGCCACCGGTCGCGCGGCCCACCTGGAGGACGACGCTGCCGTTCGGCCTCAGGCGCAGGCGGAGGCGGTACTCGGTCACCGAGTCGACGCTGCGAGCCACCGCGTACGCGAACTGCTCCACGCCGGCTGCAACCTTGTCCACGCGCACGGAGAACGCCAGGTCCGCGTCACGCAGGCTGACCGGCAGTCGCGCGCCGACCGTCTGCCCAGCGCCCACCCGGAGCGTGCCAACGCCGTCGGCCACGGCGAACTTGGTCGCGGCGTGGGTGAGCAGGTAGGCGCCACCGGTGTCGGCGCTGCCCCAGCCGCTCGAACGGAGGCGCGCGAAGGCATCCGACGCGACGGGAGCGTCGGCGATGTCCTGGTACGTGGCGGTGAACGTCTTGGAGCTGCTGGGGCTGACGTCGTGGGTCGCGGCCCCGCCGTCGGACCACGACACGAACGCATACGCGTGCCCGTCGAGGCCCTGCGCCGCGGGCGCGCTCAAGGCGAGCCTCGAGTTCTTGATGACGGTGAAGGTGAACGGCGCGGGCCCGTCGTCCTCTCCGGCCCCGAGCGTGAGGCCGGGTGGATCGGTCGTGACGGTGATCTGGATCTTCGTCGGCTGGAGCACGATGCTCCTGGTGGCGGAGAGCCCCCCGCGGTCCGTCGCCGTGAGGGTCAGCTCCAGGTAGGAGTGGTAGTCGTGGTCCGGCGCGTAGAAGGACCCCGTTGCCACCCCGTCGAAGTCCTGGAGCTCGTGGGTGTGGCAGCTGTCCGCTGCGGCGCAGTGGTGCAGCACCAGGCGCCAGCTCAGGTCGGCGGCCGGCAGGGTGCCCTCGTCCGGATCCGACGCCGAGCCGGCGAAGTCGATCCGCTTCCCCACCCCCCAGCGAAGGCTGGCGAGCGGTTTGGAGATCGTGGGGACAGGTGGCTTGTTGCCGGCCGTGATCGTGAGCGCCGCGACGTCGACCGCACCATGGGAATCGGTGATGCGCAGCCTGACCGCGTACCGGCCGGGGTCGTCGTACAGGAAGTCCGCGGTGGGGGTGGTCGCGTCACCGAACGTGCCGTCTCCATCCAGGTCCCACGAATAGCCGATGTCGTCGGTGTCCGGGTCGCTGGAGGCCGACCCATCGAAGTGGACCGCGAGCGGCGTGTCGCCGGTCACGTGGTTTGCGGAGATCCGGGCGACGGGCGGCTGGTTGCCGCCGAAGTAGCGGACCCGCTCGAGGCGGTTGTTGTCGTAGTCGAGGTAGAACAGGTCGCCGTTCGGGCCCACCTTGAGGTCGATGGGGCCGCCGGCCTCGGTGATGAACGAGAAACCAAGGCTGGCGTCGGGCAGCCCGTCAGCGCCGGCCGGCACGACCCAGATGCACTTGCGCACGTAGTCGCCGACGAACAGCGCATTGCCGTACGCCGCCGGGTAGTTGCCGCCTTCGTAGAAGGCCAGACCGGAGATGGACGCGCCGTCCGTCGGGCATGCATCGGTCGGGAACGGCGTCGGGAACTTGTGCGGGTATGAGATGTAGGGCGCAGTGGTCGCGCCCGGATCGTTGTAGAGGTCCTCGCAGATGGTCATGTCCTTGAGGTCCCAGAGCTTGTGGCGGGCCGGACCCTCGTAGCACGGCCACCCGAAGTTCGTGACACCCGCCGTCGGGTTTGGGATCCGGTCGATCTCCTCGCGGTGAACCTCGCCCACGTCCCCGATCCAGAGCTCGTCGGTCCCGGGCCGGAAGGTGAAGCGGAACGGGTTTCGCATCCCGTAGGCCACGATGCGGTTCGCGTTCGCGCTGGCACCCGTCGTCGGGTTGCCCGCGGCCGCCGCGCCCGTGTCCGGGTTGACGCGGATCAGGCTTCCGTCGAGCGTCACCGGATCCCCGGACGTCCGGAGGTCCTGGGCACGGAGCGAGCCACCCTGCGCGGTCGGCACCGTCTCCTGCCCGCCCGCGCCCGCCGGCGGGTCGCCGCACGGGTTCCTGCGGACCGGGCTGCCACTGCTGCCGCCGAACTGGCCCCAATCCTGGGTCAGGAAGTTCGCGCCCTCACCGCCGCTCGCGTACAGCGCGCCGTCCGCGCCGAACGCGATCGTTCCAGCCGAGTGGCTGGCGAACTGCTGGCACCAATCCGTGATCAGGACCAGCTCAGGGCCGGTCATGGCATTCCCCGACGCCGTGAGCCGGGACAGTCGCGTGCTGATGACGCAGCCGTCATCCGTGCTTCCGGGAGGTGTCGGGCAGCTGTCCGCGGTGGCGCCTCCGGCGCTCCAGTGGGGTGCCTTCGAGCCGAGCGGGGCGTCGCGCGCGTAGAGCACGTAGACGTACGGCCGATCGGGGAAGTCCGGGTCGAGCGCCATGCCCAGCAGGCCCCGGTCCCATAGGTCGTGCACCTGCGTGCGGAGGTCGGCGAAGACGTGGCCCGCCTGGTCGTTGAGGTTGTCGAAGACCCGGACGATGCCCGACTTCTCGGCCACGAAGATGCGCCCGTCCGGCGCGAACTGGAACGTGGTCGGCCGGACCAGGCCCGTGAGCGTGTGGTAGACGCGGAACCGGTTCGGCGCCGTGACCCCGGCCGGGCTGCTCGTGCCAGTAGCGTCAGTCGCGCCGCCCGGCGCGTCGGTTCGCTGCGGCCGGAGCATGAGCCCGGGCGGCGGCTCGTCCCCGTG
>JAXDKU010000175.1:0-4170 GCA_034667005.1 Chloroflexota bacterium
TCCGTTATACGCGGAACGGGGGCTGCAGGCAACGGCCAAACGCAGCGGCTCATGGGCGGACGAATCCACGTCCATTCCGCGTCCGCATTCGAGCTCGACGCCGCTCTGCGCGGGGGTTGCGCGGTCAGCTCACGCGGACGCCGGTTCTCCCGCTGCTTCGACCGCGATCAGCGTCACGGAGGTCGCGTGGCCCAGGGTCTTGGCGATGGTCGAGTCGCCGGCGCCGAAGCGCGCGAGAGCCTCGAGGACACTCTCGCTCGCGCGGCCGGCTATCGAGATGGAAAACGAGATCCCGGTGGATAGCTCGTCGGCATCAAAGTCCCCGTCGGCCGTGACGGACAGCTCGCCCAGGGCGATGCCCTGTTCCCGTGCCTCGCGCGTAATGTTGTTGAACACGCACATAGCCAGCGCGAAGTGGAGCGCCTCGCCTCCAGACAGTTGGCCGAGACGCAACTCCACAGCACCGGCCCGCGTGGCTACGCGAAGGTCAAACGGGGCCGTCCGCTCCGTGCCGTCCTGCGTGACCAGTTGCACTGTGGCGGGGTACCCAGCCATGGCGCGATGCTACCAGCCGCCGTTGTGCCAGACGGGCGCCGAGGGCCGGGCGGGCGGGTGCCGCCGGCTGCGCGCAGCGCCCCGAATGAAGGAGGCAAGCTCGTCGCCGACGTCGCTCGGAGTGACGAGCTCGGGTGCCTCTGGTAGATTGACGTTCGGTGAACCAGGGCGGCTAGCTCAGCTGGTTAGAGCACTTGCTTGACATGCAAGAGGTCACTGGTTCGAGTCCAGTGTCGCCCACCACTCCCTCCAAGGCGCTGCGCGGTTCGTTGCCGGCTGATCAGAAGCTCGGCTGCACGAGGACGAGCCCGTCGGCGGTGCATACCCACAGATATCCAGCGCCCGCGGTGAGGCACGCGGCGTCTGTGCCAAGGGCAATGGGCGTACCCGATGGCACGAGATTCGCATCCACGGCGCCGAGAACGCCGTCGTTGGACACCCACCAAACGGACGAACCCAGGAGCGTGATGCCGCCTGGTGCGCCGCTCACGTCAGCGGCCCCGAGTGTGCCGTTCGCGTTCAACCGAAGCAACGCTCCGGACGCGGGCGCGTCGGCCTGAAGGAACGCATAGACCTCGCCACCGGACGCGGCGAGCTCACCCGAACCGCTTCCGCCATCCGGCTCCACCCGGATGTCCTGTGGGTCTTCCCGGTCGAAGCGATGAATGATGTGCCCGTGGCCGCTCGGGGGTGCGTTGCGCACCCAGATGGAGTCCGTCCCGGCGGCGACAGTCGCCCAGCCTTCGCCGAACAACGGGATTCGATCGGTCACCAGTAACGACCCTGTGCTCAGTCGATCGAGCATGCCGGTGGCGGTCGCGACCCAGAGGCTGTCGCCGCTGACGACGAGGCCCGTCGGATCGTCCACTGAGCGGGTTGCAAGCGACTCCAGCGTAACGGGATCGAACTTCTCGATCCGGGCCTGGGCGATTCCACCGTGGACATCGTTCGCAATTTCCGCGGCGAACAGCGCCTCGCCATTCGCGGCGAGCGCCACGACGGGCAGCGTCGCGACGGTGTTCGCCTTCCCTTCGGGCGTTACGAAGCCGATCCTGCCGGCGTGGTCGGCCACGGTCCCGAACCATGCGCCGCGATCGCTGGCCAAAGCCACGAACGTCGCTTCGACGGCGAGTGTGGAATGGACGAAACCGACCGGGCCGCTCGACGTGGGCTCAGTGGACTCCGTAGCGGTAGCCGTGGGGCCGGTCGCGCTCGGCGAGAGTCCAGATTGCAGCGGAGACGAGACGGGCGAGTGCTGGTCCGGAGACGGCAGCAGGGGGGCTGTGCAAGCGAGCCAGACGGAGGCGGCGACGACCAGCACGCTGGCACGAATCCGAGACGTCAAAGGCGAGTTGTCCAGCAGGCCTCCGCTGGTCTTCCTCATTGCCTCGTCACAGTTGCGTGATGATAGGCGTACTTCGGGCACGCTCTGGGTCGCCCAGCGGCTGGTAGCATGCACGTCTGAACGCGTCGAGCGGGACGCGCGGGATCGAGAGATCGCCTCAGAGAGTCCGGGACACGGCTGGAAGCCCGGACGGCACGAGCTCGAACTCGCACCACCCGTGAGCGGCCGGTGAACCGGTCCGGGAGCCGCCCGTTAGCGCGGCCCACGAAAGAGCGCCGAGCTGCGCCGGGACGACCGGCCGAAGCCTGGCGAAGGCGGGTGGGACCGCGGGAGGCACGCCTCTCGTCCTGTCGAAGGATGAGGGGCGTTTTGATTCTCCTGGGAGGCAGCACATGAATGACCAGAAGCGCGGGGGAGGGGCTCAGGCGGCCGTGCCACCCGATCCGGCCGAGGAGGCCGAGCTCGATTTCGTCGCGCCCGAGAAGGGCTCGGCCGAGGAGCTGCTGGATGCGGGGGCGCACGAGCACGACCCGCTCGACTCGATGCGCCACTCCGCGGCCCACGTCATGGCCGAGGCCGTGCTCGACCTGTTCCCGGGGACCAAGCTCGGGATCGGGCCGGCGATCGAGGGCGGCTTCTACTACGACTTCGAGCTGCCCCGCCCGTTGACCACGGACGACCTGCCCAAGATCGAGGAGCGCATGCGGGCATCGGTCGAGGCCGACCACGCCTTCGTCCGCAAGGAGCTGGACCCCGACGCCGGGCGCCAGTTCTTCGTGGCGAAGGGCCAGCCCTACAAGGTCGAGATCCTGGACGACCTCCGCACCGCCGCCAGCATGTCGGGCACGCCGGCTCCGGTCGTCTCGACGTACGAGCACGGCCGCTTCATCGACCTCTGCCGCGGGCCGCACGTCCCTTCGACGGGCAAGATCGGACCGTTCAAGCTGCTCTCCGTCGCCGGCGCGTACTGGCGCGGGCGAGAGGACCGGCCGATGCTCCAGCGTGTCTACGGCACGGTCTGGTCCACGCAGGAGGAGCTCGACCTCTACCTCTGGCGGCGGCAGGAGGCCCGCAAGCGCGACCACCGTCGCCTCGGCGTGCAGCTCGACCTGTTCAGCTTCCACGACGTCAGCCCCGGCGCGGCGTTCTGGCATCCGAAGGGCTGGACGCTGTACCGGACGCTCGAGAACGCGATGCGCGAGCTCCAGGCCGAGCGCGGGTACCAGGAGATCTACACGCCACCGCTGGTTCACAAGAAGCTGTGGGAGCAGTCGGGCCACTGGGATCTCTATCGCGAGCATATGTTCCTGGTCGAGGCCGAGGAGCAGACCTTCAGCCTCAAGCCGATGAACTGCCCCGAGAGCACGTTCATCTATCGCTCGCGGACGCGTTCGTACCGGGACCTGCCGCTGCGGCTGTCCGAGTACGGGAAGCTGCATCGCAACGAGCTGTCGGGCGTGCTGTCCGGCCTCACCCGGGTGCGGCACTTCGTCACGGACGATGCGCACATCTACGTCCGGCCGGACCAGATCGGCTCGGAGATCGAGGCGCTGCTCGGCGAGGTGCGCGAGTCGTACTCGTGGTTCGGGCTGGAGCCCCACTTCACGTTCGGGACGCGCCCGGAGAAGGCCCTGGGCGACCCCGCGCTCTGGGAGCGCGCGGAGACGCTGATGCGCCAGGCGCTCGACGGCAGCGGCATGCGCTACCGCACGAAGGCCGGCGACGGGGCGTTCTACGCGCCGAAGATCGACATCCAGATCGAGGACGCCCTGGGGCGTGAGTGGCAGACGGCGACGATCCAGGTCGACCTGGTGATGCTGCCCGAACGCTTCGACCTGACCTACGTCGACGAGAACGGCGAGCACGTCCGCCCGGTCGCGATCCACCGCGCCATCTACGGCTCGCTGGAGCGCTTCATCGGCGTGCTGATCGAGCACACGGGCGGCTCCCTGCCGTTCTGGTGCGCGCCGGTGCAGGCCGTGGTCGTGCCGATCGCCGACCGCCACAACGATGCTGCGCGTGAGCTGGAGGGCGTCCTCCGCGCTCGCGGCCTCCGCGTGGAGGTGGACGACAGCTCGAACCGGATGCAGAACAAGATCCGCATCGCACAGGAGCAGAAGGTCCCCTACATGCTGGTGCTCGGCGACCGGGAGGTGGAGGGGAGGACCGCTGCCCCCCGCACGCGCGCCGGCGAGCAGCAGCCAGCCATGGCCTGGGACGAGCTCGCCGAGCGCTTGGCCGCAGAAGCCGCTCAGCGCCGCCCGGACTAG
>JAXDKU010000176.1:0-8186 GCA_034667005.1 Chloroflexota bacterium
ACCGAGCCCGCATGGCCGACACGAACGGCTCGGACGGATCGACCGCCGACACATGCGCCGGTCCGACGCGCGCGACGAGCTCGCTCGTGAGCGCGCCCGTGCCGCAGCCGACGTCGAGCACCCGCTGGCCCGGGTGCACGCCCGCGAAGTCGGCAAGCTGGCCCGACAGGAGCCGCGACCAACGGCCCATGAAGGCGTCGTAGGCGTCCGCGGCAACGTCGAAGCTCATGGGCGGAATCTACGCGGAGCGGCATGACGGTAGCCTGACGGGGATGCAGACGGCCGAGATCGACGGCGAGCACTTCGGTGCCTTGAGCCGCGGGCTGCTCGTTTGAGCCTCACCGCGGGTCAGCTCAATCGGGCGACCCTGGGACGCCAGCTGCTGCTGGGTCGCGAGGCTCTCGATGCCGCCGCCGCCGTGCATCGCGTCGTCGCGCTCCAGGCCCAGGAGCCTGCGTCGCCGTACATCGCCCTGTGGAATCGGGTGGCCGGGTTCGATCCAGTCGACCTCGACCAGGCCTTCGCCGACCATGCGGTCGTCAAGGCGTCGCTCCTGCGGATCACGCTGCACGCCGTGGAGGCCGGCGACTACCCCGCGTTCCACGAGGCCATGCAGCGGACATTGCGGGCGGCCCGGCTCAACGATCGCCGGTTCACCTCGACGGGTCTGACGAGCGATGACGCCGACACCCTCATCCCGGAGCTCGTCGCGTTCGCGGACGAGGGGAGAACGAACGCGGCAGCCGAGGCCTGGCTCGAGCAGCGGTTCGGTGCGCCCAACCCTCGCGTGTGGTGGGCCATGCGGCACTACGGCCCGTTCGTCCATGCGCCGGCCGGAGGCCCCTGGTCGTTCGGTGCCCGCCCGTCGTACATGGCCGCGCGAGAGCAGCGACGCTCCGGAGACCGTGCCAAGTCGATGCAGTGGCTGGTGCGCCGGTACCTGGAGGGGTTCGGTCCGGCGTCCGTTCAGGACATCCGGGGGTTCGCGATGGTCTACGGGCCCGACGTCCGTGACGCCCTGGAGGCGCTCGGCGATTCGGTGGTCAGGCTGGCGGGTCCGACAGGGCGCGAGATCTACGACGTGCCTGAGGGACTCATCCCGGACGAGGATGTGCCGGCGCCGCCGAGGCTGCTGCCGATGTGGGACAGCATTCTCCTCGCCTATGCCGACCGCAGCCGGGTCATCCCCGCGGAGTATCGGAAGCTGGTCATCCGCAGCAACGGCGATGTGCTGCCGACGATCCTCATCGACGGCGCCGTCGCCGGCGTGTGGCGCGCTGTCGCCGGCGGAATCGAGGTCACGGCGTTCCATCGGCTTTCCGACGAGGCGTGGCATGGACTCGAGGCCGAGGCGCGCGCCCTGATCGCGTTCCTGGCAGACCGCGAACCCACGGTCTACCGCCGGTATGGCCGCTGGTGGAGCGCCCTGTCCAGCGCCGAGGTCCGCGTGCTGGCAGGTCCATAACCCCGAGGGTCGTTACCCTTCCCCAGTCATGCCTGCTGAATTCATCTTCACCGCGTACAAGCTCTCCCGGCACTACCCGCCCGATCGGACGGTGCTGGAGGACATCTCCATCTCGTTCTATCCGGGCGCCAAGATCGGCGTCATCGGCCCGAACGGCGCCGGCAAGTCGAGCCTGCTGCGGATCATGGCCGGGCTCGACGACGGCTACAGCGGCGAGGCGCGCCTCACGCCCGGCTTCACCGTGGGGTACCTGAGCCAGGAGCCGCAGCTCGACCCGACCAAGGACGTCAAGGGCAACGTCCTCGACGGCGTTCGTCAGGTCCACTCGCTGATCGAGCGGTACAACGCGGTCATGGCCAAGTGGTCGGATCCCGACGCCGACTACGAGGCCATCGGCGCGGAGCAGTCGGCGCTGGAGGACAAGATCAACGCCGCCGACGCCTGGAACGTCGAGCGGACCGTCGAGATCGCCATGGACGCGCTGCGCTGCCCGCCCGACGACGCCGACGTCACGACCCTTTCCGGTGGCGAGAAGCGTCGCGTGGCGCTGGCCCGCCTGCTGCTCCAGCACCCCGACCTGCTGCTGCTCGACGAGCCGACCAACCACCTGGATGCCGAGTCCGTGGAGTGGTTGGAGCGGTTCCTCGGCGAGTACGCGGGGACAGTGGTGGCGATCACCCACGACCGGTACTTCCTTGACAACGTCGCCCAGTGGATCCTGGAGCTCGACCGCGGCCGCGGGATCCCATTCTCGGGCAACTACTCCAGCTGGCTGGAGCAGAAGCTCGAGCGGATGAGCAAGGAGTCGAAGGCGGTCGACGCCCGGCAGCGGACGCTGGCGCGCGAGCTCGCGTGGGTGCGCATGGGCGCGAAGGCCCGACAGGCGAAGGGCAAGGCACGGCTCGGGGCCTACGAGCGACTGCTCGCGGAGGCCCAGGACGACAAGGGCTCGTCTCGTGAGCTGGAGATCGCGATCCCGCCCGGCCCTCGATTGGGCGACACGGTCATCGAGGTCAGGGACCTGCGCAAGGGCTACGGCGACCGGCTGCTGATCGACGACCTGACGTTCTCACTGCCGCGGGCCGGGATCGTGGGGATCATCGGACCGAACGGTGCCGGCAAGACGACGCTCTTCCGCATGCTCGTCGGGCAGGAGGCGCCCGACAAGGGCAGCGTCGAGATCGGCGACACGGTGAAGCTCAGCTATGTCGACCAGAGCCGAGACGACCTGGAGGCGGACAAGACGGTCTTCCAGGAGATCAGCCAGGGCAACGAGATCATCAAGGTCGGCTCACGGGAGCTGCCGGCACGCGCCTACGTATCGAGCTTCAACTTCCGTGGCACCGACCAGCAGAAGATGGTCGGGGCGCTCTCCGGAGGCGAGAGGAACCGGGTCCACCTGGCCAAGCTGCTCCAGTCCGGCGGCAACGTCCTGCTGCTGGACGAGCCCACGAACGACCTGGACGTTGACACGCTGCGGGCGCTGGAGGCCGGCCTCGAGACCTTCCCCGGCTGCGTCGTCGTGATCAGCCACGACCGCTGGTTCCTGGACCGCATCGCGACGCACATCCTGGCCTTCGAGGGAGACAGCCAGGCCCGCTGGTTCGAGGGCAACGTCACGGACTACGAGGCGTTCCGCCACAAGGAGCTCGGCTCTGCCGCCGACCAGCCGCACCGCATCCGGTACAAGCGCCTGGTGGCCTGAGGCGTCTACGACTGGATTCGGGCGTCGCGCGATTGAGTTGCCCTCAGTTCGCGACGGTCAACCGGACCTCTCCGCTCGGTCGCAACATGCGTCAGTCGGGCCGCCAGAGATCGATCTGGGGGAGGCCCGCGATGCCGAGTGTCTGTGACAGCTCGCCGCAGTGGTAGGCGTCGTGGGTCAGGAGCCGTTGCAGGATCGAGGCGCGGGAGTGCAGCTGGCGCTGGTCGCCGTAGAAGCGTTCCATCTCCTCGTCGAGCATCTCCGGCGTCCAGCGATCGAGCACACCGTCGACGATCGCCCAGGTGGTGTCGAGGGCCGTCACCAGCTCGCCCGCGGTCCGCGGCTGGTCGAGGTGGTCTTCCCAGCCGTCCCAGCTCAGCGCGTCCGGCCACGGCGTCGAGTCCGAGCCGGGCTCGCCAAGCACTCCGCCGAGCCAGTAGTTCCGAGCGCCCGCGGTGTGGGCGACCGTCGCCCAGACCGGCCATCGCTCGGGCCCGGGCTCGATCGCAAGCTGTTCCTCGGTCATCGCGCCAACGATCTCGGTGAGCCGGCGGTTGTACTGCGGCCAGCGGTCATAGAAGCGGCGGATCGACATCGGTCGAGTCTAGGGTGAGACGACGCGCTGGTGTGATTCCCCGGGCCTATGCTGCGTGGCGATGACGGTGCCGACTGCCTTTGCCTCACCCGATCTCGAGGGCGTCGTCCTTCGCCACGTCGCGGTGCCGGACGACCTGGCACAGATGAACGCGATCGCGAACGCCTCGCGGGTGGCGGACGGCGAGAGCTGGCTGACGTCCGATGAGCAGTTCATGAACTTCTACCAGCACCTTTCGAACTGCGACCTCGAGACCGACGTGTTCGTCGCCGAGCTCGACGGTCGGATCGTGGGCTACGGCCGCGCCGCCTGGCACGACGACCACGAGGGGACGCGGGTGTACGAGCCAGTGTCCTTTGCGCATCCTGACGCGCCCGCCGAGCTGCGCGGCGCCATCCACGATGCCATGGAGTCCCGGTGCAGGGCGATCGCCGCGGTGCACAACCACGACGGCCCGAGGATCTTCGAGTCCGAGGCAATCGACTCGGCGGAGCGCCGGACCTCGATCTTGTTGTCCCGCGGCTACGAGCCGGTGCGCTGGTTCTATTCGATGGTTCGTCCCACCCTGGACGACCTGCCGAATGCGCCGCTGCCGCCGGGGCTGGAGATTCGCGAGGTCCGGCCCGAGCACTTCCGTGCCATCTTCGACGCGGAGACCGAGGCGTTCCGCGATCACTGGGGAATGGGCGTCCCCACCGACACGGATTACGAACGGTTCGTGGCGGACGCCGTTGCAGGCGAGCCCGTCCTCTGGCGTGTCGCGTGGGCCGGCAACGAGGTTGCCGGGATGGTGCGCGGCTTCGTCAACGCGGAGGAGAACGCGCGCTTCGACCGGAAGCGAGGCTACGTCGAGCACATCAGCGTGCGTCGCCCGTGGCGGCGCCTTGGCCTGGCCCGTGCTTTGATCGCCGCGACCATCCCGCTCCTCCGTGCTCGCGGCATGACGGAGGCGGCACTCGGGGTCGACACGCAGAACCCGAGCGGCGCGCTCCAGCTGTACGAGTCGTGCGGGTTCGTCGTCGAGAAGGTCGGAGCGAGCTACCGCAAGCCGCTGGATTGACCGACGACGGCGCACCTCGGCAACACCCGGGCCAGGATCGGAGCGAACCATGACGACTGAATGGACCAGCCAAACGAATGGCACCGGCGACTACGCCGACGTCAACGGCATCAACCTCTATTACGAGACCCACGGCGCCGGGCGGCCGCTCGTCCTGCTGCACGGCGGGCTCGGCTCCGGTGAGATGTTCGGGCCGATCCTGCCGGCGCTGGCCGAGAGCCACCAGGTGATCGCCGTCGATCTCCAGGGACACGGGCGCACCGCCGACATCGATCGACCGCTGGACGTCGGGCTCATGGCGGACGACATCGCGGCGCTCATCGACCACATCGGGCTCGAGAGGCCGGATCTCGTCGGCTACTCGCTCGGCGGAGGGGTGGCCATCCACACCGCGGCCAGGCACCCAGGCAAGGTCCGCAAGCTCGTTGCCGCGTCCGTCAACACCCGGCCCGACGCGATCTACCCAGAGATGCGCGCGCAGCAGGGGCAGGTGACCGCCGAGGCGGCCGAGTTCATGAAGGACACGCCGATGTACCAGCTGTACCAGCGCGTCGCGCCGCGGCCGGAAGACTTCGGACGGCTGCTGGAGAAGATCGGCGCGTTCATGAGCCAGGACTTCGACTTCAGCGACGTGGTCCGCTCGCTGAAGGTGCCGACGCTTCTCGTCGCCGCCGACGCCGACATGGCGCCGCCGGCCCACATCGTCGAGGTGTTCAAGCTGCTGGACGGCGGCCTGCGCGACGGCGGCTGGATGGGGGAGGGCAGGCCCAAGGGCGGGCACGCACTCGCGATCCTGCCCGGGCTGACTCACTACAACATCTTTGCCTCGCCGCTCTTCGCCGCGGTGACGCTCGACTTCCTCGACGGGCGGCCGGCGCCGGCCTGACCACCGAATGACGAACGACGACGGCTACTTCGGCGAGGGCGCCGCTGCCAGCTACGACGAGAGCTCGAACACGATGTTCGACCCGGCGGTCGTGGACCCCACCGTGGACTTCCTGGCCGGCCTCGCGGGCGATGGACGCGCGCTCGAGCTTGGGATCGGAACCGGTCGAATCGCGCTTCCGCTGGGAGCTCGGGGCGTCCCGGTGCATGGGATCGACCTCTCGGCGGCCATGACGGCCAGGTTGCGCGCGAAGCCGGGCGCGGAGGGCATCGGCGTCACCATCGGCGACTTCGCGTCAGCCAGGGTCGCGGGGACGTTTCGACTGGTCTACCTGGTGTTCAACACGATCATGAACCTGACGACCCAGGCCTGGCAGGTTGCGTGCTTCCGGAATGCCGCGGCGCATCTCGAGCCCGGTGGCTGTTTCGTCATCGAGGTCACGATCCCGGACCTCCAGCGGCTGCCGCCCGGCGAGCGGTTCGTGGTCTTCGACGCGAGTCCGACGCACTGGGGCATCGACGAATACGACGTCGCCAACCAGGGTCAGATCTCGCACCACTTCGAGATCCGAGGTGACGCGATCCAGAAGTCCGCGGGACCGTTTCGCTACGTGTGGCCCGCGGAGCTGGACCTGATGGCGGAGCTCGCCGGCATGCGCCTCCGTGAGCGCTGGTCCGATTGGCGCCGCGAGCCCTTCACCAGCGACAGCCGCAAGCACGTCTCGGTCTGGGAGAAGCCGCGGACCGAAGGGGTCTGATCACCTCCGGCCTTCGGTTGACATAACCGTCATACAACCGTATGGTTGTACTTGTGACCGCCGCCTTCGACATCGACCGCAGCTTCTCCGCGCTGGCGGACGCCACCCGGCGTGACATCGTCCGGCGCGCGATCCACGGCGGCGAGGGCGTCGCCGAGCTTGCCGCCCACTACCCGATGAGCTTTGCGGCCGTGCAGAAGCACGTTGCGGTGCTGGAGCGCGCCGGCCTGGTCACCAAGGAGCGCGACGGGCGCCGAAAGGTCGTCCGCACCAACCTCGAGGGGCTCCGCGTCGCGCGGCGCCTGCTCGACCAGTACGAGGAGCTGTGGCGCGGCCGTATCGACCGCATGACCAATCTCATCCAGAACGCCAAGGAGCCCGAGGAATGACCGTCACTGCCGTCCAGAAGGACCCGGATGCCCTGACCATGACCATGACCGCGGAATTCGACGCATCGCCCGAGCGCGTATGGCAGCTCTGGGCCGATCCGCGCCAGCTCGAGCGTTGGTGGGGCCCGCCGACCTATCCCGCCACGTTCACCAGCCACGATCTGGCGCCGGGAGGCCGCGTCGAGTACTACATGACGGGACCGACGGGGGATCAGCCGCGAGGCTTTTGGGACGTCGTCGAGGTTCAGCCTCCCCGTTTGCTGGTATTCCATGACGGCTTCGCCAACGACGACGGGACGCCGAACACCGAGCTCCCGGGCACGGAGGGCCGGGTCACGATCGAGCCAATCGCCGACGGGCGCACGCAGATGTCGATCCAGAGCAGCTTCCCCAGCCCCCAGGCCATGGAGCAGATCCTCGCGATGGGCATGGAGCAGGGCCTGCGAGAGGCAATCGGCCAGATCGACGCGATTCTCGAGGAGGACTGAAGATGACCACCATGACCGAACCCACGACGCGGACCCTTGACGTTCCCGGCGCAACGCTGACCTATGACGTGCGGCCCGGCGGTCCTGCCGATGCCCCGGCGCTGTTCGTGATCGGCTCGCCGATGGGCGCGTCCGGCTTCGGCACCCTGGCAGGGCACTTCCCCGACCGCACCGTGATGACCTATGACCCCCGCGGAGTCGAACGCAGCGAGAAGGCGGATCCCGAGAGCCGCTCAACGCCAGAGGAGCACGCCGACGACCTGCATCGGATCATCGAAGCGCTCGGAGCGGCTCCGGTGGACCTCTTCGCGAGCAGTGGTGGGGCCGTCAACGCGCTCGCCCTGGTGGCCCGTCATCCGGGCGACGTCCGCACGCTCGTCGCGCACGAGCCTCCGCTCGCATCGGTCCTGCCCGACCGAGAGGCGGCGATGGCGGTCACGCGTGCGGTTCACGAGACCTACCAGCGCAGCGGATCGGGTGCGGGCATGGCGCACTTCATCTCGGTGGTGAGCCACAAGGGACCGATGACGCCGGAGTTCGCGGCTCAGCCGGGCCCCGATCCCGCCATGTTCGGCATGCCTTCGGACGACGACGGCTCCCGCAACGATCCGCTGCTCGGCCAGAACATCATCAGCTGCACCCACTACGAGCCCGACTTCGATGCCCTGCGGGCGGCATCGACCCGGATCGTCATCGGCGCCGGCGAGGAGTCCGATGGTGAGATGGCTCACCGCGGCGCGCTGGCCGTCGCCGAGCGTCTCGGCACGGAGGCCGTCATGTTCCCCAGCAACCACGGCGGATTCCTGGGCGGCGAGTACGGCCAGAGAGGCGACCCCGATGC
>JAXDKU010000177.1:0-3567 GCA_034667005.1 Chloroflexota bacterium
CGTTCTTGCCGGCCTCCGGGTAGTCCCACCGCGCGACCCAGGCCGGCGCATGCGACGGGATCTGCTTCTGCCAGAAGTGCGGACCGTTGACGCCGTCCGGCCAGCGATCCACGTTGAGCGGCCGGTCCCGCAGATGCGGCAGCAGCACGGCCGAGATGGTCGCGTAGTAGCGGATCAGATCGCGCTTGGTGTAGCCCGAGTCGGGAAAGAGGACCTTGTCCAGGTTGCTGAGCTTGACCGTGTGCCCGCCGATCACCCAGAGACCGTCGCCGCGCATCGCATCGAGAGCCTCGAGCTCCGCCGCGGTGACCGCCTGAGCGGGCTCGCCGACCTCCGAGGGGTCTCGAACCAGGCGAACGCCCGACGCTGCGCCTCCGGATGGGTCCGCCTTGGCAGCCTTCCCACGCGCTCGCTTCACTTCTGGCGTTCGGGCCTTCGGGGCGGACTCGCCGCCCGTCGCCTTTTCTCCGGCCGCATCCGCCGCATCCGCCGCACCCGCCGCACCCGCCGCACCGGCCGCACCGGCCGCACCGGCCGCACGGGCCGCACCGGCCGCACAGGCCGCACCGGCGACAGCGGGTCGACCCGACCGACCGGATCGACCGGATGCAGAGCGCTTTTTCGGCGCCTCCTCGGCCTCGACCTCGGCCTTCGTTGGTTCCGGGGCCTGGGCGGCCTCCTCGGCCTCCTCGATCGCCTCCTCGGTCGCCATCTCGCGCTCGCGGACCACGGTCTTCGGATCCCGGTCCGGCTCGATGCCCTTGAACGCGGCCTGCCGCAGCAGCCCGTCCGACGTCCACTCGGAGAAATCGGCGCGGATCACGAGCCGCGGCTCGGCCCATCGGGCGGCACGGAGCCGCGGCACGCCCTTGGCCGGAGGGTCGTCGCGGCGAAGCGCGTCGAGCTGCTCGCGGAGGAGGCGGCGCGTCCGCGTGTCGATCCCGCTGCCCACCTCGCCGGAGTAGCGCAGCTCGCCGTCCTCGTTGACCGCCACCAGCAGCGAGCCCAGGTCGGTGTGTGTGCCCTTTCCCGGCTCGTAGCCGATCACCACCAGCTCCTGCTCGCGGCGGATCTTGATCTTCAGCCAGCTCCGTGACCGCCTCCCGGGCTCGTAGCGGCTGCGGCGGAGCTTCGCGACGATGCCTTCCAGGCCCTGGGCGGCGGCCGCCGCGTGGAAGTCCAGCCCGTCCTCGGCGACGTGCGAGAGGAAACGAACCTGCCCGTGGTCGCGCAGCAGCGACTGCAGCAGCTTCTTGCGCTCCTCCAGCGGAACGTCCACGAGCGAGCGGCCCTCGTAGTGCAGCAGGTCGAAGACGAAGTAGACCAGCGCGCCATGCGCCTCGCGCGTCCGTGATGAACCGTCGGGCGGGCCCGCGCTTCGCTCACCCCGAGCCGCGGCGAAGCCCTTCATTCCGGCCAGGTCCTGGAGGAGGCTGAAGTCGGGCTGGCCCTTGTCGTTCAGCGCAACGACCTCGCCGTCCACCACGGCCGCGGACGCGCCGATCCAGGTTGGCTTCGCGGCCGCAAGGTGCGGGAAGTAGCGCGCCCCGTCCTGCTTGTTGCGCGTCCACAGGCGCACCGTGCCGTTGCCGACCACCGCCTCGATGCGATAGCCGTCGAGCTTCATCTCGAAGAGCCAGTCCGGATCGCTGAACGGCCGATCGGCGAGCGTCGCCAGCATCGGTGGCACGAAATCGGGGAGTGGCTCGTCCCGGGCCGCGGCCAGGTCGATCTCGGCTTCGGCCGCAGGTGCTCCGCTGAGCCAGATGGCCGGTGCGCCCGCCTTCACCTCGTCGTTGGTGCGGCCGCTCTTCACCGAGCGGGGCAGCGCGTCCACATCCCAATCGTCGCGCGCGTCCTCGTCCTTCTTGTGCATGAGCAGCCATTGCTCCTTGCCGCCCGCATCGTTGCGCGTCCGGACCAGGACGAAGCGCCCCTTCAGCTTCTGGCCGTGCAGGCGGAACTTGAGCTCGCCCTTGCGGACGGCCTCGCCGGGGTCGTCGGTCTCCTCGGGCTCCCACGTGCCCCAGTCCCAGACGATGACGTCGCCGCCGCCGTACGAGCCCTTGGGAATGACGCCCTCGAAATCGAAGTAGTCCAGCGGGTGGTCCTCGACGTGCACCGCCATCCGGCGCTCGAGCGGCTTCAGCGACGGGCCCCGGGGCACCGCCCAGCTGGCCAGCACCCCGTCCATCTCCAGGCGGAAGTCGTAGTGGAGCGCCGTTGCCCGATGGCGCTGCACCACGAACCGGCGGCCGGTCTCCGGCGGCGGAGCCCCACGGGCACCGTCACCGTCGCCGGATGGCTCCGGCGTCTGCGAGAAGTTCCGCTTGCGGCGGTAGGTCTCGAGCGACATTGCGGCCGTGAGTCAGCCCGGCGCCCGGGAGCGGCTGTCGGCGGGCGAGCTCTCCAGGCGGTCCCTCTCGTCAGAATCGGGCGTCTCCTCACTGGAGCTCTCGAGGGTCACGGACTGGCTCCGATCCTGGGCGCGCTCGAGGATGACGACGAGGGCGGCAGTGAACGGCACCGCGAGGAACGCACCGACGATGCCGCCGAGCGCGGCACCAACGAGCAGGCTTGCGATGACCACGAACGGCGGCACGCCGATGGTCGAGCGCATGACCATGGGAACCAGGATGTTGCCCTCGACGACCTGGATCACGACGTAGACCGCCGCGACGAGCAGCACCAGCTCCACGCGGCCGGTCGTGGCCGCCACGATCAGCGCGGGGACAGCGCCGAGCGCCGGGCCGACGATCGGGATCGCTTCCGCGATGCCGGCGATC
Organism: Chloroflexota bacterium; assembly: GCA_034667005.1. GTDB lineage: Bacteria > Chloroflexota > Limnocylindria > Limnocylindrales > CSP1-4 > JAFMJV01. Next base: position 2,787 of record JAXDKU010000177.1, read on the forward strand.
AACCCGAGCAATAGGGCTCCCTCGAGTCCCAGCACGAAGTAGGCGACGGTCGTCATTGCGAAGACCGTGCCCATCAGGATCAGCTGGCCGCGAACCCAGAGGCCGAGGCGTGCCTCCACCTCGTTCCACGCCTCGCGGACACCGTGACGGGTGCCCGGAGGCAGCAGGGCCAGCGTGAACCGCTGGATGCGCTGATGGCCCGTCAGCCAGAAGAACGTCAGCGCGAGGATGCTGATGGCCGTGATCAGGGCATCGGCGGCAGTGATCCCCGCCGCGACGAGGTCCGGCGTCTCCGGCGGTGCGGCCGACCCGTTGATGGCCTGGCGCAGGGTCTGCGTGATCTCGACCAGCGCATCGCTGAACGGCGGCTGGAGGGTGCCGGCGTAGTCCTGGAGGTCTCGCAGGAGGCGCGGCAGGCGGTTGCTGAGCTCCCCCAGCTGGCGGATCGCGCTCGGGACGATCAGGAGGATGAGGAGCGCGCAGGTCACGAAGAACCCGGCGTAGACGACGAGGATCGTGGTGCCACGTCCGAACCGGCTGTGGGAGCGGATCCATCCGATGGCCGGCTCGAGGCCGGCGGCAAGCAGGATCGACACGGCGACCACGAGCACGACATTGGTGGACCGCAGGAGCGCCCAGCAGATGGCCGCGACGAGCGCGAGCCCCACGCTGAAACCCACCCCGCGCGCCATCCAGCGCCAGATCTCGTTGCGCATCAATCCTCCGGTGGTGACGGTACCGCGGCGACGCACGGACGTGCGGGCCGGAAGCGTGCGCGTGC
>JAXDKU010000178.1:0-2913 GCA_034667005.1 Chloroflexota bacterium
GACGCACGCGACCTGCACGAGGTCGTCGAGCGGCTCCCCGCGGTTGGCGTAGCGGCCCGCGAGCGCGCGGGCCAACGGCAGCATCTCCTCCGCGAGCTGGTCGCGGGCGCGCGGGTCCTTGCGGACGTGGATCCGCCGCAGGAGCTCCTGCTCACGCTGCGCACGCGCAGCGGTGATGATGGCCTCCGCCTCTTCGCTCACCCCGCCACCACGTTCGAGAATACTCGTCCGCGCCCGCTATGCGAGGCGGCGCACGCAGACTTCCTCCAGGTGCGGATCCTCGTCGCCGGCGCCGAGAGCCTTCTCCATCCGGAAAACGGATGATCCGTGCGACAGGTCGAGGTGGGCGATCTGGTTGTCGAACCAGGGCCCCTCGTCGATGTCCCACGTGACCGGGCCGAGGTCGACCCGCGCCGCGCGGGCCAGGAAGCGCCCGAGGCGCGCGCCGAAGCCCGACATCGCGGCCCGCATGGCGCGCTGCTCACGTGAGTCGAGCGGATTGCGGAACGGCGAGCAGACCGCCTGGTACACCGGGGCCAGGCGGTCCCCCGACCCGAAGTGCACGCGCGACAGGTAGGCGTGGTGGACGTCGCCGCTCATGAGGACCGTGCTCGCGGGCGCCGTCCCCTCGCCGTGACGACCGGAGGCGACGTCCTCCAGCAGGCCCTCGAGGCGCCGCTGCGAGTCGCGGAAGGCCGCCCAGTGCTCGAGGTCGAGGCCCTGGCGGATCTTCTCGCCCACGCGCGACGCGGTCCTGCCCCAGGCGCCGTCGCAGATCGCCTCGTTCCAGGCCTCCAGGAAGTGCGTGCCGTTGGCCAGGAAGGCCGGCAGCGACGTGCCCATCAGCAGGTGGTCGAAGTCGCCCCTGGTCCAGTCGACGATGCAGTCCCACTCGTCCTCGTCGACCATCGAGCGCTGGCCGGGCGTGAGGACCCGGCCGCCTCGCGAGTCCATCATGATCAGCCGCGTGCGCCCGATGTCGCGCTTGTAGCTCCAGCGGGTGCCGTCGACCTCGCGGTCGGCGCGGAAGGCGAACTCGCGCACGATCGGCCCGGCGTCGCCCTCCGCGGCCAGCACCTGGTGGTAGATCTCGACCTCGGCGCGGTCGTCGGGCGACAGGTTGCCGAGGTGCTGGAAGCACCAGTAGGACATGAACCCGCCGACGATGCGGTCGTCCCACCAGCCCTTCGCGCGGATCGTGTCCACCCAGTCGCGCGAGGTGTTCCAGTCGTCGATGACGTCGTGGTCGTCGAAGATCATCGCCGTCGGCACCGTGGACAGCAGCCAGCGCACGGCCGCGTCGGTCCACGCGTCGAAGTACAGGCGGCAGTACTCCTGGAAGTTCGCGATCGTGTCGCCCGGCGGAATGTCGAAGTCGCGACGCCCGGCGATCCACTCGCGCGTGGCGGGCGGGATCTCGTCGGCGTAGACCTGGTCGCCGAGCATCAGCAGCAGGTCGGGCCACTCCTCGGGCTCCTGGTGGCGCATGCGCAGCGCCAGGGCGCGCAGTGCGTCGTGCTCGCGGCCGTCGTCGTCCTCGTCCTTGGTCAGCGTGTACGGCGGGCGGTTGGGATAGGAGCAGCGGCACGAGCCGAAGGACACCGTGAGGTCGTGGTCGTCGGCGATGGTGCGGATGCAGCTCGACGGCCAGTCCCAGCTCTCACCCGGCGGCCAGTGGCGGGCGCCGTCGAGGTGCACCTCGTAGGGCGTGTTGCCCTCCGGCGGCAGGCCGGTGACCTCGACGAGCGCGAAGTGATGGCCCTCGACCTCGAACGTGCGCTGCGAGCAGCCGAGGACCGTGACCTCGCAGGGCTCCGACGTCTCCACCCAGACCGTCGCGTGGCCCGCACCGGCGTGGCGCAGCAGCGGGCCGAGGACGATCTCCGGAACGGGGCCCTACCCCTGTTCCAGCGGGGCCATCGTCAGCCCCTCGTCGCGCAGCTGCTCCCAGTAGAGCTCAGCCGCCTCGCGGTGCCCCGACCACACCAGGGCCAGGCCCTTCGTATGGATCCGCTCGGCGGCGGCGTACCCCTTGTCGACGGTCATTCCCGGGATGTAGCGCGCCAGGGCGAAGGCGACGTGGTCGAAGGTGTTGTGGTCGTCGTTGCGGACGATCACGCGCCAGTTCCCGCCCAGACCGGAGCCCGGATCGCCCACGCGCGGAAGCTCGATGACCTGTCCACCCACGACGCTGACGTTACCCGTTCCTCTTGGACCAATAGCGCTCGAGCCCGGGGTAGAGCGTGAACGGCGGCATGGCCTGCAGGAACGCCTCGGTGGTCTCCGGGTCGCCCGTGCGGCGCATCTCGGCGACGATCTCGCGCTCGTAGGTCTCGGCGTCGGTGTCGCGCGCCAGCGCGCCCCAGCGCTTCAGGCCCTCGTGCATCGCCTGCGCCTGCGCGTCGACGTCGTCGAAGGTCCCGAAATGGGTGATGGCCCAGCGTTCGGCGCCCCAGCCGGCGACGCGGTCGACCGACTCGTGCCACAGCTCGAGGTCGATGTCGGGCGGGGGCGTGGGCGGGATCGTCGGGCCGCCGCCGATGCGCACGCCGCCGACGTCCCCCACGAAGGCGATGCGGCTGGGTCCGTGCAGATAGGAGACGTGATGGGAGGCGTGGCCGGGCGTGTATTCCACGCGCCAGTCGCCCAGCGTCTCCCCGCCGGTCAGGACCGTCAGTCGCTCCTCGGGGACCGGCACGACCTCGCCCCACAGGCGCTGCATGTCGTCGCCGTAGATGCGCGTGGCCGAGGCGACGAGGCGCGACGGGTCGATCAGGTGCGGCGCGCCGCGCTCGTGGACCCAGACCTCGCAGTCGGGCCAGTGCTCGAGCTGGCGGCCGGTGGCGCCGGCGTGGTCGATGTGGATGTGCGTCAGCTGGATCCGCGCCGGCACCCGGCCGTCGAGCGCCTCCA
>JAXDKU010000179.1:0-2880 GCA_034667005.1 Chloroflexota bacterium
GGATGCGCTGCTGCTCGCGCAGCGCTGGTCGAAGGTGGTGGCGGTCACGTTCGCGGTCGGCGCCGTGACGGGCACCGTCCTCTCGTTCGAGTTCGGGCTGCTGTGGCCCGCGTTCACCGGGCGCTTCGGTCAGGTCTTCGGCGTGCTGTTCGCGATCGAGGGCGTCTGCTTCTTCCTCGAGGCGATCTTCGTCGCGATCTACATCTTCGGCTGGAAGCGCCTGGCGCCGTGGACGCACTTCTGGACCGGCGTGCCGATCGTGATCACGGGCCTCGGTGGCGCGTTCTCGGTCGTCGCGGTGAACTCGTGGATGAACCAGCCGCAGGGCTTCTCCCCGACGACCGGCGATGTGACGTCGGTCGAACCGCTGAAGGTGATCTTCAACCCGGCGGTGCCCTACGAGGTCCCGCACATGATCCTCGCCGCCTACCTGGTGACCGGCTTCATCGTCGCGTCCGTCTATGCCGTCGGGATGCTGCGGGGCCGGCGCGACCGTATCCACCGCCTGGGCCTGCTGATCCCGTTGACCGTGGCCTGCATCGCGACGCCGATCCAGTTCGCGGTCGGCGACACCGCCGCGCGGTCGATCGCCAAGGACCAGCCGATCAAGTTCGCGGGCATGGAGTGCGTGCAGCAGACCTCGACCCATGTGACCGAGTACATCTTCGGCCGTTGCACGTCCAGCGGCGTGAAGGGCGGCGTCGGGATCCCCGGCCTCGACTCGTTCCTGGTGGGCTGGAGCACGAGCACGCAGGTCACCGGGCTCGACTCGGTGCCACCAGACGACCGCCCACCCGCCAACACGATGCTCCACTGGGCGTTCGACATCATGATCGGGATCTGCACCGTGCTGATGGGGCTCGGTCTCTGGCTCGCGTTCGGTTGGTGGCGCAAGCGCGACTTCCCGCAGTCGCCCTGGTTCCTGCGCGCGACGGCGATCTCCGGCCTGGCCGCGGTGACGGCGCTCGAGTGCGGGTGGATCGTGACGGAGGTGGGACGCCAGCCGTGGGTCGTCTACAACGTCCTGCGCACCGAGGACGCGGTCACGAAGGCGAGCGGCGTCTGGGTGACGTTCGCCGCGATAGTCGCGCTCTATGTGGTGCTCGGCGCCGTGCTGATCGTCACGCTGCGCGCCATGGCGCGCCGCTGGCGCGAGGCGGACGAGCCCGATGAGGAAGGGCCGTACGGCCCGGCCTCCAGCGGGCCGGCGGCCGTGGTCGCGGGGAGCCCGGGATGAGCCGCGCCGAGGCGGTCGCGATCGTGCGGTGGATCGGCGCGACGATGTACGCCGTCTTCGGCGGCGCGGACTTCGGCGCCGGCCTCTGGAGCCTGCTCGCCGGCGGCGGGCAGCGCGGCCGGCGGCCGCGGGAGCTGATCGACTGGGCCATCGGACCCGTCTGGGAGGCCAACCACGTCTGGCTGATCTTCGTGCTCGTCGTGCTCTGGACCGGCTTCTCGCCGGCGTTCGAGGCGATCTTCTCGACGCTGTTCATCCCGCTCAGCCTGGCTGCGCTCGGCATCGTCCTGCGGGGGTCGGGGTTCGCGTTCCAGAGGACCGCGCGGCGGGCCCGCGGACGGGCGGTGTCCGAGAAGCTCTTCGGCGTGTCCTCGCTGCTCACGCCGTTCTTCATGGGCACGGTCGTCGGCGCGATCGCGGGTGGCCGCGTACCGGTCGGCAACGCGGCCGGCGACGCCGTCACGAGCTGGCTCAACCCGCTCTCGCTCGTGATCGGCGCGCTCTTCGTCGCCACCAGCGCCTACGTGGCCGCGGTGTTCCTCGTGAGCGACGCCCGGCGCGGCGACGCCCCCGACCTCGAGCGCTACTTCAGCACGCGGGCGCTGATCGCGGCGGTCGTCACCGGGGCGCTCGCGGCCACGGGCCTGATCCTGCTGCACAGCGACGCGAGGTTCGTCTTCGACGGCCTCACCAGCGACGGGCTGCCCCTGGTGATCCTCTCCGTCCTCTGCGGGGTCGGGGTACTGGTGTTGCTGCGCCGCGGTGCCCGGCGAGGCGCACGCGCGCTCGCGGTCGGCGCCGTCGCCGCCGTGATCTGGGGCTGGGGCGTTGCGCAGAACCCCTACCTCCTGCCGCAGAAGCTCACCATCGCCGGCGCAGCGGCCCCGAGCGCGACGCTGACCAGTGTGCTGATCGTCTTCGGGGTCGCCGTCGTGCTCGTGCTGCCGTCGATCGGCCTGCTGTTCACGCTCGTCCAGCGCAACCTCGTCGAAGAGGCCGCACGGCCATCGCCACCGCCACGCGCCTCAGCCTGAGCCTCCCCGCTCCACACGCTTGCCATAGGGACCCAGGAGCAGTTCTCGCTCGTCGCCGTGAGCGGCGACCTCGACCGTCGCGGCACCGACCCTGAGCCGCATGACGATGGGCTCGTCGCCCAGTCGCTTGACCTCGTCGGGACGGGCCGGACGTTGCTCGTCCAGGGCATCCGTGGGCACGGCTTCGTTGCGGAACAGGAACGGGGCCTTCGTCCAGACCAGGATGTCGCGGACCCAGCGACCGTACCCGCGTCCCCACTTGGTCCGAAGACCGTCGAGCTCGCCGCCGGAAACGCGGATGACTCCACGAAACGCCCCCGGCCGGCGCTTGACCCAGCGCTTGCGCGCGAGCACGACCGCAAGGAGGGCGACGATGACGATGAGATCGACGCCGAGAACGGCGAGCAGCGCGATGAGCATCCTCTACTACCTCCACCCGCGTGAGGGCGGTCGTCGTTCCATGAGATCACCATGACCGCCCGAGCGCGATCGGGCCTCATCCGATCGGAGTGATGGGAACGGTCCGGAAACTGGCGTGGCTCCCGCGACGGGAGTAGGGTCGCGCCCGATGAACGGACGACGGTGGGTCGCAGGCGGGTTTCTGGCGCT
>JAXDKU010000180.1:0-2668 GCA_034667005.1 Chloroflexota bacterium
GCCTGGTCGTGCCCGGCCTGTTCACCATGCAGGTGCGGGCGATCGCCGAGGCGGCGGCCGAGCGGAAGAAGGCCGGCGGTGACCCGCGGCCGGAGATCATGATCCCGCTGGTCGGCGCGGTGCAGGAGCTGGAGGCGATCCGCGAGGAGACCGAGCAGGTGCTGGCCGAGGTCGCCGAGGCCGAGGGCGTCGACGTCCACGCGACGATCGGCACGATGATCGAGGTGCCGCGCGCGGTGCTGACCGCGCGCGAGATCGCCGGCGCGGCCGACTTCTTCTCCTTCGGCACCAACGACCTCACGCAGATGACCTGGGGGTTCTCCCGGGACGACGTCGAGGCGGCGTTCTTCCACGCCTACCTGGACAAGGGCATCTTCGGCATCTCCCCGTTCGAGTCCCTCGACATCCCCGGGGTCGGGCGGCTCATCGAGATCGCCGTCGAGGGCGGCCGCGGCGCCAAGCCCGATCTCAAGCTCGGCATCTGCGGCGAGCACGGGGGCGACCCCGATTCGGTGCACTTCTTCCACGAGGTCGGTCTCGACTACGTCTCCTGCTCGCCGTTCCGCGTGCCGGTGGCGCGGCTCGAGGCCGGCCGGGCCGCCCTCGGCGGGGAACGCTCCGGGGGGTGACCAGGACTGGGCGCAGCAGCCGGGTCAGCCGACGAGTCCGGCCTCGAACGCCAGGACGACGGCCTGGACCCTGGCCCGCACCTCGAGCTTGTGCAAGATGCTGGCTACGTGGGTCTTCACCGTTGCGGGGCTGACGAGGAGCTCCTGGGCGATCTCCGCATTGGACAGGCCACGTGAGAGCAGCCGGAGGACCTCCGTCTCGCGCTCGCTGAGCCGGCCGAGCCGTCGATCGTGCGCGGGAACCGAGCCCTGGCGCGGCTGGTCGAGGAAGCGGCTGACCAGCCTGCGCATCACCGCGGGGGCCAGCGGGCTCTCTCCGGCGGCGGCCATACGGACCGCGTGCACCAGCTGGTCGCGTGGCATGTCCTTGAGGACGAAGCCGCTGGCTCCGGCCTTCAGCGCGTCGTAGACGTAGGAGTCGAGGTCGAACGTCGTCAGGACGAGGACGTGGGTCGGTACGCCTGACTGGACGATCCGTCTCGTACCGTCGATGCCGTTCAACACCGGCATCCGTACGTCCATCAGGACGACGTCGGGTCGCAGCCGGCGCACCAGCTCGTAGGCCGCCGCCCCGTCTTCCGCCTCGCCGACGACGGTGATGTCCGGCTCGTTCTCCAGGATCGTGCGCAGCCCGACCCGCACCAGCGTCTGGTCGTCGGCCACGACCACGGTGAGGCTCATCGGGCCGTGCGGGGGAGCAGTGCCCGGACGGCGAACCCGCCCCCCGCCCGCGGGCCGGCGGTCACGGTGCCGCCCAAGGAGGCGACGCGTTCGCGGATGCCGGTGAGCCCGTAACCGCCTCCGGCAGAGCCTCCGTGCGCGGCGCCGTCGTCGGTGACCTCCACGCCGAGGTCCTCCGCCGAATAGCTCAGCGTCACCACGGCCCGGCACGGACCGGCGTGCGCGACCACGTTGGTGAGGGCCTCCTGCACGATGCGATAGGCGGTCACTTCCACCTCATGACTGAGCGGCGCCGGATTCCCTCGGGTCTCGAACGTGACGTCCACACCGGTCCGTCCGACCGGCTCCAGCAGCAGTGGCAGCTCCGCCAGCGTGGTGGGACGCGTTCGCGGATCAGGGTCGTCCTGGCGCAGCAGGCCGAGCAGCCGTCGCAGCTCGAGCAGGGTCGCCCGGGCGCCGTCCTCGATGGCGTGCAGAGACTCTCGAGAGCTCTGCGGGTCCTTCTCGAGGAGCACGTCTGCCGCGCCGGCCTGGACCGCGATCATGCCGACGTTGTGGGACACCACGTCGTGCAGATCCTGGGCCAAGCGCAACCGCTCGGCCGCCACGGCTTCCGCGGCGGCCTCCCTGCGGGCGTCCATCTGTTGACGGCCTGAGCGGCGCCGCAACCAGAGCAGCCCGAGCAACCACGGGAGACCGATGGAGGACAGGGTGATCGCCAGATAGTCGTTGAGGGTCAGGGGCTGCACGGCGAACCCGGAGAGGGCCGAGCCGACGAGCAGCGCTGCCACGGAGAGACGCCGTTGCGGCATCGCTCCGATGCTGAAGAAGCCGATCGTGAAGGTGAGAACGGAGGTGGCCGAGAACGGCTCGCCGGCGAAGCGGCTGCAGAGGACCAGTCCCAGCGCCACGACCGCGGTACTCAGAACGGGATAGCTCCCCCGGTAGGCGAGCGCAGCGGCCGCCAGCCCGAGCGTCAGGGCAGCCGCCGGGGACCCCCCGGCCGCGCCGTAGCCCCACACCTCCACCTGCGAGACACCGATGAGCCCCCCGGCCAGGAGGACGTCGTTGCGCCGCGGCACCAGCCCACCGGGCACGGACATGACCGGAGCGTAGGACGGTGAAACACGCTAGGGGTATCGCCCGAGCGGCCGATCCGGGACGCCTGGAACCGCCCGTCCGGCCGAGGCGGGCCGTGGCCATTCGGACCTAGCGTCGACGCGTCGCATCCCCGTTCGATGGGAGACCTACCGTGAGTACCAGCATGAAATGGCTGATGGCCGTCGCCGTCTTCGCCGGGGGCTTCGAGGCCGTGGCCGCGGCCACTCCGGACACCCCGGATCTGGGTGCTCGATTCC
>JAXDKU010000181.1:0-5344 GCA_034667005.1 Chloroflexota bacterium
CTCGTCGGCTCCATCACCTCCATGGCTCGTCCGCCGAGCGTGCCGATGACGGCCACGCGGCCGTTGCCCGCCACTGCCAGTTGCCAGCACGCGGCGTCACCCTCGGCGAGCGGTTCGGGCTCGCCCGCGGCGCGCCCCGTTCGCGCATCGACCGGAAAGCGCCAGGGGTCGCAGCGGCCGCGGCGGCTGACGAGCGCCACCAGCTCGGTCTGCCCGTCCGACTCCCGCCAGAACGCACCGCCCGTGCTGCCGGACATCCAGCCGTTGAGGTCCGTGTCCTGCCACGCGCCGATCGGCAGGTCCAGGTCCGGCGCCACGGGCACGGCCGAGCCGGATCCGTCCGCTGGCGCCACGAAGAGCTGTGGCTCGACGTCGTCCGGCGCCTCCGGCTCGTCGCTGCCGATCACCGCCAGCCATCGGCCGTCGGGGGAGGGGATCGCGTGCTCGGCCACTCCACGGAGACGGAGGATCTCGACCGGCTCGTGGAGTGGCTCGTCGGCATGCCGCGCGGCCACTCGCCAGATCCCGGGCCGCGGGTACAGGTCGGCAAGCTCGTGCCGGGCCGCCGAGAAGAGGACGGACCGTCCGTTGGGCTCCCACCTGGGGTTGCTGACGTCGTAGTCGCCCTCCGTGAGCGGCACCGACGGGGCGCCCTCCCGCACATCGACGACCGAAAGGTGCGTCCGGTGGTCCAGGTGCCCAGTCTCATTCCACCGCCAGCCGCCGACGGCAATGCGCCGCGCCGTGGGGCTCTTGCCGTCGTCGCGCTTCCCGATGAGGAAGCGAGCGGGCCCGCGCCAGCCCCAGAACGCGATCCGCTCGCCACTCGGCGACCACGCAAATCCGGAGACGTCGTGCTCCTCCCGTGTCAGCTGCCACGCCTCCCCGCCTCCGAGCGGCAGGATCCAGACCTGCGTGATCGGTTCCGAGACCGGCTTCGCGGCCACGCCTGCGCCCTTGCGACGCTTGGCCGCGGGCTTCACATCCGCGGCCCTCTCGTCCGCCACGGGTCTGCGCTTCGAGAGGAAGGCAAGGCTCGAGCCGTCGACAGAGACACGCGGATGACGGTCCGCCGGGCCGTTGGTCAGCCGTCGCGGCGCCGATCGATCGAGCGGCACCGCCCAGATCTCGCGCGGGTACTCCAGGCCCTTGGTGCTCCGGCGAACGACGTACGCCGTCTCGCCGTCCGGAGCCAGGTCCAGCTCCTCGAGGAAGACGGCGCGATCGACGACCTCTGGCGTGACCGGCGGACGCTGCGGCATCCACGGAGAGTAACGGCGCTGACGGGCTCCGCGGCGCTGCCTCGAATGGCCGCGGTGACACGCTGGCTGCAGACCGGCCGGCTGGCCGACCGGCCGACCGGCCCCATGGCGCATGCACCGGGAGACTGACCCGACCGGCTCCCTCGTCCATCGATGCACCAAGCGAATGAATGAGCCGCGGTCAAGACGGATCCATGCACCGGACGACTCAACGGACATGGCGCCTGGCTCGGATAGTCCTTCGGTGCATCGACCTGCCAGGGGGCCGGATGAGTCAGTCGCCGGATGCATACGCGCCGCGCCGGATCGAGCGCGCCGCGCCGGATCGGGACGCGAGGCGCCGATGGAGACGAGCCGCGGCCGCCCCAGCACGCCGCTCGCGGCCGCCCCAGCACGCCGCGCCGCGGCCGCCCCAGCACGAGACCCGCGGCCGCCCTGGCACTCCGCATGCCCCGGCCCGCGGTACGAACGGCCGTCGTGCCGCATACCTTTGCCGTACGGGGTTGACCCGCTACAGCGGGGTGCTATGATTCAAGACAGCCCCTCGACCTTCCCCGGACCGCCGCCGCATGGCTGGCCGTGCCGGACCCCCTCGTCAGATCCGCACTTTGGTTGTGCATTGACGTGTCGAGGCAACCTCCCACGGGCGGCGGCACGCCCATTTCCCTGCTCGCAGCATCGAGCTACCGAGGAAGCCCACCAGTACCCATGAACATCAACGAACTCAAGAGCAAGAACATCAAGGAGCTGATGCAGATCGGCTCCGACTACGAGGTCGCCAACGCCCGCGATATGGGCAAGGACGACCTGGTGGAGCGGATCCTCCAGCGGCAGGTCGAGCGCGGCGGCCAGCAGTACGCCACCGGAATTCTCGACATCGTGGACGACGGCTTTGGCTTCATGCGCGTGCGCGGCCTCATGCCCAGCCCCGACGACGTCTACGTGAGCTCCAGCCAGGTGCGCCGCTTCGGCCTGCGCCCCGGCGACCGTGTCGGCGGCGTCACGCGCGTCCCCAAGGACGGCGAGAAGTACTGGGGACTGCTGCGCGTCGAGTCGGTCAACGGCGTCGATCCGGACACCGCCAAGCGCCGGCCCCACTTCGACACGCTGACACCGATCCACCCGATCGAGCTGATCAACCTCGAGACCGACCCCAAGAACCTGAGCCAGCGCCTGGTCAACCTGGTCAACCCCATCGGCAAGGGCCAGCGCGCCCTCGTGGTAAGCCCGCCGAAGGCCGGCAAGACGATGCTGCTGAAGGCCATCGCCAACGGCATCTCCGAGAACTACCCGGAAGTGCTCCTCATGGTCGCGCTCATCGGCGAGCGCCCCGAGGAAGTCACCGACATGCGCCGCTCCGTGAAGGGTGAGGTCATCTCGTCGACCTTCGACGAGCCGACCGAGAACCACACCCACGTCGCGGAGATGGCGCTCGAGATCGCCAAGCGGCAGGTCGAGACGGGCCGGGACGTCGTCGTCCTGCTCGACTCGATCACCCGCCTCGCGCGCGCCTACAACCTGGCGCTCCCGCCGTCCGGCCGAACCCTCACCGGCGGCATGGACCCCATCGCCCTCTACCCGCCCAAGCGCTTCTTCGGCGCCGCGCGGAAGATCGAGGAGGGCGGCTCGCTCACGATCATCGGCACCTGCCTGGTGGACACCGGCTCGCGCATGGACGACGTGATCTACGAGGAGTTCAAGGGCACCGGCAACTCGGAGCTGATCCTGGACCGCAAGCTGGCCGAGAAGCGCATCTTCCCGGCGATCGACGTCCAGCGGTCGGGCACCCGCCGCGAGGAGCTGCTCCTCGAGGAGGGTACGCTCAAGATGGTCTGGACCATGCGCCGCATGCTCAGCGCCGTCGGCACGAATGAGGGCATCGAGCTGCTGCTCAACCGCCTCGCGAAGAGCGAGTCCAACGCGCAGTTCCTGGCCACGCTGACCAAGAACGCGGCAGCCGAGAGTGCGAGGGACTGAGCTAGCTCCGGATGTTCCTCGACCAGGTTTCACTGACCGTCACGGCGGGTCGTGGCGGTGACGGTGCGGCCACGTTCCGTCACGAGGCACACGTCCCCCACGGCGGCCCGGACGGCGGTGACGGCGGCCGCGGTGGAAGCGTGTCATTCGTCGTCGACGTCGGCCAGACCACGCTCGGCGACTACCGCTTCAAGCACCACTTCCGCGCCGGCGACGGCGGCCGCGGTGAGGGCTCGCGCCGGCATGGCAAGCAGGGCAAGGACCTGGACCTGCCGGTCCCGCCCGGCACGCTCATCGTCGACGCCAAGAGCGGGGACCTCCTGGCCGATCTCGTGGTCCCCGGCCAGCGCTTCACGGTTGCGAAGGGCGGCAGCGGGGGCATGGGCAACGTCCACTTCAAGACCTCGACCCACCAGGCGCCCAAGCACGCGACGAAGGGCCTGCCCGGCGACGTCCTGACGCTTCGCCTGGACCTGCGCCTGATCGCGGACGTCGGCCTGGTCGGCCTGCCGAACGCCGGCAAGAGCACGCTGCTCGCCGCGCTCACCGCGGCGACGCCCAAGGTCGCGGACTACCCTTTCACGACGCTCGAGCCGAATCTGGGCGTCCTGGACCTGGAGGCGCTCGATCCGACCGACCACCGGCGGCCGACACTGGCGGACCTTCCAGGCCTGATCGAGGGCGCCAGCGGCGGTGCCGGACTCGGCGACGCGTTCCTGCGCCACGTCGAGCGGACGCGCGTCCTCGTGCACGTGGTCGATCTCGCGGCCCCGAACCCGGAGCGCGACTTCCAGATCATCCGCGAGGAGCTGGAGGCCCGCGATCCTGGGCTGCTCCAGAAGACGACGCTGGTCGTGGCCAACAAGCTCGACCTTCCCGCGGCGGCCGCCAACCTGAAGCCGTTCCAGCGAGCGCGGAAGAAGCAGGGCCTGGAGGTCGTGCCCATCTCCGCCCGCGAAACCGAGGGCTTCGACCAGTTGCTCGACGCGCTGGCCCGGCTTCTGCCCGATCAGGCCACGCTGGCGTCCCCCGGCGAGCCTGTCGGCGTTGTGATCCACCGTGTCGAGTCGGCCGGGACCGGCTTTGCCGTGGAACGTGAGCTGGACGGCGCGTACCGCGTGCGCGGCAGGGGTGTCGAGCGACTGGTCGCGCAGACCGACTTCGAGAACGAGGAGTCCGCGGAGCGCTTCCAGCGAGCCCTGGGCCGGATGGGCATCGAGCGTGAGCTGCGCAAGCAGGGCGTGGAGACCGGGGACCTCGTTCGAATCGGTCCGCATGAGCTGGAGTGGGGAGCCGACTGGGCGTGAGCGGATCTCCGTCAATGGCCATCCGCAGGTCCGGAATCCTCGGCGGAACGTTCGACCCGGTCCACCTGGCGCACCTGGCCATCGCCCAGCAGGCGGTGGAGGAGCTGGGCCTGGAGTCCGTGCTGTTCGTGCCTGCCGGGATGCCACCGCACAAAGGTGACCAGATCGTCACCCCGGTTGCGCATCGGGTCGCGATGGTGGAGCTGGCGATCGCCGGCAATGCCTGCTTCCGGCTGAGCCGCATCGAGGTGGAGCGTCCGGGACCGAGCTACGCGGTCGACACGCTGGCCCAGCTCACGAGCGAAGGTGGCGCGCTGGAAGGCCAGGAGCCCGTCTTCATCCTTTCGGCGGAGGCGCTGCGAGGGCTGCCGACGTGGCACGAACCCGACCGGTTCCTGTCGCTCTGTCGCGTGGCCGTCGCACCGCGGCTGGGGTATGCGCCTCCGCAGCGGTCATGGCTCGAGGAGCATTTCCCCGGACGGGCGGACCGCTTCACCTTTCTTCGGGGACCGGACCTGGGCCATTCGGCGTCAGACATTCGCCATAGGGCATCAGAGGGCCGGTCGATCCGCTACCTGGTGCCCGACGCCGTCGCCGCCTATATCACGCGCAACCGGCTCTACCCGCCCGAGCTCTGGGCCAAGAATTGACAACGCACCGCAAGGAGACGTAGTCCGTGCCTTCCAAGCCAACGATCACCCCGGACAGGCGGACGAGACGCAGGACCTCAGCGCCGAAGGATCTGTCGGGCCTGCCGACGCGCGAGGAAAGCGTCGTCGAGGTGGTCATCCCGTCGTC
>JAXDKU010000182.1:0-5761 GCA_034667005.1 Chloroflexota bacterium
GCGAGATCCGAGCCGAGCGTCTCCGTCGCGCGTGGTCGCTCAGGACACTCGGAGCCCGTGCCAGGCTGTCGATCGCCACGCTTCAGGGCATCGAGAGCGGCGCAGCCGGGTCCGTCGAAAGCTACGCCCGGGTCGCTGCCGCCTTCGGCTGGGACCCGCGGTTCGTGCTCCAGCCAGTGCGATTCCCGCTCACGCAACGCGACGTCGATCCGGTGCACGCCGCGATGGGCGAACTCGAGGCGCATCGCCTGAGCCGCCCGGGGTCGGAGGTTCGGCTCGATGAGCCCTACCAGCACTACCAGTTCTCCGGACGAGCGGACCTCGTCTCCATCGACAGGGCACGCATGGCCCTGCTTCACATCGAGAACCGGACGCGCTTCCCCGACGTCCAGGGGTTCGCTGGCAGCTGGAACGCCAAGCGCGCGTACCTGGCCAAGAACCTGGCCGATCGCCTCGAGGTCACGCCGAGCCGCTGGCGGTCGATCACCCATGTCGTGGTCGCCTTATGGTCGGCGGAGGTCCTCCATCCGCTTCGTCTGCGCGCGCAGACATTTCGTTCGGCCTGTCCCGACCCGGCGGGGGCCTTCGCGGGATGGTGGATGGGCTCGCCGCCGGACGCCGGGACGTCGAGCACGCTGGTGGTGCTCGATCCGCTGCCCGGGCGGCGCTCGAGTCGGAGGCAATGGATCGACCTGGAGACCGCGCTTGACCGAGCGACGGACCCGAGGTACCGAGGTTATTCAGAAGCGGTGGAGGCGCTCCGGCGGGCAGGCCTGGCCTGAGGTCGGCGCGGCACGGCGCGTGGCGCGGCCGACGGCGCGTGGCGCGGCCGACGGGGATTGGCGCGGCCGACGGGGATTGGCGCGGCGCCGCCCTGGTCGGCGACGCCTACCGAGTGAGCGTCACCTTCGAGATCCAGCGGGGGTGGTCCGGATCGAGGCCCTTGGCCAGGGTCAGGTGGTAGGCGAAGAGCTGCGCCGGCACGATCGAGGTGATGGGAGCGAGCCACTCGGGCAGCAATGGCGGCACCGGAATTGCCGCGTTCGCCAGCGAGCGGATTTCGGGGTCGTCGGAGATGACGAGCAGATCCACCCCGTGGTCGCGGCGCAGGCGCGCGAGCAGGTCCGCGACCCCGGCCGCGGTGTGGCCGCGCGTGGCGACGGCCAGGACCGGGTAGCCCGGCTCGACCAGGGCCAGCGGTCCGTGCTGGAAGTCGGCTGCCGAATACGGATCGGCACCGAGCTGCGCGAGCTCCTTCAGCTTGAGTGCCCATTCCCGGGCCGTGGCGTACTCGAAACCGCGCCCGAGGACCACACACTGCTCGATGCCGGCACGCTCCGCGGCCGCGATCTCGACAACCGGTTCCGCGGCCAATGCCTCGGCGAGAGCCGAGGGCACCCGCAGGAGCGCCTCGCGCCGCCAACCGAAGGTGCCCCACGGGCCTTCCGCCGCTCCGTCCGTTCCCATGGCGCACGCGAGCATGGCGATCGACAGGAGCTCGGCCGTGTAGGTCTTCGTGGCCGCCACGGCGCGCTCCTGGCCAGCCGAGACGTCGATCACGAACTCCGCGGCCCGCCCGAGGTTGGAATCCGGGGCATTGGTGATGGCGATCGTCGAGGCGCCCTGTGACCGCCCGGCGGCCACCACGGCGACCACGTCGGGCGACGCACCGGACTGCGAGATGCCGATGACCAGCCACCGGCCGACGCGCGGCGGCGTTCCGTAGACCGAGACGAGCGCCGGCGCCGCGAGCGCCACGGGCAGCCGATGGAACGCGCCGAAGAGGTACTGCGCGTAGATCGCCGCATGGTCGGACGTACCCCGCGCCGCGATCAGCACGCCGTCGATCGGCCGTGCGCGGAGCGCGCCTGCGATCGCCTCGATCGGGCCGGCCTGCGTTGCCAGCAGCCGCGCGGCAACCTCGGGCTGCTCGCGGATCTCGTCCAGCAGCGTCATGCCGCGCCGTGACCGCCCGGGTAGAGGCCGGGTATCGGTGCCGTGAGCCGGCCGGTGGTCGGGGCCACGCCCCACAGCGCGTCCGCCAGCGCGTCGAGCGACGGCCGAAGGATCCCGTACGTGCACAGGTGCGTCCGCGCCGCCGGGAAGGCCGCGAGGTCGAAAGGGGTCCGTAGCGCGACGGTGACCACCGGCACCTCCGTGTCCAGCAGCGCGTCGACGAGGCGAGCCTGCTGCGGATCGAGCGATGCGGAGATCGTACCCACGATGAGCAGATCGAAGGCCGCCGCCGCGGCCCGGAGCTCGGCGATCTCCGCGTCGCTGGGCGGATTGCCCGTCACGAACGACTGGACGTTCGGATGGCGGGCGCGCAATGCGTCGGCGAGCATGGGCGGCACGGTGCTCGACGTGTCGGCGGGGGTCAGGTCTCGTGGCCTCGGCATGATCGCGGCGACGCGAGCATCGGCGGGAAGCCGGAGCGGCAGGAGCCCGGCTTCGTTCCGAACCAGGGTGATCGACCGGCGCGCAAGCTCCCGAGCCAGCTCCAGGTGCCCGGCCGAACCGACGACGTCGAGATCGGGCTGCGAGAACCCCGCCAGCCGAAGGCGCAGCGCCCGCTGCCGAGCCAGGGAATCGGCGACCGCCCCGCGGTCCACGCCTCCGCTCGCCCACGCTTCGAGCAGGGCGGCCTCGATTCGCTGCCTGGCCTCCTCGTCGGGCGCACACAGCAGCAGGTCGACGCCCGCGCGAAGCGCCGCCACCACGGCCGCAGCCTGTGCGGGGCCCTGTGGGATCGCCCTCATGTCGAGGGCGTCCGTGATCGAGAGCCCCCTGAAGCCCAGCGAATCGCGGAGCAGGTCGTGCATCACGCGTCGGGAGAGCGTGGCCGGAACGCTGGAGTCACCGGTCAGCGCCGGCACCCCGATATGGGCGGACATCACCAGGTCCGCGCCAGCATCAAAGGCCGCGCGGAACGGCGGCAGCTCCACCGCGTCCAGCCGTGCTCGGTCGTGGCGCACCACACCCAGCGCCGCGTGGCTGTCCACGGCGAGATCGCCCAGCCCCGGGAAGTGCTTCGCGGTTGCCGCCACGCCCGCCGATCGGAGGCCCCGCACGGTGGCGGCGGCAAGGCGCGACACGAGCGCGGGATCGTCGCCGAATGAGCGGATGCCGATGGCCGGGTTGTCCGGGTTGGTGGCCAGGTCCACGCACGGCGAGTAGGAGACGTTCACGCCGACGGCACGCAGCTCCAGGCCCGTCGCACGAGCGACCCGTTCGGCCAGGTCCTCGTCGCCGGCCGCGCCGAGCGCCATGTTGCCCGCAAACGGAGTCAGGCCGTCGCCCAGACCCTGGAGCTGCCCGCCCTCCTGGTCCGCGGCCACCAGCAGCGGCGGCGGCGCGGCCATCCCGTCGCGGCGTCCCGACACGCCGCTCCCTGCCGCCCTCTGCAGCGCGGCGGTGAGCTCGCGCACCTGCGCCGGGGACTCCACGTTGAAATGCCGGAACAGCGTCACGCCGGCGGCCGGCGACGCTCGGAGCCGTGCCGCGAACGGCGCCGGCAGCTCGCGGCCCTGGAACGCGAGCATCAGCAGGCCCAGCACGTCCGGGCCGCCGGCCGCTGCCGGCCGGCTCTGCGGCTCGGCCACCGGCCCGGTCACGACTTGACCGAGCCCGCCAGGATGCCCCGCACGAAGGAGCGCTGGAGCGCCAGGAAGACGAGCAGCGGCACGACCATGGTCACGAACGCTCCGGCCGTGAGCAGGTGCCAGGCCTCGCCGCGCGTCCCGATCAGCAGGCTGAGCCGCGCGGGCATCACCGAGACGTCCGCGTTGGTGCCCAGGAACACGAGTGCGACCAGGAGATCGTTCCAGACCCACAGGAACTGGAAGATGGAGAACGCCCCGAGGGCAGGAAGCGACAGCGGCAACACGATCCGCACGAAGATCTGGAAGTGCGACGCGCCGTCGATCGCGGCGGACTCGAAGAGGTCGCGCGGGAGCTGCGAGATGAAGTTGTAGAGCAGGAAGATCGCCAGCGGCAGGCCGAAGCCGGCGTGCGCGAGCCAGACGCCAAGGAATGTGCCGTTCAGGTGGAGCGTGGCGTACAGCCGCAGGATCGGGATCAGGGACATCTGGATGGGCACGACCAGCATGCCGACCACGATGGCGAACAGCAGCCCCCGGCCGGGAAACCGGATCCAGGCAAACGCGTATGCGGCGAAGGCGGCGATGGTGATCGGGATGACCGTGGCGGGGACGGTCACGATCACGCTGTTGATGAACGCGCTGCCCATGCCCTCGGCGAACAGGACGGTGGCGTAGTTCTGGGCCGTCCACTGCGCCTGGTCGAACGGATGCAGCAGGGCCTCCCACCAGCCCGTCTTGAGGATGTCCTGGGGGTTGCGCACGGAGCTGACCAGGAGCCCGAGGGTCGGAAGCGACCAGATGAAGCAGATGACGAAGACGGCGATCCGCAGGGGGGCCCTGGCGAGGAAGGCACTGCGCCACGGGGCCGTGACGCGGACCCTGGACCGAGTCGTGGCGGGAGCCGTCATGCGTCGATCCCCTGCCTTCGCAGGTTGCGCAGGTTGACCAGCATGATCGGGATGACCGCCAGGAAGAGGATCACCGCGAGCGCGGCGGAGTGGCCGAAGTTCCCGAAGACGAAGAGCTCCTGGAACATGCGGTTCGCCACCACGTCCGTGTCGAAGCGTCCGCCCGTCATCACGAAGACGATGTCGAAGATCTTGAGCACCGAGATCGCGATGGTGGTCGTCACGGTGATGATCGAGCCCTTGATCATGGGAACGACGATCCCGAAGAAGAGCTGGCGCTCCGAGGCGCCGTCGAGCCGGGCGGCCTCGATGATCTCGGTCGAGACGCCCTTGATGGCGGCGGACAGCACGACCATGGCGAAGCCGGTCTGGAGCCAGATCATCACCACGATCAGCGCCATGGTGTTGACGCCGGGCGTCTGGATCCACGCAATCGGCTTGCTGCCGACAGAGGTGGCCACCGCATTGAGCAGCCCGTACTGCGGCTGCCCCGCAGGGCGCCACGCGTAGATGAAGCCCCAGATCACCGACGCTCCGACGAGCGAGATGGCGAGCGGCAGGAAGATGAAGGTCTTCGCGAGCGCCTCTCGGCGCACCCGATCGACGAGGCCGGCGATCAGCAGGCCGAGGATGACCGAGCCCCCGGTCCCCACGACGAGCCAGATCGCGTTGTTGCGGAGCGCGTTGATCATGGTGCGCTCGGTCAGGGCGAAGCTGAAGTTCGATAGCGCCCCCTTGTCCTCGGTCAGCGCGGTCCAGGTCGTGGAAACCACCGGGTAGAGGAGGAAGACGACGAGCATCGCCAGCGCGGGCGTCACGAAGATCCAGGGTTCGATGCGCTCGCGGCGCGCCGGTCGCATCTCCCCGACCAACGTGCCAACGGTCGCGTAGAGGAACCACACGCCGACCGTTCCGACCAGGATCGCGACGGCGGCCATGATCAGTTTCGCGACGAAACGATCGCCGGCCCCTGCCCGCAGAGCCGCCGCGCCGTTCGGATTGCCCAGCAGGTCGTAGAAGACCGCGGCAAGGTTGCCCGCGCCGTTCTTGTCGGCGAGGAAGACCAGCCCGGCCACGATCGCGGCCAGACCCGCCAGCGCGCCCAGGGGCAGCAGGGCACGCCGCGCGACGCTCGTCGCGGGCAATCCCCGGGCTGCCTCACCGACGGTCATTCAAGCCTCCGCCGCTGCGCCCCAAGCGTGCGCATGCGCTGTGTCCCTGGTGGAGTGAAGGGGCGCGCCGCGGATGCGG
>JAXDKU010000183.1:0-5594 GCA_034667005.1 Chloroflexota bacterium
GTGTAGCCGCCGTCGGCCATGGCGGGCTCCCCGAGCACCTTCGTGTAGTACTCGGCGAGGCGCTGAGGGTTCTCTGAGCCGATCAGGATGCTGTTGAAGTTCATGGGATCTCCTGTCGTTGGCGAGAAAGGTGACCTGCCTAGTATCGGGCCCGGGCCGGTCAGGTCTCGCGGTGGAACTTGAGGTGCTGGGGGTCCGGCGTGGTGAGCGACTCGTCCCACGCCTCGACCACCTTCCAGTGCCCGGCGAGCTTGATGAGCGTGCCGACGCGCACGCCATCGGGCCCTGAGTCGTCACTGACCCAGCCGTCGTTGGGAGTCGTCGTCGTCATCTCCCACGATCGGCGTTCGGTGCCACTGCTCGAATGCGACTCGCCGAGCACGTCTGCAAAGTACAGGGTCCCCCGGATCGCCAACGACGTGTATCGCGCCTGATATTGGCCGCCGAAAACGTAGGAATCGAAGGGTGCTCCGAAGCTCACCCCGGAATTGCCCGACGGACGGAGGTAGGCGCTGAGGCCGAGCGAGTAGCCCAGCGCCGCCTTGCGGCCGTCCGCGGCGAGGATCGGGAACTTGGCGGCACTCGCCGTGAACAACGTCTTCGGCGGGTGAAGCGTCACGGTCGCGTCCGGGTCGCCGGCCACCGTGAAGCGCGCGAACCGCATCTTCCCGCCATCCATCCAGGCGACGTAAAAGGCACTATTCGTCGCCGCGATGCTCAAGCCGCGCGAGACGGTCCCGACACCCAGGTCGAACGAATAGGACGGGGCGACCGCCACGCTCGCTCCGATGGCACGAGGACGAACCCGGACGATGACGTGCGAGGCTGCACTGCCGGACTTCTGGAACCATGCTGTCGCGACACGCCGGGTGCCCACACAGGCGACATCCGGTTGCGAGGCCGTTCCAGACGTGCTGAGCGAGCTCGTTGCCGCGCCGGCGCCGTGAAGGTTGCGCTCGGCGAGGATCGCTTTCCAACCGTTCGAGGTCTTCTGCGCAGCCACGGCATACGTCCAACCGCCGCACGTCGCGACCTGCGGCTGCCGCACCTTGCCTGTGCCGAGGGTCTCGAGCGGCGCAAACGTCGCGCCCGCGTCGATGCTCGATCGAATGTAGGAAACGGGCCCAGCACTCTCCTCCCACACGACCGCCATGTCCGACCCGCTCGCAGCAAGATCACGTGCGAAGAGGTTCACCCCGGTGGCTGCGGCCCTGAGCTCTTGGGCCGCGTGAAATCCGCCGGCCGACACGGTGGCGGAGACGATCAAGACCGCGGCGACCGCGGCGGTGCCCGCCAGGCGCGGTATACGCATTCGCACAGGTCCACTCCCTCCGATGCCGGCCAGCGTATCGCCGGCCCTAGGATGCGCGCCGGAACTCCTCGAAGCGGCGAGCGAGCCGAAGTGGGTCAGGAAGATCCTTCGCTCGACTCGGCAGCTCAATGCGGGTGCCGTGGATCTGCTGGAGCCCGACCACGAGCATAGGGCCATCCGTTTCGGCGAGGATCGACGGACGGACCTCGATGACGTAGTCCGGACGCACGGCGAAGAACAGGCCATCGAACGCTGCGTGGTGCAACTTGCACAAGGCGAGTCCGTTGCTGACCACCGGATCCCCTTCCTCGGCACTATCTGGCGTGATGTGTGCGGCATCGAGCAATTCACGGTGCCGCAGGCGACACAGCGCACAGCGCTCGCGATAGGCCGTGACGACTCGCTCTCGGAATGCCACCTGGTGCAGGCGACGTCTGAACGTCGCGGTGACATAGGCGCGTCGTGGTTCGGCCTCGTCCTCCTGAATGGCGTGGACGGCGTACGCGTCCGCGAGTCCAAATGCCAGGTCATCGACCTGGATCGAGAACATGAGTGCCTTCGGATCATCCGCCACGACGAATACGGGATATGCGGCAACGTACTGTCCGGGCTCGATCGCCTGGAAGTACACAAGGGGCACGCGACGCACCATCGCGTCCCTCAGCCCTCGGTTGTCGCGATGGAAGGGATCCGTGCCGCGGTATGCGTATTGGAGCTTCCCCGCAGAGACGTCGAAGGCGTCCGCATACGGACCCGAGGCGATCGTCGTAATCGACAGTGGTAGCTCGCAGGCGGCCGGCCGCCAGATCCCGCTCGGTCCAACCAGGGGAATCCGTGTGCCATCCAGCATGAAGGCTTCGAGCAGGCGTCTGGGTATCGCCTCCCCGCGCTCGCCGCGCTGCTGCGTGAGCCAATCGAAGACGGCGAGTCGGATCCCGCGATCTGCGTCCCCAATCACGTCGGACAGCTTACGGCGGCCGACCGCGGCTTGACCGGCGCTCCCAACGACAAACCCAATCACTCACCACGGGCGCTGGGTCTCGTCGCTACCCTGCCTCGGTGCGCGCGCTGACCCGGATCGTCGATACCGTCGCGCCCCGGAGGCTCGGCTCGAGCTTTCGCTGGCTCCTGTCGGCGACGGTCATCAACAACGCCGGCGACGGCGTCGCGATCGCCGCCGGTCCGCTCCTCGTGGCGTCGCAGACGCGCGACCCGTTCCTGGTTTCGATGGCGCTTCTGATGGAGTACCTGCCGTCGCTGCTCTTTGGCGTCGTCGGCGGGGTGGCGGCCGATCGCTTCGATCGACGGCGGATGGTCGTGGTCGTGAACATCGTCCGTGCGCTCGTCCTGGCCGTGCTGGTCGTGACGATCGCCACGGGGAGCGTGAGCATCGCGCTGGTGCTGGTGATCCTGTTCGTGCTGGGGACGGCGGAGACGTTCGCCGACTCGGCCAGCAGCGCGATGCTCCCGAGCCTGGTCGCGCGAGAGGACCTCGGCATCGCGAACGCCCGAATGCAGGGCGCGTTCCTGCTCACGAACCAGCTGGTCGCGCCTCCGATCGGCGCCTTCCTGTTCGCAGCAGGCATGGCCCTGCCCTTCGCGGCCAACGCCGCCGCCTTCGCGCTCGGGGCAGTGCTCGTCTCGCGCCTCGCCGCAAGCGTGAAGATCGAGCGCGCGTCGGAAAGCAGCTTCCGCCAGGACATGGTCGAGGGGATCCGGTGGCTGGTCGCCCACCCACCGATGCGAACGCTCGCCCTCACGATCCTCACCTTCAACGTGACGTTCGGAGCGGCCTGGGCCGTGCTGGTGCTCTACGCGAGCGAGCGGCTGGGCATGGACGCAGTCGGCTTCGGCCTCCTGACGACTGCCACGGCAGTCGGAGGCGTGCTCGGAACCGTGTCCTACGGGCGGCTCGAGCGCCGCTTCAGCCTGGCCAACATCATGCGGGTGGGCCTGCTGATCGAGACCTTCACCCATCTCTCGCTCGCTCTGGCCACCTCGCCCGTGATCGCACTCGGCACGATGGTCGTCTTCGGGGCTCACGCGTTCGTCTGGGGCACGACATCGACCGTGGTCCGGCAACGCGCCGTGCCGAACGAGCTTCTGGGCCGCGTGACGGGCGTCTACCGCGTCGCGATCGTCGGTGGGCTCGTGATCGGCACGCCGCTGGGCGGCCTCCTCGCGAGCAATTTCGGCATCACCGCGCCGTTCTGGTTCGGTTTCGTCGGGTCGGCGCTGCTCGTGCTGTTGCTATGGCGGCAGTTCGAGCACATCGCGCACGCGGAGGCGACGTAGAAAATCGGGTTGGAATTCCCTTGACCGCGACGTAGACTCCGCCGTCACGTTCCCGGATGATTCGGAAGGGGCGATCAGCGTGGCTCGAAATCGGCGTCCGCGATATTCCGCGGTTTTCCTGGCCGTCCTTCTGCTTGCGTCCTGCGGCGGCGCCCCCACCAGCGCCCCGACCCGGCTTCCGCCACCGGCTTCGCCGCCCCCCACGGTCCTGGACCCAGTCCAACGTGTCTTCGAGGAGGCCCGTCGGCGTCTCGGGCTCGTCGAGGGCGGGCAGCCCCAGCCCAACCCCTTGTTTCTCGGCTGGGACGAGATCCAGGCGGGTGTCGCCCTCAACGCCAAGCAGAACGAGGCGTTCTGCAACGCACTGGACGCTCCCGGTCTCGGCGACGCGCTGGCCAGCCTGGCCGTGATGGCCGTCAACGCCGCCTCGATGGCGGTTCGCCACAAACCGGTCCCCGCCGAGTTCGACTCCTTTCTCCACGACGCGGCAACGTTCACCGTGAAGTCCTGCCCGTATTGGGTTCCGCTCGCGAATCCGGTCCCTGCGCCGGTCCCAACACTGGCTCCTGCGTGGCCGCCCGCAGGTTATTCCTGGGTGATCGGCGACCTGAGCCTCGCGTGGCGATGGAACACAGGTCCGGTGACGTGCACGACCGCAACCCACTACTGCTGGGAGGTCATCGCCCTGGCACATTTCGGATGCAACCGTCTGGACGGAACGCTCGACGTCAAGAACGAGGCGCTCGGCTTCGTCATCGAGTCGGTGCCCGGGTCAACGACGGTCGTGCCCGCCGATACTCCGGTCGCCATCCAGTTCGGCACGGAGATCGGGACGGGGACGGTCGGGCAGTTGACCTACCTGACCTGCTCATAGGGACGCACGTCTGACGGCGTCGGCACTCGGGCTGCGCTACAGGCTGAGCTCGCGGGCGATGCCATACTTGGCCCGTGGCGTCGTACAAGCTCAATCGGCGGGCCGTCGCTCACGCGCGGCGCATGATCGATGCCGGCCAATACGTGCTCGAAAGCGACTGGGGCGAGGTCCAGCCACGCGCCGAGGACGAGAACCGCTTTCTCGTGTCTCACTCGTGGGCTGACTACGCGCTCTGGCACCTCGGCCTGACTGAAGGCGCGTCTGACGAGACGAAGGCCCGCTACGCCTTCGTCTACGGCGATTTGAAGCGGGTCCACCGTTCCGGGATCATCGCCTGTCACTACCGTGCGGCCGAGTACCGCCACAAGGAGATCGAGCTGGCCGCGCACCGGCTCCTCCAGTACCTCGACAAGCGGGCGTCCTGACCGCGCGAGCTTGCGACGACTGGAGCCCGCGCTAGGGGCGTCCTCGCGCGGCCCACGCCACGGCGGCCATGGCAATGGGTCCGTCACCAAGTCGGCGGCGACACTCGGTCCGGAGCGTGGCTCGCCTGGCGTCGTCCAGGCGCGCCACGAAGGCGCCCGCCGGTCCGACGCCACGTTCGAACGGCTCCCACCAGTCGTCGAACGTCGCCGCTTCCAGGTGGATCGTCAACGTGGCCGACTCGATGTCCGTCAGCCCAGCCTGCCCGAGCAGCTCCACGAGGTGGCCCTCATGGGTCCCGGCGCGCTCCGACTCGTCGTCGACGTTCGGATCGATCCTGCGCGCCGCCGCCCAGAAGTCGCGGAGCGGCCCGCGCTGGCCGCCGTGATCCCAGACGCTGGCCGCGATGACGCCCGTGGTGCGCGTGACCCGAGCCATCTCGCGCAGCCCTGCCACGGGATCCCTCATGAAATGGACGACCAGCTGCGCCAGCGCCGCGTCGAACGACGCGTCCGGGAAGGGGAGGCGCTCCGCGGGAGCCTGGCCGACATCGATGGACGGGAACCGAGCCCGCATGGCCGACACGAACGGCTCGGACGGATCGACCGCCGACACATGCGCCGGTCCGACGCGCGCGACGAGCTCGCTCGTGAGCGCGCCCGTGCCGCAGCCGACGTCGAGCACCCGCTG
>JAXDKU010000184.1:0-7312 GCA_034667005.1 Chloroflexota bacterium
GGCGCCCATCGCCGCGGTCAGCGCGACGTTAGGCGGGGCGCCCTGGTTGGCCCAGTTCCACTGCGAGCCGTCCCAGAAGTTCAGCCACAGGTTGCCGTCGCTGCCTGACACGAACGTGTACGGCCGATCACCGTCGACCACGACGGCGCCCATCGCCTGCTCCAGCGCGACGTCGCGCGGCGTCCCGAGGTCGGCCCACATCCAGATCAACTGCGGGTCCCAGCAGTCCACCCACAGATGGCCGTCGTCGGCCTTCACGAACGCGTACGGCCGAGGAAGGAGACTGTCGTCGACAGCGACCGCGCCAAACGATCCTCGGAGCGCGAGCGGATTCCCCGCGGCCGGCACCCCTGGCCACGGTGACTCCGCCGGCGCTGCGCGCGCGGCGAGGCGAGCACCCAGGCCCGTGGGCCCATCGCCGAGTGTCTGGTCGGGGCCGAGGTGCCCGTTGACGAGCGCCAGCATCGTGCGGACATACCCGTCCTCGAGCGAGGGGAGTGGTTGGTTCCCGAGGCTAACGCCGGCGGTGCACCTGTTCTGCTGGTTGATCAGTCCGAGCCGGCCTTGGAACGCGGCCCACGGCGCGGTCCCGTCAAGCGGCTCCGCGGGCGTCGACCCATCGAGGCCCACCGCGACGAGATCACCGGCGCGAGGGCTCCAGACCCATTCAGGCAGGTCGTTCCGGACGAAGTCGCCAAACGCGACGACGGCGTAGTCCTCGCTTGTCTCGAACGCCTCCGGCGTCGAATAGGTCGCGTGCGATCCCAGTCCGCACCAGACCATGGGGCGACTTGTGCCTGGCACGAGCGATAGGCCGTTGGCCGGAGTGACGAATGTGCTGTCGCCGTGCGCCTCGTAGCGGACCCAAACGATGTTGCCCTGCGGCGCATCCAGACGCACCGTCACGCCTTCGATGTCGCCCTGGTGCTCGCCGAACGTCGGCAGCAGGCAGGGGAAGCCGCCCGGCTGGACCACGGCCCCCTGTGGCCCGTTGTAGGCGAACAGGAAGAAGAAATTGAGGTCGACCGTGGTTCCCAGGTTGCCGGGCGGCGTCTCGACGCAGACGTAACAGGGTGCACTGTTGATCGGCTGCCCGCTGAACTGACTCGCGCTTATCTCCACATGTGCCTGGTCCGTGGCGAGGGCCCTGTTTGCGTACAGGTCCGCAGCCGTGGGGTTACTGACCGGCCCGCTCGGGGTCACGAGCGTGGCACCCTCGAGTAGGTACTCGATCGAGCAGGGGAGGTACACCTCGTCGGGGTGGAACTGAACGACTGGCGCGTAGTCGGCGACCCAGGACGGGGGGCTGTATGTCTCTGTCCCGGGTGCGGCCGTGACATCAATCGCAGCATTCATCGTGCTCGCTCCGTTTCGTCGTAGGAGCCTGCGCGACTCGATCGGATGCCGAGAGCGCGAGGCTTCCATGTCGGGGTCTCAACGGCGTCTTCGAGCGCGTGGAGGCGCGGCCATGCCAGGGAGATCCCACTTGTCCACGCCGTCTGTCAAACCGACCGCGTGCTCCGACCGAGGTATCGAGTCGGTAAGGCTGCCCTGCCGAGGGTTTAGAGCCGAGCACGCGGACCTTACCGAACGAGAAGGGAGAACGCAAACTCGTGTGCCCCAGCAATAAGCTTGCGCTACCACGGTAGGGGATCGTTGACTTGAGGGACGAGAGGGAGAATCTGCGCGTTCTGGTCGCGAACGAACGGGACGATCAACTCAGGCTGCTCGTGCCGTCAGTCGTGGCGCTCGGGCACGAGGTGGTAGCGCAGACGGTCGAAGTCGCCGAGGTAGCGGGCATCACCGCGAGCGAGCAGCCAGACGTAGCGCTAGTGGGACTGGGTGCCAGCTCTGGTCACGCGTTGAGGATGATCGACGGCATCGTCCGCCAGGCTGCGTGCCCGGTGATCCTGTTGCTGCACGCACCGGACCCCGAGTTCGTCAACGAGGCATCAAAGCGGGGCGTCTTCGCCGTGATCACCGATCGCGCCAGGGAGGAATGGCAGGACACGCTGTCGGTCGTGCTGCGCCGCTTCGCGGAGTACCACGACTTGCGGGGAGCCTTCGGGCGGCGATCAACGATCGAGCGGGCCAAGGGCATCCTCATGGAACGCCACTCGGTCGGCGAGCAGAGAGCATTCGAGATGTTGCGCGCGCACGCCCGCACGCGCAATCGCAAGCTGATCGATATTGCGAGCGCGGTGGTCGATGGGCACGCGTTGCTGCCAAAGCGCCACGAGCCCTCCGCGGAAGCCCAAGTGGCTCGGGACACGCCGGCGCCTGGCCGCTAGAGGATGCGGCGAGCAGAAGGCTCGGTGCTTCACGGCCGACTGCCGCAATGGAGGACGAGCAGCGGGCGGACGCGTCTATCGCTTCAGCTGCAGCGTTTGATGGATCTGACGGATCAAGCGGACCGCGGTCTGGTTCAAAAGCCGTCCAGTCCTCCCGATCAGCAAGCAAGCATTTGGCGGCATTACCGCCGCTGGCCACGGACGCTTACTCGGCAGGGTGAGCCGGGGGTGCGACGATCCCCTGCTCGTAGGCCAGGACCACCGCCTGCACGCGGTCGCGAAGCCCGAGCTTGCTGAGCACGTGCGCCACGTGGGTCTTGATCGTGTTCTCGCCCAGCACGAGCTCCGCTGCGATCTCGGCGTTCGAGAGTCCGCGCGCAACGAGCGTGAGCACTTCGAACTCGCGGGAGGTGAGCTCTGCGACGGCGTCGGGTACCGCGTCGGGCCTGGGCCGCGCGGCGCGTGCGAACTGTTCGATCAGCCGGCGCGTGATCGACGGCGCCAGCATCGCCTCGCCGGCGGCTGCCACTCGGACCGCGTCGAGCAGCCGGTCCGAAGGCGCGTCCTTGAGGAGGAATCCGCTCGCCCCGAGGCGAAGCGCCTCGTAGACGTACTCGTCGCGATCGAACGTCGTGAGCATCAGCACTGCGGTGTGGAGCCGGGGGTCGGCGATGATCCGCTCCGCCGCTCGCAGGCCGTCGAGCTCCGGCATGCGGATGTCCATCAGCACGACGTCGGGACGCCGGCGGGTGACCACGTCGACAGCGACTCGCCCGTCGGCGGCCTCGCCTACGACATGAATGTCCGGCTCCGCGTCGAGGATGACGCGGAAGCCGGTGCGGATCAGCCGTTCGTCGTCGGCGACCACCACCGTGATCTCGGCCGAAAGGGGTGGGGGCTCGGGCGAGGCCGCGCCGGACCACTGCACGTACGACGCCGCGACGCGGTCGGTGATTCCGCGGAGCTTCAGCGCTCCGGCCGGCTGGATCGGCTCCTCGATGCGCGGGCTCGCGATCCGGCAGACGACCTCGGAGGCGAGGATCTCACCGGGTCCGGCCAGGTCGCAGAGCCGGCTTGCGACGATGCCCGGCGTGCCGTAGAGGTCGTCGCCGTCCGTGATGGGCTCGCCTGCGTCGAGGCCCACACGCATCTCAAGCCCCGTCGGATTTCCGCGCTGCATCGCTGCCGCGCAACGCACCGCGGCGACCGCGCTCGCAAACACGACCATGAGCCCATCCCCGGTCGACTTCACCTCGCGGCCCCCATGTTCCGCGACCGCCGCCCGCAGCGCGCTGAGGTGGTCGCGGAGCTTTGCGTCCGCCGCTTCATCGCCCTCGCGGTCGAACAGCGAGGCCGACCGGGGGAGGTCGGTGAAGAGAACGGTGACGAAGGAGTCGGCCACAGCGGTCGGCCGATCATCCCCGCTCAGGACCCACTCGCCTAGTCCCAACGGGTGAATGGCGACTCGAGGGTCACCCGCGGGAGTGATGACGAGCAAATCGAGACGACCGAAGCTGGCAGCCCGACATCTTTACGAGAGGACGCGACGGAGCCATGATTGCCTCCATGACGTACGCCGGGCGGCGCATCGGCAGACGCGACATCGTGATTGCCGCGGTTATCAGCCTGCTTGGGCTGGTCCTGATGGTTGCCAACGTTCAGCGGCTGACGGACGCCATCCCGCCAACCGCGGAGGAGCAGCCGAACATCGAGTTGGGCGGTCTGCTGCCGATCGGTTTCGCAATCCCGCTGTTTCTGCTTGTGACGGTGCCGCTCGCCTGGCGTCGGGTCGCGCCTCTCGGCGCCACCGGAGCTGCCCTCGCCGGGCTCGTGCTCAATTTCGTCCTCATCGGGTCTGATCCGCTCCGCTGCGGCATCGTCCTGCCGACGGCGTTCCTGTTTGTCTTCGCGTCCGCGCAGATGGAGAAGCGGGAAGCGCTCGTCGGATTTGTGTTCGGCTTGGGGCTGACGCTACTCGACCTCGTAGTGGAGTTCGGCGGGCTTACATTAGCCGTAGCCACGGGGTTGACTGTGCTGATTTGGGCCGTGGGCCGCCTCGTCCGGTCGCGGCGGCAGATGGCCGCGGAGCTCACCGCCCGCACCGTGGAGCTGCGCGAGGCGCGCGACGCGCGGGCACGGCTCGAGGTCTTTTCCGACCGCGCACGCCTGTCGCGCGACCTGGATGAGTTACTCGAGCGGCGGCTCGGCGAACTGGCTCGCATGGCGGACACCGATCGCCCCGGCGATGTGGCCGGCGCCACCGCGACGCTCGTCGACATCGAGCGCGAGAGTCGTCGCACCCTCGAGGAGATGCGGGCGATCGTCGGAATGCTGCGCGACGACTCCGTGGCCCCGACGGGACCGCCGCCGGCCATCACTCACCTCGACGCCCTCCTCGTGCGCGCCACGGGCAGCAGCAGCGCAAGACTCACCTTCGAGGGCAACCCGCGCGTGTTGCCGCCGGCCGTCGAGCTGTCCGCCTACAGGATCGTGGAGCACCTGCTGGCCGCACTCGAGGTCACCCCCGACGTCCAGGTGCACATCTGCTTCGGCGACGAGGTGCTCACGCTTGCCGTCTCGGGGTGCGCCCGTCGCCGTGGCAAGGCGGCGATCGAGCGGGCTCGTGAACGCGCGCGCGTGCAGCACGGGACGCTGAAGGTGAGCGCCCACGGCGGGCGCGCGGACGCTACGGTCTCGCTGCCCGTCGCCGCGCCGGCGTGAAGGCGCCCGGGCGCACCGAGCTGCTGGTCGCCTTCGTCGCGGCGATCGGTGGTGCGGGTTGGGCGGCACTAGAGGATTCGAGTCCCAGCGCCGTCGTGCTCGGCGCGATCGTCGGCGCGGCTGTGGGTATCGCGAACCGGCATCCACGCGCGGCGTGGCTGACGACGACCGCGGCGCTGCTCGTGGCCATCCCATTCAGGACGCCTTGGGACCTCGTGTTCCCCGCCGCCGCGGTTGCGTTCTGCGCCGGCCGCCGTGAGGGGCGGTGGGCCGGTCGCGTCGCCTTGGTTGCTCTCAACCTGTCCTTCGGGGCCAGTGGCTTTGCGGATGAGACGGTGGTGCCCACCGTCCTCGTGTTGTCCGCCGCCTGGGGAGCCGGATGGGCACTCGGCGAACGCGAAGCCATCGCCGCTCGGCTCGCGCAGCGAATGCGCGAGCTGGAGGAGGAGCGCGAGGCCCACGCCGCGTTGTCGGTGCGTTACGAACGCGCCCGGATCGCATCGGAGCTGCACGACATAGTGGCGCACGCGATCAGCGTGATGGTGGTTCAGGCGGCCGCGGGGCAACGCCTCGCCGCTCACGACCCCGAGGCCACCGCCGAGACCTTCGAGGCGATCGCCGGCGCGGCACGCCAGGCGGAGCAGGACATGGGGCGCCTCGCGGCCCTGCTGGGCGACGAGGCCGCCATCGGCCCGGCTCCCGACCTGGCGCTCGTCGAGGAATTGGTCGGTCGCGCCGCCGGCAGCGGGCTCGACGTGACCCTGCGATTCGAGGGCAGCCGCGAGGGCTTGCCTGCTCCGCTCGTCCAGGTGGCCTACCGGGTGGTCCGGGAGGGGCTGACGAACGCGCTCCGCTACGCCGCGGGCGCCGCGGTACGCGTCATCGTGGACGGTCGTCAGGAGGATCTCGTGATCGAGGTCGTGAACGGGCGGGCCCCTGCCGAGACGGCGCTCGCAGGTGCCGGCACCGGGAACGGGATCCGCGGCCTGCGGGAGCGCGTAGGCGAGGTGGGAGGCAGGCTCGACGCCGGCCTGGATGTGGACGGTGGCTGGCGCCTGACCGCGCGGCTGCCGCGGCGAGCGCCGCTCATCCTCGCGGGTGAGGCCCCCGCGGAAGTTCACCCTCCGGTGTGAGGACCGGCGGGTCGCCAGGGCGGATGCTGCCCTCGACCCGCCAAACGACCTCAACGGAGGCACGTCATGTCCAACACACTCCCGCAGACCCACCCGTCCGTCGGCCAGCTCCACTGGCGCGGCATGACGGCAATCGCGGCGCTGCTGCTCGTGGCCGCGGCTCTGTCTGTCTACCTCATAGCGTCCCGCGACGACGGTCAGTCAGCTTCCCCCGCCGTCCACTCGATCACCTCCAGCGGACCGAACGAGACGGCGCGCGGGCACGCCGCGGCCTCCGCCTCCGGTGCCGAGCCCGTGCTGCGCTCGGGCGGGCCGGACGAGACGGCCCGCGGCCAGGCGGTCGCGAGCGCCTCGTCGTCCGGCACGGCGCCTGCCGGCGGCCCCGACGAGACCGCTCGCGGGATCGCAGCAAGCCAGGCGAGCCGCTGAGCGGCGCGCGGCAACACTGGCGGGACTCAGGAGCCCCGGGGCGACCCGGGGCTCCTGGCTTGAGGCGTGCGCCCGCGACCGTGAGGGGCTAGCCTGGCGTCGCGGTCGCAGCCGAAGCGCGTCCCCGCGAGCTTCGAACGGCCGCTGCGTGACCTCGCCAGCGCGAGGCTTTCCTCTCGCGCTGCTGGGGCAGCGATCGGCCAGAGGCCGGTCCGCCTCAGCGGACGGCGACTGACTTCGCCTTGCCGCGCAGTGCGCGACCGCCGACCACGGCCCGGACGGTGATCGTCAGGTGGGTCGCGCCCGCGTCGACACGGAAGTGAACGGGCTTGCCCGGCTTCCCGCGGCGTAGTGCGACCGGCCGGCCGTGCACGCGAAGCACGTACAGGCGCTTCCGTCGACATCGACGGGTTGGGCGCGTACTCCTCGACCAGCAACGGCTTCGACATCGAGGCGAATGCCACCGGCACGGCCCACCTCATCGTGAGGGGGTTGTTGTTGAACAGGGCGCTGACTTTCTGGGGGAAGATGCCGGTGTTCCGGCGGGGATGTTCAGGTTGCCGACGGAGCCTGCGATACGAGTCGGCGCGCCGGTTGAGGCCGACACCGTCATATCGAGGTCGAGCGAGAAGAGCGCGTCTCCGAGGTCCAGGAAGATCAGGGTTGGGGGAGCATGCCGTGAAGCTGACAGATCAAACGGACCGCGGTCTGGTTCAAAAGCCGTCCAGTCCTCCCGAT
>JAXDKU010000185.1:0-3541 GCA_034667005.1 Chloroflexota bacterium
AGTCGATCTTCACCCCGCACACCGCGCTCCACGACGGGGCCGTGATCGTCCGCGGCGACCGGGTCCTGGCCGCCGGCGTGGTGCTGCCGCTGCCCGAGGCGGCGACCTACCGGGAGCGCTACGGCACGCGGCACCGCGCTGCGATCGGCATCAGCGAGCAGACGGACGCGGTGGCGATCGTGGTCAGCGAGGAGTCCGGCCACGTCAGCCTGATCGAACGGGGGCGCGTCCTGCGGGCCCTCGACGAGGAGCGGCTTCGGACGGCGCTACTGGCGCTTCTACGGCCGAGCGACGCGCGTAACCGTGCGGCGAGCTCCGTGGCCGCGCTCAGTCGGACGCGGATCGTCTCCGCCAGCCGCCAGCGCCGCACCCGGACGCCGCATGACCGCGGCGGCCTGACGGACCCTGCCTCGACAACCCCGGCGAGCGGGTCGCCGCCGGCCCAGCTCCCGCCGCAGTCCGCCGCGGCGGTGACGACCGCGGCTGCCACTACCGCGGCTGCCGCGGCCAGCGCGGCCCTGCCCGGATCCGCGGGCCGGGCGGAGTGAGGCGCCTTCTCGCATTCCTGCTCGGGAACTGGCCGCTCAAGCTGGGAGCGGTGGCGCTCGCGACCGTGCTGTACGCCGGCGTCGTGCTCTCCGGCAACGTCCGGACGTGGCCCGGACAGGTCCCGATCGACGTCTTCAACCCGCCGCGCGACGCTGCCGTGCTGGACCTGCTGGGCTACATGACCAGCATCAGCTACCGGGCACCGCTCGACGTGGCCAGCCGGCTGACCAACGGGTCGTTCAAGGCGAGGGTCGACCTCTCGAACATCCAGCCTTCCGCGGACGGCGCGGCGGTCGAGGTGCCGGTGGACCTGAACGCCGTGGATGCCAGCGTCCAGATCGTCGACTACGAGCCGAAGGTGGTGCGCATCACCCTGGACCCGGTGATGACCCGCGCCCTGCCGGTGACCGTGGACCGCGGCCTGGTCCCGGACGGCCTCACCATCGGCGCCCCGCAGATCTCGCCGACGAGCGTCACGCTCACCGGCGCGGCATCCCGCGTGTCGAGCGTCCGGACGGTGGTCGCCCGGGTCGCGATCGACGCGAGCGGGCTCAACATCGACCAGCAGGTCGACCTCCAGGCGCTCGACGAGATCGGCAACCCCGTCGCCGGCGTGCAGCTCGAGCCGCAGCGCGCCCACGTGCGGATCGACATCAGCCGTGACCAGGCGACCGTCCAGCTCCCGGTCCGCGTCCAGCTGACCGGCGAACCGGCGCCGGGCTTCGAAGTTGCCAGCGTCACCGTCGACCCCGTGAGCGTGACCGTGAGCGGCGAGGCACCCACCGTGGAGCGGCTCGGCGGCATCGCCACGATGCCCGTGGACCTTGGCGGCCGCGATGCCGGCTTCTCCCTGCAGGTGGCGCTCGACCTGCCACCGGAGGTCACCGTGGACGGTGCGACGACGGTTCGCGTCCAGGTGGCATTCCAGATCCGCCAGGCCTCGAGGTCGATCGAGGTGGCCGTGGAGGTCCGCGGCACGCGTTCGGATCTCATCTACGACATCGCCAGGCCTTCGGTGCTCGTCACGCTGTCCGGCCCCGCGGCAGCGCTCGATGCCCTCCAGCCAGGGGATGTCCACGCGCTCCTCCAGCTCTTCTCGCTCGGGGAGGGGGTGCATCAGGTGCCGGTCGAGGTGGACGCCCCGGCGGATCTCGCGGTCGGCACCATCTCGCCTGCCGAGGTCACGGTCGACATCCGCACAGCCCCGCACCTCACGCCGTCACCCGAGCCGGTGCCGACGACCTCGCCGGGGCCCGGCTGATGCCCCGCCTCTTCGGCACGGACGGGATCCGCGGCATCGCGAACGTCGACCTGAAGCCCAGCCTCGCGCTCGACCTCGGGCGCGCCACGGCGGCTCTGCTGCTCAACGGCGACCGGCGCATCCTCGTCGGGCAGGACACGCGGCGCTCCTGCGACATGCTCGTCGCGGCGATCGTGGCGGGCGGCACGAGCTTCGGCGCCCACGTGCACCGCCTCGGACTCTGCCCCACGCCGGCGCTCGCGTTCGTGACGGAGGCGGGCGGCTACGGCGCCGGGATCATGGTCTCGGCCTCGCACAACCCGGCCGAGGACAACGGTCTCAAGGTGCTCGATTCGCGAGGCATGAAGCTCGAGGACGAGCTGGAGGACCAGCTGGAGGCGCTGATCTGGCGCGCGGACGAGCTCTCCAGCCCGACCAACGACGGGCTCGGGCGCGAGGTCGACGCCACGCCCGAGCTCGACCGCTACCGAGAGCACCGACTGGCTCTCGCCCTGCGCAGCCGCTCGGAGCTCGACCTGGTGGTCGACTGTGCCAACGGCTCGGGCTCGATCGTGGCGGCAGACATCCTCGCGGGGACCGGGGCCGCCGTGACGTCGGTCTTCGACCAGCCCGACGGGACGAACATCAACGTGTCCTGCGGCGCGACGGACCCGGAGGCGCTGGCCGCGATCGTCCGCGACAGCGGCGCCGACGTCGGCTTCGCGCTGGACGGCGACGCGGACCGCTGCGTGGCCGTCGACGAGCGAGGCCAGATCGTGGACGGGGACCGGCTCATCGGGCTCGTCGCACTCGACCGGCTGGCCCGCGGCGAGCTGGCGGCCTCCACGGTCGTGCTCAGCGTCCTCTCGAACGGGGGCCTGGAGAAGGCCATCCAGGCCGCCGGCGGCCGAGTGGTGCGCACCCCGGTCGGCGACAAGTACATCCTCGGCGCGATGCTGGTCTCCGGGGCCGGCCTCGGCGGGGAGAAGAGCGGCCACCTGATCATGCCGGAGCACTCCACCAGCAGCGACGGGATCCTCACCGCGCTCGAGGTGCTGGACATCATCGCCCGCACCGGCATGCCGCTCTCGGAGCTGGCGTCCCGCATCCCGCTCTTCCCGCAGCAACAACGCACGATCCCCGCTCGTCATCGAGAGGAGTGGGCCGCCGACCTGCCGCTGGCAGAGGCGGTCCGCGAGGCCGAGGCCGAGCTCCTGGGCCGTGGCCGGATCCTGGTCCGTCCGTCCGGCACGGAGCCTGCGCTGCGGATCATGGTCGAGGGCGACGACGCGGCGCGCGTCTCGGAGCTGGCCGACCAGTTGTCGGCACTCGCCGGCGAGCGCCTAAACTAGCCGCTCCAAGAGGAAGGGACACACCTCGGAATGTGCGGAATCGTCGGCTACATCGGGCCGCGTGAGGCAGGGCCCATCCTGCTCGAGGGCCTCCAGCGCCTGGAGTACCGCGGCTACGACTCGGCCGGGATCGCCCTCGTGACGACCGAGGGTGAGATGTTCGTCGAGAAGCGCGCCGGAAAGCTCTCCAACCTGCGCACGGCGCTCCTGGACGTGACGCCATCCGCCGCCGTGGGTCTCGCGCACACCCGCTGGGCGACCCACGGGCGCCCCGACGACCTGAACGCGCACCCCCACGTGGACTGCACCGGCGACATCACCGTGATCCACAACGGGATCATCGAGAACTTCCAGGAGCTGCGCGACGGCCTCGAGGCGCGCGGCCACACGCTGACCTCCG
>JAXDKU010000186.1:0-5666 GCA_034667005.1 Chloroflexota bacterium
GCACTGCTTCGACCAGTTCGAGCGAGCCGCCCTGGTGCAGGTTCAGGGTGATGTTGGGGTGGGCCGAGCGGAAGCGGGCCAGAATCGGGACCAGGTCGATGGTGAGCGCCTTGCCGGTGCCGATCGCCACCGATCCGCGCTGGAGACCCTGAACGTCTGCGACCGCGGCCCGCGCGGCGGCCGCGGTGGCGATCGTCCTCCGCGCCTCGGGGACCAGGGCGCGCCCCGCGTCCGTCAGGCCCACCTGGCGTGTGCTGCGGGTGAACAGCACCGCCCCGAGATCGCGTTCGAGCGTGGCGATCGACGCCGACAACGACGATTGGACCACGTGGGCGCGTGCCGCGGCGCGCGTGAAATGTCGCTCCTCGGCGACAGCGAGGAAGTGCTCGAGCTGTCGAAGCTCCATTCGGGGTCGCGCCTCCGATCGACTACGTCGATCAATCCGATCTGAGTTAGCTGTTAGACACATGATACCGCCGTTCCGATACTCAACGGATGGAACTCGGCCTGAGCCGGCGCTCGGAACGGCTACTGCAGCTGGCCCCCACATCGATCGCCCAGCTCGTCGACCAGTTGCCCGCGATCGTGTACCTGTGGGAGGCCGGGACCGACGGGCAGTGCTATTACGTCAGCGGCGCGATCGAGTCGGTGCTCGGGCATCCCGCCGATGACTGGCTCGCGGACCCATCGCTCTGGGCGCGGAGCCTGCATCCGGAGGACCGCGACCGGACGGTCGCCCAAGACCTCCGCAGCCGCGAGGACGGGACGGATTTCGCGGCCGACTACCGCATGTTCGCGCGCGATGGCCGCCTGGTGTGGATCCGCGACGAGGCCGTCATGGTCCACGAGACAGAGGGCTACCCCGCCTACCAACTCGGGCTGATGTACGACGTCACTCCTGAGCGGGAGGCGCGGCAGTCACTGCGCCGCTCGCATGAGGAGACGATCCGGCGCCTTTCTCGGGCCGCGGAGTTTCGCGACGACGACACCGGCACGCACATCGAGCGCGTGAGCCGCTACTGCGCCCTGATCGCGATGCGTCTCGGCCTCGATCCAGAGCACTCCGAGCAACTGCGGATCGCAAGCCCCATGCACGACGTCGGAAAGATCGGCGTCGTCGATGCGATCCTGCGCAAGCCGGGCCCCCTCGATACGGCCGAGCGTGCCGCGATGCAACGTCACGCGGAGATCGGTCACAGCATCCTGGCCGGCTCCGGCGCCGAGTTGCTGGAGCGCGCGGCCACGATCGCCTGGACCCACCACGAGCGCTACGACGGCAGGGGCTACCCGCGAGGGCTCGCCGGCGAGCGGATTCCGCTGGACGGGAGGATCGTGGCGGTGGCCGACGTCTTCGACGCGCTGACCACCGATCGCGTCTACCGTCGGGCGTACTCCCACGAGGAGGCGCTGGGGATCATGCGCGTCGAGCGCGGTCGGCACTTCGACCCGCGGGTCCTGGATGCCTTCCTCGGCGGGGAGGCCGAGATCAAGGTCATCGCGGCGCTCAGTCGGTGACGGGGTCGTCGCGGGCGGCGCCGCACGGATACCCCTAGGGGGTATATGCTACGGGCATGGCCCGGCTCGACGACCTCACACGCACCGCCATCTCGGCGACGCTGCACTGCCTAACTGGATGCGCCATCGGCGAGGTGCTCGGCATGGCGCTGGCCACCGCGTTCGGCTGGGGCAACTCGGCGTCGATCGCGCTGTCGATCGCCCTGGCGTTCTTCTTCGGCTACCTGCTCACGTCGCTGCCCCTGCTGCGCTCCGGCCTGGCGCCCCGCCGCGTCGCCGGCCTGGCGTTCGCCTCGGACACGTTCTCGATCGCGACGATGGAGATCGTCGACAGCCTCATCATCCTGGCCGTGCCGGGGGCGATGGCCGCCGGCCTGGGCGATCCCCTGTTCTGGGGCTCGCTGGCCTTCGCGCTGCTCGTCGCGTTCTGGGCGGCGGTGCCGGTCAATCGCTGGCTGATCGCCCGCGGCAGGGGGCACGCCGTCGTGCACGCCCATCACGCCTAGCCCTCCGCGTCGGAATGCGTACGTGAACTTTCGGGCCGAGGGCCCGTTTCGGGATAGATTGCTGGCGCCGTGGCCAGCCCGGTGAAGACCGTCTCCGATCTATGGGCCGCCTACGAGACCGGCGGGGTCGATGCCGTGCTCGCCCGCGTCGGCGACGACGTGGTCTGGCAGCCCGACCCGCGGACGGGCGCCGTCATGCGCAGCGCCGACGAGCTGCGGGCCTTCGCCGCGCGCACCGAGTGCCCCATGGAGCTGCGCGAGATCGAGGACCACGGGCAGGCGGTGATGATGGCCGTGTGCCTGGAGGGCCACGAGGTCGTGTGGGTCCTGCACTTTCGGCTCGGACGGCTGTGGCGCCTCGCGTCGTTCGCCGAGCGCGAGGACGCCGTGAGCTCGCTCGTCGCGCTGCAGGCGATCGCCGGGCCGGTGTTCGGCGCGCGCGAGCGCGAGGGCGTGGTCCGCGTCCGCGGAGAGCTCGACGTCGCCACCGCGGCGGCGCTCGAGAAGCTCCTGTTGCGCGAGCGTGAGCGCGGCACGGTCGTCGAGCTCGACCTCTCCGAGCTGGGCTTCATGGACTCGACGGGCCTGCGCGTGCTGCTGCGCGCCCAGCAGGCGGCCGAACGCGGGGGGTGGGAGCTCGTGCTGACCGCCGCCTCGCCTCCGGTGCGGCGGCTGTTCACCCTCTCAGGGGTCCACGCGGCGCTCCCGCGCCAGGCGTACTGAACCCGGCCCCGTCGCCCGATACACTTCGGCGCGCTTGGTGGGCGTAGCTCAGTTGGTAGAGCTCCTGGTTGTGGTCCAGGTGGTCGTGGGTTCGAGCCCCATCGCTCACCCCTCAGGCGAGCCCCGCATAGCGGGGCGACGAGGCAGATGCCACCCGCTTGGCGCACGCCCTGCTCGCGACAGGTCCGGGTTCGTGCGGGTCGCTCAAGGTCTCGCCTGTGGCGCCGATGCATGAGCTACATAGCCGAGCAGGCTTTTCACCAATCGCACCCCTGTCGTGAGGCAGGTCCGCAAAGCCACGGGGCTCCGCCGGAGTCAGCCGGGTTGCCGATGACCGGACGTTCACGAGAGCGGTCCGCGTCGATGAGACGCCGTCGAATGAGGTCTGCTCACCAGCGGGAAGGCATCGATATGCCGAAGTTCTCGTCACCCCGTCTCGCACGGGTCGCGGCCGGTCTGGCCGTCCTGTGCACCTCCGCGGTGGTCCCGATGACCGCGCAGGCAGCACCGACGACCGCGACCGTCACCGTGACCGGAGGGTCGCTGTCGATCACCGTGCCCACGAGCGCGGGCAATCTCGGAACCTTGGCCAACACAGTCGCCGGTGGAGTCATCAGCGGCCCCCTGGGCCAGGTCCAGGTCAGCGATGCACGCAGTGCAGCCGCCGGCTCCGGGTGGGTCGCGAGCGTCATCTCGACCGCCTTCACCCCGAATTCGGGTCCGACGATCGGCGCCGCCGCCGTCGGTTACGTCGCCGGCCCCATCACCAAAGTCGGGACCGCGACGTTCACGGCGAACGACCCGCCCGACCTCGCGGGTTCCGCAGCGGCCGTCACGGCAACCGGCATCACCGGCGACAACTCAGCCACCTGGAACCCGACGATCAACGTCGCGGTCGCCGGGGGGAAGCCCGCCGGCACCTACTCCGGCACCATCACGCACTCGGTCGTGTAGCGGTGCGCAGGCGGCGCGCCATGCGGTTGGCAGGGCGCGTCGTCTGCCTGCTCGCCTGCGCGTCGGTTCTCGCGGCCCCCGCCGAAGCGTCGCGGGGCCGCCTCGGGGTGCAGCTGCTCGACGTGCCGGCCACGGCGCGGTTGGATCCGCGCGCGCGCCTGTACATCGTTGATCACGTCGCCCCCGGCACGGTCGTCCACCGCCGGGTCCAGGTATCGAACTCGACGACATCGACCATGCACGTCGCGATCTACCCCGCCGCGGCGAAGATCGCAAAGGGCACGTTCATCGGCGCCGCGGGCCACACGCGCAACGAGCTTTCGACCTGGGCCTCCGTCCGTCCCGGCGCACCCGGGATCGGTCCCGGCGGGAGGCGGACCGTGGTCGTGACGATCCGCGTTCCACGCGACGCGGCGCCGGGTGAGCGCTACGGCGTGGTATGGGCCGAGACGCGCTCGGCGCCCGCCGGCGGCGACGGGATAACTCAGGTCAACCGCGTCGGGATCCGCCTCTACCTCTCGGTCGGTCCAGGCGGCCCGCCCGCCGCCAACTTCAAGATCGACTCCTTGACCGCCAAGCGCTCCCCCGACGGCCGCCCCATGGTGCTCGCGGCCGTGCACAACACCGGCGGCCGGGCTCTGGACATGAGCGGCACGCTGCGGCTCCGAGACGGTCCCGGCGGGCTCAGCGCCGGCCCCTACCCGGCCGACCTCGGCGTGAGTCTCGCGATCGGCGACACCGAGACGGTCAGAATCGTTCTCGACAAGCGGCTGCCGGAAGGCCCGTGGCACGCACGGGTCGACCTGCGCAGCGGCCTCCTGGGCCGGAATGCGCGTGGGACGATCACATTTCCCCGGGTCGAGGCCCCGTCGTCCGGGCCTGGCTCCGTGATCGTCGGGCTGCTGGGTCTCGCCGGCCTGCTCCTGGCCATCACGGCTCTGCTCCTCGCACGCAGACGACGCACCCCGCACCCCGTCTGACCGTCAACGCTGCCGACAAGCGTCTACGCGACAACAGTTCGCCTGGGCAGCGCCGACTTCGGGGTTAGATGGTCCTCCCGAACTCCAGGCCGTACGCCGAGTCCGCCGCTTCGCTGGCCCGCATCCTGTCCGCGGTCGCGCCGCCGGCACCGGTCGACGCCGCCTCACCTGGCCCCGTCGAGCCGGCCGCGCCGCCCCAGGCGCGCCGGCTGCCCCTGCTCGTCGCCGCGCTGCTGGTCGGCGCGCTGTCGGTCGCGGTGCTCTCGCCCACCGGGCACATCACCGCGCATCCGGTGCTGCTGATCGCGCTCGTGGCCTTCGCCGTCGTGCTGGACGTGATGCGCATCGATGTCTTCGAGCGCGCGAACGTGTCGCCGGCGTCGGTGCCGATCCTCGCGCTGGCGTTCGTCTTCGGCCCGCTCGGCCCGATCGCCGCCGAAGGCGTCATCGCCCTCACCCGCCTGCTCCGCCGCCAGTCGCTGGTCGGGCTGCTCGCCGACTTCGGGATGCTCTCGATCACGGGCGCGGCGACCGCCGGCGTGTGGATCGCGCTCGCCCCGAGCAGCCACGCGGCGGTGCTCGGCGGCGGTGCCGTGGCGGGCATCACGAGCTACGCCGTCAACGCGCTGCTCATGCTCACGCTCATGTCGCTCGGTGCCCGGGTCAGCCCGCTGGCGCTGTGGCGCGAGGGCTGGGCGTGGCTGTGGCCCCACTACCTGGCGTTCGGGGCGCTCGCCGGCGGGCTCGTCCTCGCCGAGCGCGCCATCGGCGGATACGGCCTGGTGCTCTTCGCCCTGCCGATCGTCTTGCTGTGGCTCGGCGAGCGCCAGTACATCAGCCGCTCGCGGGCGAGCGTCGCAGAGCTGCGCGCAAACCGCGACGAGCTCGAGGTCGCCAACCGCTCGCTGCGCGCGCTGGTCGATGAGAAGCAGGCGCTCGTCGCGCGCATGCAGCGCTCCTACCTGTCGACGATCACGTCGCTGGCCCG
>JAXDKU010000187.1:0-7539 GCA_034667005.1 Chloroflexota bacterium
CGGGGCGGTGCAGCGGCTCGTCCGGCAGGTCCGCGCTCTGCGGGAGATGGCCGTAGCCCAGCGCGTCTACCGGGAAGAGCACCTGCTGTGAGTGCTCGTAACCCCAGACGGTGATCGGGAGGTCCTCGATGATCGCATCGAGGATCGTGAACCGGAACCCGCCGCCCAGCTCGATGGTCGTCCCGTGCGGCACCGGATCCATGCGGTCGACGTAGTCCGGAAAGTAGAGGTGATAGTCGCGCAGATCGCCGAGGACCCGCGCCTCGGGGTACATGGACAACACGCGCGTGAGGCACCCGGCGTGGGGGATCTCGGGGTGCGAGGGGACGACGTAGTCCAGCTTCCGATCACCGAGGATGCGGGCCAGGTCGCGCTCCATCGCGTCCCACGCGCCCGGGGGCGCGGTGTCGAACAGCAGCGTCTTGTCCTGACCGACGATGAGGTAGGCGGACGTGTGGAAGTGGACGGGCTCGTCGAAGGCGGCGCTCTCGAGACAACCTCCGAGCCACCAGACGCCGTCGGCGATCTCGCGTGGGATCTCCCGCACGGGCACGGTCATGACATCTCCTTGATGGTGTTCTCCAGGGCATCGACGTGCCGGCGCACCATGTCGGGGCCCTCGATGACGAGCCCGTGCTGTGGTGCGATGCGGTCGACCTCGTGCTCGTCGAACACGGCGCGGAGCTGTTCGAGGATCAGCTCGCTCCGAGCCCGCGCCAGCCACCCGAACTTCGCGAGCAGGTGCGCGCGGACCGTCGCGGTGTCGCACTGGGCGTGCTCGGGATCGTCGAGCAGCCGCGAGTCCGTCGGCTCGGCCTGGACGCTGTGGGTGAACGCGTCGGAGGTGAAGAGCGTCCGCGTGCCCGCGTCATAGCCCCACCAGGTGGCGAGGAGCCGGATGCTGGGCCGCAGCATCTCGAGCGCGCGCGTCTCCCCGATGGGGATCGAGAAGCCCGCCGGCGTGCGCTCCATCTGGATGCGCTCGCTGCGGTGCTCGGGATCGGTGAGCGTGATCGCCTCGAAGGCGTCGAACGGATTCGGCCCGCCGCCCGCGTAGAGCGTCTCGACCTTGAAGCGGCCGGCGAGTTCGCCGAGGCCGCCGGTGGTGTCGCACTCCGCGCGCGTGACGAAGACGGACAGCGGCGAACCGGCGGGGATGATCGTCTCGAGCTGGTCGCGGACGATCGCCCCGTGGAGCGTGACACCGGGATCGACGACGAGCACGTGATCGCCCTCGACCAGCACGTAGCAGTTCACGGGCTGCCAACCGCGGGCGTCCGGCGGCACCCAGCTGATGCGCCCGTCGAGCTCGACACTCGCGCCCAGGAGGTACAGCCTTCCGGGCGACAGCTCGAGCGCGAGGGGGGCGATGTTCGTGGTCGATGCAGGGATCATGGGGTCAGAGCTCCGCCACGAACCGCACGGCGGAGCCGTCGGCGTGGACGATCGGGATGGGGAACGCGTAGGCCCGGACG
The DNA here is from genome assembly GCA_034667005.1 of Chloroflexota bacterium. Taxonomy (GTDB): domain Bacteria; phylum Chloroflexota; class Limnocylindria; order Limnocylindrales; family CSP1-4; genus JAFMJV01. Next base: position 1,476 of record JAXDKU010000187.1, read on the forward strand.
CGCCGGCGGGCGACCTGCTCGAGACCGGCGAGGTGCTCGGCGACGAGCACGTCGTTGCCGAGCAGGATGTGGTGGACGGGGAAGGCGAACCCCGCCGGGCGTAGCTCCTCGGGGCGATCCGGCGTCGGGATGTCCAAGGCAACCATCTTGGCGCCGCGATCGACGAGCCACTCGGCGGCGTCCTCCGCGAGAAACGGATGCCGGTGATAGCGCTGCGGATCGGAGGCGAACAGCGCCCCCCAACCCGTGTGGATGAGGACGATGTCGCCGGGGCGGACGTCGGGGTTGCCACGGTCGAGGTCCCGCGCCGTGATTTCTTGCAGCGGCTCGCACGGAACCGCGATGCAGACCGCGTCGCCGGACACGTCCTCGAGGGCGAGCGCCGCCGCGTCGCGCCCGCCGGCGATGAAGTGGCACGGAGCGTCGACGTGCGTGCCCGAGTGGACCGAGCACGCCACGGTCGTGATGTTGACGCCGTGCTCCTCGATGGTCTTGATCTGTTGCACCGTCACGCGCGGGAGCGTGCTCAGGCTGAACATCCCGTCGGAGAACGGCTGCGTCAGGTCAACCAGCGTCATCGGGCTAGAACGTGCTCCAGTGGCGCCCCGAGCGCGTCGGCGAGAGCCGGTACTTCTCGATCGCGTTGCCGGCGAGGATCTGGGCGCGGACCTCCGGCGGCACGCCGACGAAGCCGTGGCGCGTGTTGTAGTCGCCGTCCCAGTGGGGGTAGTCGGTGGAGAACTCGAGCGTCTTGGGCCCGAGCCACTCGATCACGCGGGCGAGGTGGCGCAGGTGGCTCGGCTCCTCGACCGGCTGGCGCGTGAACGACACCTGGTCGCGCACGTATTCCGACGGAAGGCGCTGGAGCCCGGGTGTCTCCTCCCGCAGCTCCCTCCAGTGGCGGTCGAGCCGCCAGAGGAGCGGGAGCACCCAGCTGTAGCCGCCCTCGGAGAAGGTGAAGCGCAGGTCGGGGTAGCGCTCGAAGACGCCTTCGCAGAGCATGCTCGTGAGGTGCGCCGCGTAGAGCAGGGCGAACTGGACGTGGTTCTCGAGGAAGTAGCTCGGCGCCCCGAGCGTCGTGAGCAGTGCTGGGCCGGGGCGCTGCAGCGTCACGTGGGTGCAGACCGCGAGGTCGTGCTCGATCGCCGCCTCATAGACCGGTCGGTAGTGCGGGAGGCCGAACGCACCGCCCGCATACGGGTTGAGCATCACCTGCACGAAGTGCGGGTGGTCGGCCCATTTCTCGATCTCCGCGACGGCGAGCTCGGGATCGGTCGAAACGCGAATCGTTCCCTTGTAGCGGCCGTGCCCGTTGTACTGCGTGAGCCACGTGCTGGCGATCCAGTTGTTGGTCGCGGCCGCCATCGCGGCCTCGTGCTCGGGGTTGGCCGAGGACTTCTCCGTGAGCGGCACGATGATCGCCACGTCGACGCCGGCCTCATCGAAGAGCTGCCGGCTGGTGAACGCCGGGTCCGAACCGGGTGGCCCGGCCTCCGAGAAGGCGTCGAGTCGCCGGCCGTCGTTCGGCGGGGCGAAGATCACCGACGTCCCGAGCATGCCGCCGCCGTAGAGCAGTTCGCGAAAGCCGCGGCCCACCCACGGCTCCGGGAGGTAGCCGGCGAGTTCGGTGCCGGTCTTGGGGTTGACGTGGATGTCGCAGTCCACAACCTCGATCGGGACCTGGACGTCGGCGTCCGTGCTGGCCTGGGTCTCAGGTGAGACGTCGTGGAGCGTGGACATCAGTTCTCCTCTCGCGCGGAGAGCCCGTAGAGCTCGATCGCGTTGGTCGCGAGGATGCGCTCGCGACCCTCCGGCTCGACGTGGGCGAAGGCGGCACTGGGGTGGAAGAAGTCCCAGCTCGGATAGTTGGTGCCGAACATCAGCGTCGACTTGGCGCCGCCCATCTCCAGCCATTCGTCGAGGACCGCGTCATCGGGGCCCTCCATGCTGTGGGCGATGAAGCGCACGTGCTGGCCGATGTACTCCGAGGGGAGCCGCTTCATCCACGGCACGTCGGGCCGCATCGGCCGATAGTCCTTGTCCACGCGCCACATCAGCGGTACGCACAGGTCGTAGCCGCCGTCGCCGAAGACCAGGCGCAGGTCGGGCAGGCGGTCGAGGACCCCGCCGACCATGAAGCTCGTCAGGTGGTTGACGAAGTTGATCGGGTTGTACGCCGCGAAGCCGAGGAAGTGGCGCAGGTAGCCGGCGGGGGTCGGCGCGAGCTCGACGCCGGTCTCGGCGTCCGCATGGATGAGCACCGGGAGGTTGTGCCGTGCCGCGGCCTCCCAGATCGGGAAGAACGGCGACGTGCCGTAGAGCTGCAGCGACTGCAGCGGCACGCCGATCTGCACGAAGCGGGGGTCGCCGGCCCACTTCTCGATCTCCGCAACCGCCGCTTCGGGCCGTGTCGGGGTGACGCGGATGGTGCCGGAGAAGCGCCCGTGTGGGTTGTGCTCGCCCAGCCATGTCCTGGCCAGCCACTCGTTCGTGGCCGAGCAGATCGCGGCGAGCAGGTCGCCGTCGGGTAGCAGCCCCAGGGTGAGCGGAGTCAGGATCGCCCGGTCGACACCCGCCTCCTCGAAGAGCAGCCGCGAGGCGAGCGCCGGGTCCGAGCCGGGCGGGCCCGCGTCGCTGAAGGACTCCCTGATGCTGTCGCCGAGCGGGTTGGGGTAGTAGTAGCGGTCCCCGGCGGGCAGGCGCCGGCCTTGCCAGACCTTGGGCAGGTACTCGCGCAGCTCGTCCACGCGCGGGCGCGGATGCACCGACGCGTCGATCACCGGGAACGTGGGCGGATGGTCGCCGGCGGCGTCGGCAAGCGTCTTGCGCGCGAGTTCGGCGAGGCTCAGCCCCTGGAAGTCGACCGACGGGCTCACAGCGCTGTCGCCTGAGCCGGCGGCGAGGGCCGCGCGGCAGGGGCCATGTCGACGACGAGCATGCCGTCCTCGACGATGACCGGGAACGTCTTCACCTTGATCGGCGGGTCGGTCAGAGTTATGCCCTCGGGCAGCTTGAACTCCCAGCCGTGCCAGGGGCACTTGAGGATCTCCCCGTCGTAGGCCCAGCTGCGCTCGTGGGGTGAGTCCGACACCGGCGCGCCGGACAGGATCCCGCGGCACAGCGGCGCGCCGGCGTGCGGGCAGAGGTTGCGCACGGCCACGTACTCGCCGTGGATGTTGTAGACCCCGACGCCCACCCTGCCGCCGGTATCGACGATCAGGTGCGCTCCGTCCGGCAGGTCCTCGACCCGGCATACGACATGGCGGCTCACCGCAGTGCTTCTCCCCCGGCAACTGCATGGACAAGACGAAGGCTCCGGCGAACATATATGCGGCCCACCAGTTTGTCAACGTTTAGTGACAATTCTCCGAACTCTATGTCGCATATGCGAAGATGTCCGATGTGAGCCGAACAGACGCACGCGGCCGGGGGCCGCTCGCAGGGATGCGCGTCGTCGAGTTCGCGGGCTCAGGCCCGGGCCCGTTCTGCGGGATGATGCTGAGCGACTTCGGCGCGGACGTGATCCGCGTCGACCGCGTTGCCGACGCGCTCGATCCGCACCGCAAGCCTGCGCTCGACGAGTTGCTCGGCCGTGGCCGCCGGTCGATCGCGGTCGACCTCAAGCACGACGATGCAACCGGCGTCGTGCTCGGGCTGATCGCATCGTCCGACGCGCTCATCGAGGGCTTTCGCCCGGGCGTCATGGAGCGGCTCGGGCTCGGCCCGGAGCCATGCCTCCAGCACAATCCGCGCCTGGTCTACGGCCGCGTGACGGGATGGGGGCGCGAGGGGCCCTACGCCGCGATGGCGGGGCACGATCTCAACTTCATCGCGCTCGCCGGAGTCCTCGAGCCGATCGGGCACCCCGGCGAACCGCCGGTGCCGCCCCTCAACCTGATCGGCGATTTCGGCGGCGGCGGCATGCTCCTCGCGGTGGGGATGCTCGCCGCCATGCTCGAGACCGCCCGGTCCGGCCACGGCCAAGTGGTCGACGCCGCCATGGTCGACGGTTCCGCGCTGCTCATGACGATGTTCCATGGGCTTCGTGCCGCGGGCGCATGGGTCGACCAGCGCGGGGCGAACTTCAACGACTCGGGCTCGCACTACTACCAGGCCTACGAGACCTCCGACCGGCGTTACCTGTCGATCGCCGCCATCGAGCCGCGCTTCTATGACGAGTTGATCGACCGCCTGGGTCTCGCGGGCGAGGAGCTTCCTGCGCAGCAGGCGCGCGAGCATTGGCCTGCCATGAAGCAGCGGTTCGCCGATCTGTTCCGCACGCGGACGCTGCGAGAGTGGGAGCAATTGCTCGCTGGAACCGACGTCTGCTTCGCCCCGATCGTGCCCTTCTACGAGGCTCCGGACCACCCTCACAACGCTGTGAGGGGGACGTTCACCGAAGTCGACGGCCTCGTCCAGCCGGCGCCCGCACCCCGTTTCAGCAGGACCGCCGCCGAGATCCAGGGACGCCCCCCGCGGATCGGCGAGCACACCGACGAGGTTCTGCGCGACCTGGGCGTCGAGCCGGACGTCGTGGCGCGCCTGCGCAAATCGCGAGTCGTCGCATGACCGACGCGCAACCCGTCCGAACACTCGTGGTCGACGCCGTGCGCCCCGAGGCCGAGGGCGTCGTGTCGCTCACGCTCTCGGCCCCCGACCGCTCGCCGCTGGGCGCCTGGGAGCCTGGCGCGCACCTGCAGTTCACGCTGGCGTCGGGACTGATCCGCCACTACTCGCTGTGCGGTGACGCCGACGACGAACGTACCTACACCGTGGCCGTGCTGCGCGAACCCGCAGGCCGCGGTGGGTCCGCCGAGCTGCACGACACGGTCACCGTGCGATCCGAGCTCCAGGTACGCGGGCCGCGCAACAACTTCCACCTGGTCGATGCCGAGCGCTACCTGTTCATCGCCGGCGGCATCGGGATCACGCCGATCGTCGCCATGGTCAGAAACGCACAGCGGCGCGGAGCCGACTGGCGATTGCTCTACGGCGGGCGCACGCGGGCTTCGATGGCATTCGCCGACGAACTGGTCGCACTCGACCCCGACCGGGTCGAACTGGTCCCCCAAGACGAGTGCGGCTTCCCCGACCTCGCCGGCGCCCTCGCGTTCTGCGACCCCGACACCCCCGTCTACTGCTGCGGGCCGGAGGGAATGCTGGCCGCCGTCGAGGCGGCGACGCAGGCGCATGCCCACGACGTCACGCTGCACATCGAGCGCTTCGTCAGCTCAGACCAGACTCCGGCTCCCGAGCCCGGAGCGACGGGGTTCGAGGTTGAGCTCGCCGCCAGCGGCATCGTGATCGCGGTGCCCCCCGACCGGTCGATCCTCGACTGCGTCCTCGATGTGCTGCCGGACGCCGCGTTCAGTTGCATGGAGGGCCACTGCGGCACCTGTGAGGTCGCGGTCCTCGAAGGCGTGCCCGAACATCACGACGAGGTGCTGAGCGACGACGAGCGCGACGCGAACACTGCGATGATGATCTGCGTGGGACGATCGAAGACCCCCCGTCTCGTGATCGATCTCTGAGCCGACCGCCATGGACCCAGATCACGAGAGCGCTGCGACGTGGGGTCCCCACGACGAGCGCGGGATGCTCAATGCGATCGATGCATCCGCGGTGCTCGCCGCGCTACAGACCGTCAGGCAAGGCCGGGTCATCGCGCTTTCGCAGACGCTCGGGCCCAACACGCCGGTCCCGGCACATCGCCCCGCGGTCGCGCGCTTCATGAACCGCGACGGCGGCGACTACGCGGCCGGCGGCAAGCGCCCGGGTGGCTTTCAGTTTGCCGAGGACACCTTCCTGCTGCCGACGCACAGCGGCACCCACATCGACGCGCTCGCGCATGCGTGGCACGACGACCTGCTCTACAACGGCTTCCCCGGCGACACGATCCGCAGCACCACCGGCGCCCAGCGCTGCGGCGCCGACAAGCTCGGTCCGATAGTCGGGCGCGGCGTGCTCATCGACCTCACGCTCGAGGGAGCGCTGAACGCGGGCCAGGCGGTGACCGCCGAGCACCTCCAATCCGCGGTCACGACCACAGGAATCGAGCTCGAGC
>JAXDKU010000188.1:0-9827 GCA_034667005.1 Chloroflexota bacterium
CGTGGGCGGTCGGCACGGCCGTGACGGCCACCCTCCGGCAGGAGACGACGGCCGGCGTGACCTACACGGGCACGTGGACGCTCGCCTCACTGAGCGGCGCATCCGGAGGCAAGATCAAATGGTCTGCCGCGAACGGCGCCAAGTCGACGACGAGCGTCACCGGCAAAGGCTTCGCGCTGGTTGCGACCAAGGCCAAGGACCGCGGGAAGGCCGCGATCTATGTCGACGGCGTCCTGAAGGCCACGCTCGATCTGTACAGCGCGACGACGAAGGCTCGCCAGGTCGTGTACGCCACGACGCTTGGAGCGGGGGCCCATACGGTCCAGGTCAAGGTGCTGGGCACGAAGAACGTCGCATCCACCGGCAAGCGCGTGGACCTCGACGCGATCGTGGTGCTCAGCTGAGCCTGCCGGTCCTGACTGGAGAAGCCGCCCGGGTTGGAGCCCGGGCGGCTCTTCGATTCCGTCGCACGGACCACGTGCCGGAGCGTCAGCCGACGGTCTCGCCGGGCTCCGGGCTGATCACCTCGACGTTGCCCTGGCCGACGCTCCGCAGCTCGGCGCGAAGCTCGTCCGGTCTGCCCGCGAGCGCGGGGAACGTGCCGTAGTGGATCGGGACGACCGTCTCGACCCCGAGCAGCGCCACGGCTCGGGCCGCGCCTTTCGGACCCATCGTGTAGTGCCCGCCGATCGGCAGGAAGGCCACGTCCGGCGCATGCAGCTGCCGGATCAGGTCCATGTCGCCGAAGACGTCCGTGTCGCCCGCGAAGTAGACGCGGCGCCCGTTCTCCAGCTCCACGACGAACCCGACCGGCTCGCCGAGGTAGAGCGGCGCTCCCGCGTCGGCGTTCCAGTCGCCCGCCGAGTGGTCCGCCCGAACCATCGTGACGCCGATGCCGGCCGCCTCGTACGTGCCGCCCTTGTTCATGCCGGTGACCTGGTCGCCTCCGCCCGGCAGTTGTCGCGCCAGCCAGAGGCTCATCTCGTGGATGCACGGCCACGCCGGCCGCAGGCGGCTGGCAATCCCGACGGCGTCGCCCATGTGATCGCCATGACCGTGCGTCACGAGCAGCAGGTCACAGGCCTCGACGTCGTCCGCGGAGCGCGTCGATCGCGGGTTCCCGAACCATGGGTCGAACAGGACGCGCTTGCCGTCCGCCGTCTCGAGCTCGACGCAGGCGTGGCCGTTCCAGGTGAAGCGGAAACCGAGATCGCTGGTCATCGTGCGCTACCTCCGTTGCGTGCTGTCGAGGACGATCCAACGACCGTGCCGGTGCATCGACTCGCGGCGCCGCGCCGGCGCGCGCCTATCCTGACCCGGTGTCCCCGACATGGCGCCGTGCCTTCGTAGTGTTGTATCGCATTCTCGGCTTCCTCGATCCGGCAATCCGGTCGGTCTGGCAGCGCAGCGGCCTCGGCAACATCGTGGAGCTGCGTGTGCGGTCGCGCCGGAGCGGTCGGACTCGCAGGGTCCTGGTCGGCGTGCTGCGGACGGGCGGCAGCCTCTACCTGGGTCACCCCAACGGCCAGTCCGGCTGGACGAGGGATCTCGATGCGGCCGGCTCAGCCCAGATCGTGCTGCACGGGCTCGGCCCGATGGACGTCCGCGCCGTCCCGCTCCAGCCTGGGTCGGAACGGGACGCGGCCATCCGAGCGACGAGCCAGCATCCGTTTCCCGGCAACGTGATCTACCGGATGGCGCGGAGTCACGTGCTCGCGGGCGGCCGGTACTACCGGCTCGAACCCGTCACGTCCTGACGCCGGGCGGCCACGGCCGCACGGGCCGCAACCGCCTGAAGCCGCGCGGCCACGGCCGCATGGGCGGTCACATGTCGCCGGACGTCGCCTCGTTCGGCTGGGCTCCGCCGCCGTGGACCTCGCCGCGCCACGCGCCCGTCTCCGTGCCGCGCTTCTCGATGAACTCCTTGAACCGCTCCAGGTCCTCACGCACCTGGCGCTTCAGGAAGCCGAGAGCGTCGCCGATGTTCTCGATCGGCCCCTCGGGATCGGCGTCGATGCGCAGGTTGATGCGGGTCCGGCTCTCGTCGATGGGCTCGAAGCGCACGACACCGTCGTTCCTGGCGCCGTCGAGGCTCCGCCACGAGATCACCTTGTCGGGCTCCTGCTCGATGATCTCGGCGCGCCACTTCTTGTCCCGCCCCGCGATCTCGGCCTCCCACTCGAGGTGGGTGTCGTCCGTCTGGCGGACCGACTTCACGGCCTCCATGAACTTGGGGAACTCCTCGAACTGCGTCCACTGGTCGTAAGCGGTCCGGACCGGGACGTTGACCTCGATGGTCTCTTCGACGACAGACATGCAGCGATCTCCTTCCGTTGGCCGAGCTGGGGCCGGCGGCCTGGTGACTGGTACGCGGCCGGACTCCGGCCGCAAGCGCTCTTCGTTGGTGTCATCGTCGCCTCCCGCCGGTGTCGCGCGATCCGCTCGGCGGCACGTGGCCCTTGCGGCCATCTCGCAACGAGCATGCAATCGAAGGGCTGCCACCGCACGCGCTCAGGGGCCGCTCCGCCGGACACAATCCGCAGGTGGCGCGGCGCGAGGGTTCGACACAGACCGCCCCGATCCGGCTGCGCTTCTCCAGCGACGCCAAGCCCGGCATCCGGCGGCTGCGCTTCCGAGGTGGCTTCCGGTACGTCGACCGCGACGGAGATCCCGTGCGCGACGACGCAATCCTCGCCCGAATCCGGTCGCTGGCCGTCCCGCCCGCCTGGGAGGACGTCTGGATCTGCCCGGAAGCGAACGGCCATATCCAGGCCACCGGTCGCGACTCCCGCGGCCGGAAGCAGTACCGCTACCACTCACAGTGGCGCCTCGAGCGGGACGAGGAGAAATACGCGCGCATGTCCGTGTTCGGGCGCGTGCTCCCGCGCATCCGGCGCCAGGTGGACCGGGACCTCCGGCGCCACGGGTTGACGCGCGAGCGGGTGCTCGCGACCGTCGTCCGGCTCCTGGAAACCACCTACATGCGCATCGGCAACGAGCAATACGCGCGCGCGAACCGTTCTTTCGGCCTCACCACGCTGCGGACACGCCATGCGGACGTGTCCGGATCCACGCTCCGGTTCCGCTTCCGCGGCAAGTCCGGACAGAGCCACGAGGTGGGCATCCGGGACCGGCGGCTCGCGTCGATCGTGGCGCGCATCCAGGACCTGCCGGGCCAGGACCTGTTCCAGTACCTCGACGACCGCGGAGAGCGCCGCTCCATCGAGTCGGCGGACGTGAACGAGTACCTTCGCGGCGCCGCGGGCGCCGACGTGACGGCCAAGGACTTCCGCACCTGGGCGGGAACGCTCCTGGCGTTCCGCGCCCTGCGTGCCTCGGCAACGACCGACAGCGGGCCGCATAAACGAATCGTCCGGGAGTCGACCGAGCTCGTGGCGAAGGCGCTGGGCAACACGCCGCAGGTGAGCAAGAGCAGCTACATCGCGCCGCGCGTCGTCGACGCGTACCTGGCCGGGGACCTGCCGCAGGCCCTGGCAACTGCCGGCGAGACAGCCGACCAGCTCAAGCCGGCCACGGACCGGCGCGAGGAGCTCGCGCTCATCCGGGTGCTCGAGGCCGCGCGGGATGCGGGCTCGTCCGGCAGGCGGCGGGTGGCCGTCTGAACGGTTAGGCTCGCCGCAGGATGGAGCTGCTGCATCGCGTCTGTGGACCCGTCGCCACCAACGTCTACGTGCTCGGCGACGAGGCGAGTCGTGAGGCGATCGCGATCGATACCGCGACGCCATCCGTCGACTGGCTGACCGGCCGGCTCGAGGAGCGCGGCTGGACGCTCAAGCTGGTCGTCTCCACGCACCGCCACTGGGACCACATCGGGGACAACGCGGCGGTCGTGAAGGCCACCGGCGCGACCCTCGCCGCGCACGTCGAGGACCGCCACGGGCTCGTCGAGCCGCAGGCACTGTTCGCGCCCTTCCCAATCGTGCCGAGCGTTCCGGCCCTCGATCTCGCAGAGGGGAGCGTCATCCGGTTCGGCGAGATCCGGCTGGAGGTCCTCCATACCCCGGGCCATACCGAGGGCTCGGTCTGCCTCCTCGCCCGCGGCGAACGCCTCCTCCTCAGCGGTGACACGCTGTTCCGCGGTGGCTGGGGCCGCGTCGACCTCCCCGGTGCGTCCCCTGAGGCGATGGTCGAATCGCTGACGCGGCTCGCGACGCTCGATCCCGACCTCCGCGTCATGCCCGGCCACGGCCAGGACACGACCATCGAGCGGGAGCGCCCCTGGCTCGAGATGGTGGCCCAGGAGAAGCGGCTTCTCCTGTAACCGGCTCGCCGAGCCCCGGGAGCCGCCGCGTCAGTCCTGCTCGGCCCGCTGGTCCAGCGCCTCCCATTCGGGGCCCCGGGACGGATCCCACGGCTTGCGGAACGCGGTCGACCGCTCGCGCTCCTCGAACCCGAAGGTGCGATACAGCTTCAGCGCCTTGCTCGGGTTGGATGCGTCCACGCCCAGGCCGGCGGAGGTCATGCCGCGTTCCCGCAGCACGACGAGGGACCGGCAGATCAGCGCCCCCGCCAGCCCGCGCCGGCGCCACGCGCGCCGCGTGAACACCGAGTCCAGGAAGCCGCGGCGCACGCCGAGCCGCTCGTTCTCCTCCGGGTAGATGCCGTTGATCACGCCCCCGGCGATCTCGTCGCCGTCCCATGCCACCAGGAAGATCGACGGGTCGAAGGTCGGTCGGTCCGCCCAGCTTCGGAACGTGGCGTCGGAGCTGTCCACGCCGCCAAAGTGGTCGCGGAACGCCTCGACGTCGGCGTCGAAGAGCTCGCGCAGCTGTGTTGGCTCGACCGGTCGCACCTCGAGTCCCTCGGGGACCGGTGTGTCCGGGATGTCGTCCAGGCTGGGCCGCAACATCAGGAAGAAGTGGCGGACCGGAAGATAGCCTTCCCGCTCCATGAGCACGTGGTGGCCCACGTCCCCGTCCGGCGACCACGAGGTCAGCCAGCGGGGCCCGTCGTAGTCGTGCTCCGCTCCGATCGCTCGCAGCTGGCGCTCGTTCTGCCGGAGGAGCGCACCGCCGATGCCGCGGCGGCGCCACGCGGGGTCGACGGCGCCCCACGAATCGTAGGATCGGCCGCCCCAGTTCTGGTTCTCCCAGGACACCCGGCTGTAGCCGGCCAGCTCCCCGTCGACCTCGGCGATCACCACGTCCCGGTACGGGTCGCAGTTCACGAGGTTGGCGTAGGCCACGTCGATCTCCGCCACCGTCTCCACGCGGGACTCGCCGTCCGCCTCCCACGCCGCGTTCGACACGCGCACCATCGCGGGGTGGTCGCCGGGGCCGGCGTAATGCCGGAAGCGGAGGCCGGGGACGTGGGGCGCGTCCGGAAGGTCGATGGGCGATCCGGCGATGGCCAGGTCTTGTGTGGCGGTCACGGGCTGATCCTCTCGGGTGTGGATCCGGCGGCGCGGACCCAGGTGCGGAAGGTGGTGAAGCGCTCGAATCCGAGCGCGCGGTAGAGCGGTTCGGCCATGGAGCTCGGTTGGAGCACGGAGGGCAGGCTCGGGTCGGCCGTGATGGCGGCCCGCGTCAGGGCCGTGGCGAAGCCGCGACGGCGGCGTTCGAGCAGGGTCGAGACGCCGTAGATGCCGACCACCCCCGCGTGCACGAAGCTCATCGACGTGCTCACGGTCTGGCCATCCAGGCAACCACGCCACAACGCCAGCCGAGGGTCGGCGAGCACCGACGGAGCGTGCCAGGTGAAGGCGGGCTGTGGCGGGCTGCCGAAGCCGTGCGCGCTCGCCAGCTCGAAGTCGGCCAGACCCGCTGCGTCGAGCACGCGCTCGATCGTCAGTCCCGACGGGCCGGCCGGCAATGGCGCCGGTCCCGCGGCCCGGACCATCCAGGGATGGTCGCCTTCGACGGTGAAGCCGCGGCCCTGGAGATCGAGGTCGGCCCATGGGTCGCAGACCGCGATCCAGGTCTCCGGGTGCATCCCGTCCGCCAGCGCGAACCCGGACGCCCCAGGCCGCACGGCGATGGCGCTGAAGAAGATCGGCGGGACGCGCTCCGGGGTGAGCCACAGCCCTTCGACGTGACGTGCGGCGTGGCCGAGGGCGCGAACCATGAGATCGTGCCAGCCGGCAAGGTTGGCGGCCGTGGAGGCCACGAGCGCGGTGCGCTCCATCAGTCGACGGCCCCGTTCTTCCACTGGGCCGCCCTGGTGCTCTGCTTGACCAGCTTGTGAAATGCCCGGCCGGCCGCACGGTTCGCCGCGGGGGAGGCCCGTCGCTCGATCGAGGCGATCTCGCGCTCGAGCTTGCGCTGGCTCGCGAGGCGTTCGGGCGCCAGCGTCCCGTCGAGAAGCGCGGCGCGCACCGCACAGCCCGGCTCGGATTCGTGCCCGCAATCGGAGAACCGGCACTGGGCCGCGAGCGCATCCACGTCCGCGAACGTCGCGTTCAGGGCACCGTCGTCCGCCCAGAGGCCCACGGAGCGAAGTCCGGGCGTGTCGATCAGCAAGGCGCCGCTCGGCAGCACGAAGAGATGCCGGCTCGTGGTCGTGTGCCGTCCGCGGTCGTCATCCTCGCGGACGTCGCGCACGAGCTGGACGTCGGTGCCCATCAGTGCGTTCGTCAAGGTCGACTTGCCGGCGCCGGACGACCCGAGCAGCACCACGGTCGCTCCCGGCGTCAGGTAGCGGTTGAGGATCGGCAGCCCGTCGCCCCTGCGGGCACTGATGGCGTGAACGGGTGCATCGCCGCTGACCGCGTAGACCTCGGCCATGCGAGCGTCGACGTCCTCGCACAGGTCCGCCTTGTTGAGCACGATCGCAGGCTGTGCCCCGCTCGACCACGCAAGCGCCAGGTAGCGCTCGAGCCGGCGGACGTTGAAGTCCCCGGTCAGGGCGGCCACGAGGAACGCGGTGTCCACGTTCGCGGCCAGGATCTGCTCCTCGATCTGGCCTCTGCCGTCGTCCCGTCCGCGGCTGAACGCGCTGGACCGGGGAAGCAGAGCTCGGAGGGTGTGGACGGCGCCGTCGTCGAGGCGTTCCAGCGCAACCCAGTCACCGACCGCCGGGTAGTCCACGGAGGTCGCGGCCGTCCGATGAAACGAGTTCTGGATCGTGACGTCGACCATGCCCGCGGCCGTGACGGCGTGGAGAACGCCACGGTCCTGGGCGAGGACCCGTCCGGGCACGAGACCCTCCTCCGCCTGCGCGGCGAAGGCGGCCTCACGCCCGTCGGTCCAGCCATAGGTGGAAAGGTCGATCGGCACGGTTGCCTCGGCCGCCTCGGCCGGCACGTGCTCTTCGGGATCTGAGGGCTGCATCATCCGACCCGCTTGAGACGGCCGGTCCGCTTGGCGAACTGCTCGGCCTTGCCAAAGACCCACACGCCCAACGGGATGAAGGCGACGGCCATGATGGCCAGTGGCCAGATGTCGTTCCACAGTGTGTCGATCGGTGCCCCATCGATGAGGCCCTTGCGGACCCCCTCCAGGACATAGGTCGCCGGCGAGAACTTGGCCAGCAGCTGCATCCAGTCGGGCAGGATCGAGATGCTGTAGTAGACGCCGCTGACGAGCAGCAGCACCGACTGGAGCACGAAGGTCATCTGCGCCCCGCGCTCGACCCAGATCAGCGGCAGCGTTGCCGCCATCATCCCGATGCCCACGAAGCTGAGCGACCCCACGAGCATCATCACGACAGCCGTGCCGAAGTTCGCGTGCGTGAGGTCCAGGCCGAAGAAGAGCATCAGGATCGTCAGGATCGCCGCTGTGTGGATGAGGCCGTAGACGACAGCGAATCCGACCGAGCCCATCAACTGGGACACGCGCCGGACCGGCGCCATCATGGTGTATTCGAGGGTCCCTTCCCAGCGCTCCCAGGCGACCTGCTCGGCAATGACCGTGAACAGGATCGACAGGTAGTTCCAGAAGATCGCGCCGATCATCAGCATCAGGACCAGGCGCGCGTCGCCCTGCTCCTTGCCGATGAGGGTGATGGCGAGCGCACCCGCTGCCGAGTACACCAGCCACGCGACCTCCCAGCCCCAGTAGCGTTTGGTCAGGAACCAGTTCCGTTCGACGAACGCGAAGCTGGCGCGCAGCTCGCGTGCCACCGCGGTCATATGTCCTCCTCCGCCCGGGCGCCGGCGACGCGGGCTGCGCGCGACAGAGCTCGAACCCCGACGAAGCGTCGGTGTCCGACCGTCGCTTGCGTGTCCTCCTTCGCCCGGCCGCCTGCGGCGCGGGCTGCGCGCGACAGAGCTGGCGATGCGGCAGGCGGCTGTGAAGCGTTCGCGCGAACGTTCGCGCTCCACAGCCGCCTGAATGCGCCGGTCACCGGGAGATGACCGGCTGGGGATCCTGGGCGATCACCCGACCCACCCGCACGATCGATCGTCCGATCGAACGGCGGACGGAGCGGGGCTCGCCCTGCCGGCTCGCGCTCCACGCGCGCGCGTCGTCTCGGCGCTGGGCCTCGACGGCGCGAGAGCGCATCTCGCGAATTCGGTCGTCATGGATCGACCGATGGACCTGTCCCTGGAACATGTCAGCCACCTCCTTTCCGATTTTTTTCAGTCCTCTGTCTCTTCCTCTTCGACGTCGTCGTCGAGGGAGCGACCGGTGTAGGTCATGAAGACGCTTTCGAGCGTCGGCGGCAGCCCGTGGTCGCGGGCCACCATCTGCATCAGCTCCGTCGGAGTGCCCTCGACCACCAGCCGACCCTGGTTCAGGATCGACAGCCGGTCGCAGAGGCGCTCCGCCTCGGCCAGGTCGTGCGTCGTCAGCACGATGGTTGCGTCGTGTTCGTCGCGCAGCTCCTCGATGAAGAGCTGCACGTCCAGCTTCGAGCGAGGGTCCAGGCCGGTGGTCGGCTCGTCCAGCAGCAGGAGGGTGGGGCTCGTCAGGATCGCCCTGGCAATGGCCACCTTCTGCTGCATGCCCCGGCTCATGTGCTCCAGCGGCCGGCTCAGCCGCGACTCCTTCACACCGAGGCGCAAGAGGATGGCCGCCGCCTGCCGTTTGGCTGCCGACGCGTCCATCCCGTACAGGCGGGCCGCGTAGAGCAGGTTCTCGTATGGGGAGAGCTTCTTGAAGAACGCGGCGTCGACGCTGACCCGGTTGATCAGCCGCTTCACCGCCATCTCCTCGCGCTCGACGTCGTGGCCGAAGACCTCGACATGACCGGAGTCGATCGTCAGCAGCGTGCTGACCAGGCGGATCAGCGTGGATTTGCCGCCGCCGTTGGCGCCGAGGATCCCGTAGACCTCGCCGCGCTCGATGCGCAGCGAGACGTCGTCCACGGCGATCACCGGCTTCTTCTTGCGACCCACGACGAATCGCTTGCTGACGTGGTCGACCACGAGAGCCGGCGGGCCGCCCGGAAGGCGACTCCGCGCCCGTTCCGCCCTCCCCGGGACGGATCGGACGGACCCCGCGGCGGGCGCGCCGATGCCGGTCGCCGCTCGCGTCGGGCTGGGTTCGAGTTGGATCGCCATGGATCGTGCTCCTGGTCGAGGTGAACGCTGTGTGCCGAAGTGGCGGGCCCCGGGGATGGCGAACGCGGGGTTTCGGCTTTCTGGCGTCCCCTCGCACGACGCGAGGCAACAAAAAAGCCGGGGGGCCCGATCCGGCCCTCCGGCTTCCCGGCTTTGGCGGCATTGCCGCCTGCGCTCAGGTCACGAAGGGCAGAGATCTCCCGCGTCCGGGGCGCCGATGGGCGCGCCCATCCGCAGCACGTTGGCTGCGGCGCTGGTCAGGCGGACGTCTGTCATCTGGCTTCAACGACTCCTGTAGAGACTTCTGCTGCGCTGGGCAAAGACTGGCGGGGTCACAGCGCTGCCGGAGGATACGGCCGGTTCT
>JAXDKU010000189.1:0-6374 GCA_034667005.1 Chloroflexota bacterium
CCTCGGAGCGGCCCGCGCCGCCGTAGATGTCCGCCGTGTCGAAGAACGTGATGCCCTCGTCGAGCGCCGCGTCCACGACGGCCGTCGCCCCGGCCAGGTCCAGCTTGCGGCCGAAGTTGTTCGTGCCCAGTCCCACCGCCGACACGCGTGGGCCGTTGCTGCCCACCTGTCGATAATCCATTGTTCGATCATGCGGGAAGCGGCATGGAGCCCGTATGCGCGTGGTGGCCCGGCGGCGTACCGAACGGCTTGCACTTGGGCTCACACTGGGCGGACGGATGCCGACGCAACTGGGAACACCCGACGGCTACGGCCCGCTCGCGCTCGTCGGCGGTGACGAGTTCCACCCCGGCAACGAGCCGCAGGACCGGCTGCTGGTCGAGGCCGCCCGCGTGCTCGGCGGCGATCGCCCGGCGTTGGTCATCGCGACGGCCGCGGCCCGCCACCAGCCCGAGCGTGCCGTGGACACGGCGCGTGGCTGGTTCGCCGAGCTCGGCCTGCCCGTGGAGGAGCTGCCGGTCCGGCGCCGCGGCCAGGCGTCCGACCCCGGCGTTGTCGAGCTCGCACGTTTGGGGCGCTTCTTTTACCTGGTCGGCGGCGATCCCGGGATCGTGCCGACGACCCTGCACGCGACGCCGGCCTGGGCCGCGGTTCTCGACGCGTGGCGCGCCGGAGCGCCGCTCGCCGGCTCTTCGGCGGGTGCCATGGCCCTCGGGGAGTGGACGCTGATCCGCGCGCGCGTCCCCGGCGATTCGCGGCGCCAGGCACGCGACGGGCTGGCGGTCGTGCCCGGCATCGCGGTGCTGCCGCACTACGAGACGTTCGGGCACCGCTGGGTTCCCTCGGCCGCCGAAGCGGTACCCGGCGGGGCCACGCTGCTCGGCGTCGACGAGCGCTCCGCCGCGGTCTGGACCGGGGGCAAGTGGCGCGCGATGGGCGCGGGCGGCGTGACCGTGATCCACGGCACGCCGGGACCGCGTTTCGAGGCGGAATCCGAGATCGACGGCCTCCCCCAGCCTGCCTGAGCGCGGCCGTGGCCCTCCGGCCATTGACGCTCGGCGCTGCAATTCCGATAATGGGAGTCGGGATTAGAATGTGCCTGCGGCCGCCCACGGGGCCGCCCTGAACGAACCTGGAGACTTGATGACTTCGACCCGCGACGCCGTTCGCGACCGACGCGATGAGTTCGCCTTCCACGATGACCTCATCTACCTGCACGAGGTCAAGCGCGGCCTGACGAGGGCCACCGTCGAGGAGATCAGCGCGCTCAAGAACGAGCCCGACTGGATGCTCCAGTTCCGGCTGCGCGCCTACGAGCACTTCCTCAAGCGCCCCATGCCCCTGTGGACCGACGGGCTCGACAAGATCAACTTCGACAAGATCGTCTACTACCGGAAGCCGTCCGAGCGCGAGGAGAAGTCCTGGGAGGACGTCCCGGAACAGATCAAGGACACCTTCGAGCGCCTCGGCATCCCCGAGGCCGAGCGGAAGTTCCTCGCCGGCGTCGGCGCCCAATACGACTCCGAGGTGGTCTACCACTCCGTCAAGGAGGAGCTCACCAAGCTCGGCGTGGTGTTCATGGGCACGGACCAGGCCCTCATCGAGTTCCCCGACATCTTCCGCAAGTACTTCGGCACCGTCGTGCCGCCGGAGGACAACAAGTTCTCCGCGCTGAACTCGGCGGTCTGGTCCGGCGGCTCCTTCGTGTACGTGCCAAAGGGCGTCGAGGTGCCGCTCCCCCTCCAGGCGTACTTCCGCATCAACGGCGAGAACACCGGGCAGTTCGAGCGGACGCTGATCGTGGTCGAGGACGGCGCTAGGGTCCACTACATCGAGGGCTGCACGGCCCCGATCTACGCGACCGAGTCGCTCCACGTGGCCGTGGTGGAGGTCGTCGCGCTGGCGCGCTCCAAGGTGCGCTACACGACCATCCAGAACTGGTCGAACGACGTCTACAACCTCGTCACGAAGCGCGCCCACGCGTACGAGGACAGCACCGTCGAGTGGATCGACGCGAACACGGGCTCCCGCAAGACGGTCAAGTACCCGAGCATCTACCTGCGCGGACGTGGCGCCTCGGCGGACATCATCTCGGTCGCGGTCGCCGGCAAGGGCCAGCACCAGGACACGGGAGCCAAGGCGGTCCACCTCGCACCGGACACCAAGAGCCGGATCGTCTCGAAGTCCGTGTCCAAGGACGGCGGCCGGGCGACGTACCGCGGCCACGTCAAGGTCGCGCCGGGCGCCACGAACGTGGTCGCCAGCGTCCGTTGTGACGCGCTCATGCTCGACGACGAGAGCCGCAGCGACACCTACCCGTACATCGACATCCAGGAGGACGACACCAGCCTCAGCCACGAGGCGACGGTCGGCAAGATCAGCCAGGACCAGGTCTTCTACCTGATGAGCCGCGGCCTGACGGAGAACGAGGCGCAGAACCTCATCGTGCAGGGCTTCCTGGAGGTCTTCACGAAGGAGCTGCCGATGGAGTACGCCATCGAGTTCAACCGCCTCGTGAAGCTGGAGATGGAGGGCGCGCTCGGTTGAGCGTCGCTCCGCTCAAGCTGCCGTTCCTCACGGAGGAGCAGGTCAGAGTCACATCCCAGTCCCTCGGTGAGCCGGCATGGCTCCTCGACGAGCGCCTGGATGCGCTCGGGCGCGTCGGACGGCTGCCCGCCGAATCGAACCAGCTCTTCACCCCGTACCTGGACCTTCGCCAGGTGCGCTTCGCCGACGTCGACCCCTACGCTCCGGCCGCCCGCCCGCGCCCCCAGGCGGCCACCGACCTCGAGGGCGCGGCGGCGCTGCTCCACGTGGACGAGGACGGCATCGTGGAGCGGGTGCTCGGCCCGGAGGCCGCTGCGGCCGGGCTGAAGATCGGCACATTCGGGGACGTGCCCAGCGACAGTCGGCAGCTGCTCCGCACGTGGATCGGCGATGGCTCGACGCTGCCGTCTGACGACGCGTTCGCGCAGGTGGCACGCGCGGCATTCACCCTCGGCATCGTCGTGCACGTGCCGGACGGGGTGCGGCTCGAACGCCCCATCGTACTGCGCTCCACGCTCGGCGCCGCCGGACGCGGCCTCATCGTGCGGACGCTCATCGTCCTCGGTGAGGGTGCCCGCGCGTCGATCCTGGAAGAGCAGCTCCCCGCCGCCGACGGCACGCCGCATGACCCGCAGGCCGCCCAGAGCCTGTGGTGGGGGACCTCAGAGGTCCGTCTCGGCGATGGCGCGTCGCTCGACGTCGCCTCGATCCAGGATTTCGGCGCGGGAACCGTGGCGATCGTCAATCGCGACGCGCGGCTCGGGCGGGACGCCGCACTGCGCTGGTCGCTGGCGAGCATCGGGTCGCTGTTCCACAAGAGCCGCATCGACAACCGCCTCGAGGGCCGCGGCTCCTCTGTGCACCAGGTGGAGATCGGCTTCGGGTCGGGCGCGCAGATCTTCGACCTGACCAGCTACACCCGTCACATCGGCGAGGACACCACCGGCGACCTGCTCAGCAAGGGCGTCTTCCTGGACCGCTCGCGCGGCTACATCAAGGGCCTGATCCAGATCAACCAGACGGCTCGCGGGACGGACTCGTTCCTCGGCGAGTTCTCCATGCTGCTCGACCGGAAGGCCCGTTCGGTGACCATCCCCAGCCTCGAGATCGACCAGCCGGACGTGCGCCGCGCCGCCCACTCGAGCTCCGCCGGGCCGATCGACGAATCGCAGGTCTTCTACCTCATGAGCCGCGGCATCGACCGCGAGACGGCCCGCAAGCAGATCGTGCTCGGGTTCCTCGAGCCGGTCGTGTCGCGGGTGCCGCTTGCGCGCGCCCAGGAGCACCTACGGGAGCTCCTCGAGCAGAAGTGGCCGGCGACGGCGTCCGCGCCGACGGCGGAGACCCAGACCGCCGCTTGAGCCTCGTCGGCTGGTCAGTGGTTGCCGGAACGCTGAGGGCGTGAGGGCGTGAGGGCGTGAGGCGCGTTCCCGTTGCCCGGCTGGAGGAGCTCCAGGAGGGCACCATGAAGATGGTGCAGGTCGATGGGACGAACATCCTGGTCGTGAACCAGGGCGGCCTGCACGCGCTCCAGGGCATCTGCTCGCACGAGTACTTCGAGCTGGACAAGGGCTTCATCACGGGCGACTCGATCACCTGCGCTCTCCACCTCTCGCGCTTCGACCTCGAGACGGGCGAGCCACTCGATCCGCCGGCGGAGCTTCCCCTCGCGGTCTACCCGGTCACGCTCGAAGACGGATGGATCGTGCTGGAGCTGCCGGAGGGGCCGATCCCCGTCAACGAGTAGCGGGCGTCCAGACCGGGCTCGGGGCGGTGCCGCAGCCGTCGGGTGCGCGCCGCTTCGCGGCTTCGGCTGGCCGCGCCGGGCCGCTGCTTCGACCGCCCAGCCCTCCCGCCTGGTCGGCGCTGGTGCCGCGACGGCTGCCATCAAATCGAGCGGCGGCTTCGATCAAATCAGGCGGTCTTGGGACGGCTGGTGGTCTCGGCGCCCGTGAACCGCCGCCGGCTTCCACCAGATCGAGCGGTCTTGGCACACGCGGACGCGGCCAGTGGCCTGAATCGGCCTCGTCTTGGCTCAAATCGGTCGATTCCGGCGCATCTGAGCCAAAGCAGGCCGCGCACCGCCACCCGCGCGGGTTCTCCCATTCCAGATTCGACCGATTTGATGGGAGCTGAGCGCCCGAGGACGCGGCGGCCCTGGCGCCCGAGGACGCAGCGGCCCTGGCGCCGAGGACGCGGCGGCCCTGGCGCGACCTAGAACAGATCCCAGGCGGCGGCCATCTCGTCGCCCGCGGTGCGGAGGCCCGATCCGGGGACGCGCGGCCCGATTCGGAAGCGGTGCTCCTCGTCGCCTTCCTGGGCTCCCTCGGGCAGCCCGTCCATGCGGCGCACCAGGTACTCGCCGATGCGCGGGCCGTGCTTGAAGCCGTGGCCGGAGCCGCCGCCGGCCAGCCAGACGTTTTCGTAGCCCGGATGCGGCGCGATCAGGAAGTGTGAATCGGGCGTCGACTCGTACTGGCACACGCGGCTGCTCACCACCGGCGCGAGCGCGAGATCGGGGAAGCGGCGTCGCAGGTACGCGCGAACCAGGCGGGCCGACTCCGGATCCACCGATCGCTCCCCCCGAGACGGGTCGAAGACCGGCCCCAGCCGGTCGGGGGCGATCTTGAAGCCGTTCGCGGCGGTCGAGCCGACGCCGTAGTAGGCCGCGTCGTAGTCGCACCAGGTGGGGATCGAGTCCACCTGGAAGCGCGAGTCGCCCGCCGCCGGTCCCATGTAGAGCACGTCCTGCTTCGTGACGCGGATCACGTCGCGGAGCAGCTGCGGGAAGACGCGCGGCAGCCATGGGCCGCAGCAGAACACGAACTGGTCGCCGGTCCAGCTGTGGCCGCGCTCGTCGATCACCTCCAGCAGCCGCCCACCCTCCCCGCGGCCCGGCCGAACGCCCGCCAGCGCAAACGTGCCGCCCTCATCCTGGAACGCCGACACCACGGCCTGCACGCCGCGCCTGGCGTACAGCACGCCGGCCTCGGGCTCGTAGAGCGCCGCCTCCATGCCGTCCGCCGTCGCGATCTGCGGCCAGCGAGCCGCCACGTCGGCCGGGGTCAGCCACTCGTAGGGGACGCTCTCCGCGGCCAGCGTCTCGGCGGAGCGCGCCTCGAAGCCGTCCGCGCGGCCGCCGAACCAGAGCACGCCGCTCGGCTCGAAGAGTCTTAGGCCCCAGCGCTCCTCGAAGTGCGCCCAGTGCTGGAGTGCGCGGCGGGACCAGCGCGTATAGAGGCGGTCGTCACCGTGAGCGGCCCGCACGATCCGCGTCTCATCGCCGCTCGTGGCCCGCGAGTGGCCGACACCCCACGCGTCCAGGAGCGTGACGCGCCTGCCGCCGCCGACCTGCGCCCAGTACGCCGTCCAGGCGCCCATCACGCCGGCGCCGACCACCACGAGATCGGAGACGAGCCCGCTCTCCGGGACCGGCGTTGCCAGGGTCGCGAGCGAACCGGACGGAGTGGTGTCGATCGTCATGTCTGCATGATGGCCGAGAGCGGCATTCCGAGGCCGAGCCGATCCGCTGCATCCAGCACGGCGTCGGCGAAGACGAGGTCCGCGGAGCCCACCCCGAGGTGCGTCACAAGGACGGCGCCACGTCCAGCCCCTGCGGCCACATTCCCCGCGCCCCGTGCACCTGCGTCTCCCTCGCGCAGCGTCTCGCCGATCGTCGCCACCGGGTCGGGGTAGCCAACGAAGATGCCCGTCGCGCGGTTGGCGAGGAACTGGCCCCGCTCGTCGACGAGGAAGCGGTCCGCTTGCGATGCGACGTCCGCCGGGACGCACATGTCGTAGTCGACCGCGACGATCAGCCGAGCCGA
>JAXDKU010000190.1:0-3576 GCA_034667005.1 Chloroflexota bacterium
CCGACGAACACCGGGACGATGAAGGCGATCAGCGCGATCAGCACGCAGACGGCGAAGCTGAGCACGACCGCCGGGTACATCATCGCCGACTTGACCTGGCGCCGCAGCGAGTCGTCGGCCTCGAGCTGCGTGGCGATCCGGTTGAGCGTGTCCTCGAGGATGCCGCCCGTCTCGCCCGCTCGCACCATGGCGACGTAGAGCGAGTTGAAGACCTTCGGATGGGCCTCGAGCGCGTCGGAGAGCGTGAGGCCGGCCTCGATGTCCTCGCGGACCTTCCCCATGACCTCCTTGAGCTTGGGGTGCTCGATCTGCTCCTCGAGCACGTAGAAGGCGCGCAGCAGCGTCATGCCCGACGAGACCATCACCGACAGCTGGCGGGTCATCACCGTCAGGTCCGTGGCCTTGATGCGCTTGGAGCCGAGGCTGATCTCCATCTGGAGACCGGTGGCCTTCTCGTCGAGCTTCTGGACG
This sequence comes from Chloroflexota bacterium, assembly GCA_034667005.1. Taxonomy (GTDB): domain Bacteria; phylum Chloroflexota; class Limnocylindria; order Limnocylindrales; family CSP1-4; genus JAFMJV01. Next base: position 472 of record JAXDKU010000190.1, read on the forward strand.
ACGAGGCCGCGTGACTTCAGCTCATCGGCGACGGCCTGCTTGGAGTCGCCGGAGATCTCCCCCTTGTAGGGGAGGCCGGTGATATCCGTCGCCTGGTAGGTGAACAGACCGCTGGCCATGCTCTAGACCCCCGCCACCGACGCCTCGAAGGCCTCGGCCGGCGTGACCGTGCCGCCGCTCTCCACCAGGCGACGCAGCTCCTCGGGCTGCGACGAGCGGCTCAGCGCCGTCGCCATGGTGATCGTGCCGGCGCGCACCAGGCCCGCCAGGCTCGCGTCCATCGTCTGCATCCCGTGGGCGCCGCCCGTCTGGATCAGCGAGTAGATCTGGTGGATCTTCGCCTCGCGGATGAGGTTGCGGACGCCCGGCGTGGGCACCAGCACCTCGGCGCCGACCGTGCGGCCCTGGCCGTCGGCGGTCGGGATCAGCGTCTGGGTGACGATGCCCTGGAGGCCGACCGCGAGCTGCATGCGGACCTGGCCCTGCTGGTCGGACGGGAAGACGTCGATGATGCGGTCGATCGTCTGCGGCGCGTCCTGCGTGTGCAGGGTGGCGAAGACGAGGTGGCCGGTCTCGGCCGCGGTCAGGGCCGTGCCGATGGTCTCCATGTCGCGCATCTCGCCGACGAGGATGACGTCGGGGTCCTGGCGCAGGGCTGCCTTCAGCGCGAGCGCGAAGCTGTGCGCGTCCGTGCCCAGCTCGCGCTGGTTGACGATGCACTTCTTGTGCGTGTGCACAAACTCGATCGGGTCCTCGATGGTGAGGATGTGGTCCGAGCGCGTCTCGTTGATCTCGTTGATCAGCGAAGCCAGCGTGGTCGACTTGCCGGAGCCGGTCGGGCCGGTGACGAGCACCAGGCCGCGCGGCTTCTTGGCGAAGTCGCGGATCACCGTCGGGAGCCCGAGCTCCTCGATCGGCACCGTCTTGGAGGGGATCAGGCGGAACGCCGCGCTGACCGAGCCGCGCTGGTGGAAGGCGTTGACGCGGAAGCGTCCCTTGCCGGGCACCGAGTAGGAGAAGTCGAGCTGGTTCTCGGTCTCGAGCTTCTGCCGCTGCGAGTTGTTGAGGATCGAGTAGACGATCTCGCGCGTGTCCGTCGGGGTCAGGCGCGGGAGCCCGTCCATCGGAGCAAGCGAGCCCCGGATACGGAGCATTGGCGGAACCCCAGGAGTTACGTGGAGGTCCGACGCGTTGCGCTCGACGACGGTGGCAAGGATGTCGGCGAAGTCGTATTGCATACCCGCTGCTCGTATCGGCAGGGGTCAGCGCATCCTGTAGCTACCGCGTGTAGCGCGGATGCCGCTCCCCCCGCTCGCTGTGGTGCACGAGCTCCGCGAAGCGCTTCTCCCGGGTCTCCGGGCGCTTGGCCTCCGTGATCCAGAAGGCGACCATCTTGCGGTAGGACGGCGGCGTTGCGTCCCAGAACGCCTTCGCGCGCGGGGGCAGGCGGGCGTCGAGCTCGTCGGGCAGCGCGGCCGGCCGGTCGGAGGTCGAGTACGGCGTCTGGGACTTGTCGCGCGCCTCGAACGCGCGCCGCCCGGCGTCGGTCATCCGGCCCTCAGCCTCCAGCTGAGCTACAAGGTTCACGTTGACCGCGCTCCACCGGCGTCCCGTGCGCGGCGTGAAGCGCTGCATGTGGCGCTCGTCGTCGACGGGGCGGCGCTGGCCGTCGATCCAGCCGAAGCACAGGGCCTCGGCGACCGCCTCGGCCCAGGTCAGCGACGGCCTGCCGGTCTTGACCTTCCAGTAACCGACCCACACCTCGCTCTCCGTGGCGTGGTGCTGCTCCAGCCACGACCGCCACTCCTCCGGCCCGGTGAAGTAGATCGGCTCGCTGTCGCACACGGCGGGCGCGAGCGTAGAGCCCGCGCCCGCCCGTCCGCTTCGGCTCAGTGCGTTGGAGCGACGAAGTGCGCCTCGACCGAGGTGCGCCCGTCGTTGATCACGCCCAGCGGCCCGCCGCTCGTCTGCACGGCGTAGAACTGGATCGTGTCGCCCGCGTTGAAGGCGTCGGTGCCGGTGACGCTCTGGCCGGTGACGGTGCCGTTCGCGGCCGGAACCCGCGACTCGCCGATGTAGCCGGTGTCGCCGTTGCCGACGCGGCGGATGCCGATCCCGCGGAAGCCGTTGGGGTTCTGCTGCCACAGGACGTTGAGCGTCACGGTGTAGATGCCGGTCTTGGGGATCACCATGCCCCAGCCGTTCGAGCAGTCCCCGTAGGTCGACGCGATCTGGCCGCCGTACGTGCCGAAGCGCAACGGGATCTCGGCGTTGGCGCTCGCGATCGGCGCGCCCATGCAGGCCGCCTTGTTCGCCGCCGTGCTCTCGTCGAGCGCGGACAGCGACCAGCCGTAGCCGCGCGGCACGTTGTCGAACGTCAGGCCGCCGGGGCCGGCCGGGCCCTGGTCGCCCTTGGGGCCCTGCTCGCCCTGCGCGCCGGCGGGCCCCGTCGGGCCGGTCGGGCCGGCGGGGAGCTGGCCCGGGGCGAAGTCCTTGGCGGTGAGGGACTTGTCGACGACCTTGCCGCTGTTGACCGAGTTAACGGCGAGCTTCGGAGCGGTGACCGCGCTCTGCTGGAGCTGGGCGGTGCCCACCGAGTCTTCGGGGAGCGTCGAGACCGCGGCGTACGCACCTCCGCCGAGGGCACTGAACAGCGCGACGTACGCGATGACCGTCGCGTGGCGGGGGAGGAAACGCTTGGGGGAGGACATGGCCGGGCAGCTTCAGGCCCGCCACGTCGCACCGCGTCCGGCGCGCGGACGATTCGCGGTCCTCCCTCAGGACGACCCGGGCGGAGAGCGCGCTACTTCGAGCCCGCGACGCGGGCGATCTCGGCGATCGAGGTGATGCCGCGGCGCACCTTCTCGAGGCCGTCCTCGCGCAGGCGCATCATGCCCTCGCGCACGGCCTCGTGGGCGATCGCGTCCGCGGTGTCGCGGGCGACCGCCATCCCGCGGATGGTCTCGGAGATCGTCATGACCTCGTAGAGGCCGATGCGGCCCTTGTAGCCGGTGCCGCCGCAGCGGGCGCAGCCGACGGGCTCGTAGCACTCGAGGTCGAGGCCGACGTTGAAGCCGTTCTGGCGCAGCACCTCGGCGGGCAGCA
>JAXDKU010000191.1:0-2635 GCA_034667005.1 Chloroflexota bacterium
CTGACGGCGGAAAAACTGCTCCGCGGGCTGCACGAGCTGGAGGCGGCCCGATGATCGAGCAGAGTCCGACAGACGCGGCGGCGCTGGACTTCCCGGACACGTACATGGACGAGCTGGAGCTGGGCGAAGTGCTCTCGTTCGAAGTGACCGTCAACGGCCGCCGCGAGCAGCTGCACGCGCGGACGCACCACACCCTCGTTGACGTGCTGCGCAATCAGCTCCAGCTGTTCGGCGTCCGAGAGGGCTGCGGCGTGGGGATGTGCGGGGCCTGCACGATCCTGCTGGACGGGAAAGCCGTGAGCGGCTGCCTTGTCCTGGCGCCGCTCGCAGCCGGCCGCGACATCGTCACCGTGGAGGGGCTCGAGTCGGAGTCTGGCGAGCTTGCCCCGGTGCAGCAGGCCTTCATCGATCACACCGCGTTCCAGTGCTCGTTCTGCACACCCGGGTTCCTGATGGCCAGCGTGGCACTCCTGCGCGAGCGGCCCGATGCAACCGAGGAGGATGCCGTGGAGTACCTGACGGGCAATCTCTGCCGCTGTGGTTCCTACAGCAAGATCCGGGCGGCCGTCATGGACGCCCGGGATCGCCTGTCGACGGTGAGCGAGGAGACGCCTGCGTGACGACGCCTCGCGGGCCGCTGCCCGAGGCCGAGCGCGGCATGGACCCGGCGCCGGAGATCTTCGGCGACGCGGAGGTCGGCGCTCCGCCGGCCGGGGAGGCCGTGCCCACCCGCGCGCGCTGGCGCGACACCCGCGAGTGGCTCGACCAGGTGCGCGCCATCGAGGAGCTGCGCGACGTCCGCGGGGCGCGCTGGCAGGAGGACATCGGTGCGGTCACCCAGATGCTGGATGCCGAAGAGGGCTCGCCTGCCGTTCTGTTCGACGAGGTCCCGGGATACCCCGGAGGCCGTCGCGTGCTGGTCAACGCGAACGGCAGCCCGCGCCGGCAGGCCGTGACCCTGGGGCTTCCCGACGACCAGGGCACGCACGAGGGACTGCTGCGCTTCTGGCGCGCGAGCCTTGCCGACCTGCACCCGCTCGCGCCGGTGGAGGTGGACGACGGCCCGATCCTGGAGAACATCCTGGAGGGGGACGCGGTGGACCTGGAGGCCTTCCCGGCGCCGGTCTGGCACCCGGGGGACGGCGGCCGCTTCATCGGCACGGCGAGCCTGAACATCATGCGCGACCCGGAATCGGGCTGGGTGAACCTGGGCACCTACCGCAATCAGATCTTCGCGCGCGACCGCATGGGCATTTTCATCGCGCCCGGGAAGCACGGGCGGCAGATCCGAGAACGCTGGTTCGCGCGTGGCGAGCGTTGTCCGATCGTGGTCGTCGCCGGCGCCGACCCGCTGCTCTTCATGGCCGGCTGCGCGGAGGGCATCGCGCACGGCCAGGGTGAGCTGGACTGGGCCGGCGGCGTGCGCGGCGCGCCGATCGAGATCGTTCGTGGGCGGCACACCGGCCTGCCCATCCCGGCCAGCGCCGAGGTTGCCATCGAAGGCTGGATCGACCCGACCGAGGAGCACGAGGAAGGCCCGTACGGGGAGTGGCAGGGTTACTACTCGATCGCCGCCGGAACGACGCCCGTGATCCACGTCGAGGCGATCTACCATCGCAACGACCCGATCCTGCTTGGCTGCCCCCAGGGAAAGCCACCGCACGAGGACAACCGTTTCCTGGCCTACCTCAAGTCGGCGATGGTGGAGCAGCAGCTCCGCGGCGCGGGCGTGCCGGGCGTCACCGCGGCCTGGTGCCCCCCTGAGGGCGGCAACCGGCTGATGGTGGTGGTGGCGATCGACCAGGCGTACCCGGGCCACGCAACCCAGGCGGGGCTCGTCGCCGGACAGGTGGGCACCACGGCATATGGCGGCCGCATCGTCGTGGTCGTCGACTCGGACGTGGACGTCACCGACATGAACGATGTTCTCTGGGCCGTGATGACCCGCTGCGATCCCCAGGTCGACGTGCAGGTCGTCAAGCGCGCCTGGAGCGGGCCGGTCGACTCTGCGGTGCACCCGGAGCAGCGGCCGTTCAACTCCCGCCTGGTCATCGATGCGACGCGTCCGTGGGAGTGGCGCGAGCGATTTCCCAAGCCCGTCATCACCCCGGAGCAGGCACGCGTCACGCGTGAGCGCTGGGGCTGGATCCTGGATAGAGGAGCGCAACCCGATGGCTGAACAGGTCGACCTCATCGTGCGCAACGGAACCGTCGTCACCAGCGACGGTCGCCAGGAGTCGGACATCGCGGTGCGAGACGGCCGGATCGTTGAGATCGCGCCGCGCGGCGAGCTGGACGCACGGGCCGCGGAAGAGGTCGACGCCTCCGGGCGCTACGTCCTGCCCGGCGTGATCGACGGGCACGTCCACTTCCGCGAACCCGGCTTCGAGTACAAGGAGGATTGGCTGACGGGCTCGCGGGCGGCCGTGATGGGCGGCGTCACAACGGTCCTGGACATGCCGAACACCAATCCGCAGACCAAGGACCCGCAGGGAGCCCTCATCAAGAAGGAGCTGGCGGAGGCGAAGTCCTACTGCGACTTCGGCTTCATCGGCCTGCTCGTCAGCGAGAACGTCGCCGACCTCGTGCCCATGGCTCAGGAGGGGCTGGTAGTCGGCTATAAGGCCTTCCTCGG
>JAXDKU010000192.1:0-4602 GCA_034667005.1 Chloroflexota bacterium
GAGCTGTCGTACGTCCGCGACGCCGGCGACTCGCTCGCGATCGGGGCATTGACGCGGCACCACGACATCGCGACGTCGCCGATCGTGCAGGAGCACAACCCGTTGTTGTCGTACGCCGCGTCGCTGATCGGAGACCCGCAGGTGCGTCACCGCGGGACGATCGGAGGCTCGTTGGCGCACGGCGATCCCGCTTCCGACTTCCCGGCGGTGCTGCTGGCGCTGGACGGCGAGGTCGACATAGCTGCGGCCGAAGGCGTCCGCACCCATTCGGCCCGTGACTTCTTCCGCGGTGTGTTCGACACAGCCGTCGGCCCGGGGGAGATGGTCACGGAGGTGCGGGTGCCCAAGCTCAGCGCCGATCACGTCTGGAGCTTCCTGAAGTTCCGGCGGCGGGCGCAGGACTGGGCCACGGTCGGGGTCGCCGCGGTCGCGCGCCGCTCGAACGGCGGCGTCGAGGAGGCGGCGATCGCGCTCGTGAACATGGGGGCGACCCCGCTGCGGGCGCGCGTGTCGGAGGCGGCCTGGGACGCCGGCGACGATCCGGGAGCGGCGGCCGACGAGGGGACGGCGCCGCCGCACGACATCAACGGGAGCTCGGCGTTCCGGCGCCACCTGGCCCGCGTCCTCGTCCGGCGGGCCGTGGAGGAGGCAGATCACCGGTAGAATGGAGGCACAACATAGGGGGGCGACCTGGTTTCGACGTGGTCGATCCATCCGAATGAGCTGCAAGCCGAGGTCCCCGGTTGGCCTCGTTAATCCACCGGGAAAAACACAAGTGCGGATCAACGTGATCTCGCGCTCGCTGCCTAGCACTAGCTAGCCCAGCGAAGCCGCTTCCGGGCTCGGCCCGTGGCACGGAACGGCGCTAAGAAACGGGCTTGGGACCGAAGGAGAGCCACTCGCCGGAGGTCCGAGATCAAAGGAGGGCTGGCTCGACGGGAGGGCGGTTGCACTCCGACCGTCGGGCGAGATCAAAGTGCAGCCTAAGCTTGTAGATGCTCTTTCGGTGCGGCTGCGGACGCGGGTTCGATTCCCGCCGCCTCCATCATGATGAAAGCCCTGTAAATCGGCCAGTTCAGTGGTTCGGGTGAGTAGTGACGATCACACCTGCGCGGCGTAATCGAGCGCGAGGACTCCGTTCCCACGGACTCGATCGCTAGACAGTTAGTCAGGCGGGTCGGGTTGTCCTCGCGTCAGGCGCTTTTCTACAACGACCATTCTCATACGATCTAGGAGGACGCTCTAGCTCGGCTGGCCGCCTCCGATCACGAAGCCGACATAGAACGGGTGACCCGACCCATAGTCCGACTGGGACGTGCTCCAGCCTTTGTTGGGGTCGTTCCTTCCCCATGTGACCCAGTCCGCCTGGCTTGCGGAGGCCTCGTTCTCCTGGCCGACCCAGAACGGGTCGTTGTACGAGAACACCGCGGTCTTGGCGTTCAGATTTGCGTCGGTGTAGGCGTAGGTGACCGTGCCACTCGCCCCTGACGTGTTCCCGAACCCCTTCGGATCTCTCAGGATGAGCCGCGCCCTCTTGCCCTTTGGGATGAAGAAGGGCGGGCTGACCACGTACGAGCCGCTACTCGCCGTGCTGCCTTTCAGGAGCAGCGCCGAATGCCCCTTCGTGTTGTCGATTTCGACGTAACACGCGTAGTCGAGGTTGATGCCGAGGTAGCTCTCGATCGTGCTGAGCCAGTCGCCGAACGTCTGCGCGACGCCGCTCCACCAGGCCTCGACCGCGCTCGCCGCGGCGCTGATCCCGTTGATCAGGCCGGTGATGATCGTCACGATCCCCTGGCCGGCCTCGATCGCGAGCAGGCAGGCGGTCATGCCGAAGTTGTCGGGGAGATGCAGAAGGTTGAGCACGACTGGGAGGAAGTCGGCCTGCACCTGGTTCGGGTCGTTGTTCGGGAAGTGGAACCCGTTGTACGTGTTGACGATCTGCTGGTCCCAGGCCTCGGCCTCGGCGAGGCCGGGCTTCGGCGGCTGGATCGTGGTGGTCTTGTCGAACGTGAACGAGACAGTCGTCCCGCTGACATTCAGGTTCGAGTAGTTGCGCCCGGCGATCGCTCCCTGGAACGCCTGCAGCATCGCGTCGTCCTTCAGCGTGATCGACACGTCGACCGTGAGCTGGCTCGGGTCGGAGTAGACGCCCCACTTGAAGCCGGTCAGCCACCATTGCAGCTCCGGGCCGCGGGTGAAGAGCTTCTGCCCGTCGCGGTTCAGGGTCGCGGAGAGGGTGAGCCTGTCGTCGTCGGAAGCGCAGTCGTAGAAGAGGTTGTGCGACGCGACGCCGTCGCCGGGCCGTCGTCCGATACTCGCGTCGAGCAGGGCGTAGCCGGCTCCGGTCGAGCCGATCGGGCGGGTGTAGACCCCGACCTCGCAACCGGTCTCGAGGCCGTACTGTCCCTTCCAGAGCTCGATCATCCAGTGCTTGCCGCCGCAGTCGAAGAAGATCGGCTCGCAGTCGATGATCATGCTCATCAGGATCGCGCTCTCGTCGTAGCCGTAGGCGTACCCGAGCTTTCGCTGTAGCGGGTACATGCTCGTGTAGAGGATGTCCTGGTCGGGGTCGTACAGGAATCCGGCGGCGACGACCGCCTGCGCGAGCACTGAGTCCTGAGCGGGAGTCCAGGCGCCTGGCATGTCTAACCTCCGACGGTGAAGATGACCTGAAGCGGGTGGCCCCAGGCTGGGAAGTTGCCCTTGAAGCTCCAGGCGCCCCCGGCGGAGCGCGCGATGAAGTTGCCGCCGGCGCCTGACACGGTGTTCTGGACGACCCCGGTCGGGCAGCTGACGCTGAAGTCGCCGGCGCCCTGGTAGGAGAACGTTCCTGCGCTGCCCTTGGCGCCGACATAGTCCTGCAGCCAGCCGTCGCCGCGGCCGCCTGCCGGGATCGTCTGCGGCGGCGGCACGACCCAGTAGCCGTGCGAGGCAGCCGGCGTCCCGGTGAGCGTGAGCGGTTGCGCGCTCTTGTTCAGGATCCGGACGAAGCAGGACATGTCCGCAGCGGACGGCGGCTGGATGACAGCGGAGGGAAGCGCGGGTACCGTCGCGATGTCGGGTTCGCTGCCGGGCGTGACCGAGAAGATCTCGGCGGCCGGCTGGTCGAGGTCGACCAGCGTGAACGTGAACAGGGCCGGCGGCGACTTCGACATGTCCGGGCCGGATGCGCACTCGAAGCCGCTGTTGTAGTACGTGATCGACGAGACCCCAAGACCGCCGACCGGCGTGTGCGTGTGTCCCATGACGCAGAGATCCGCGCCTTGCTGGATCGCGAGTCGTTGCGCGAACCAGGCCAGCCACACACCGGAGCTGTCAGCGAGGGCGGCGCGCCCTGCGTTCTGCGTGCCGTCCTTCGTCTCCCACTCCGTGAACAGGTTGGCGTAGGTCGTTCGCGCTTCCGCGATCGTCGTCTTCGTCTTGCCGTCGGGGAGCGTGATCGGTTCGCTGTCGGACATGCCGGAGACCCCGCTCACGTAGTTCAGCAGCAGGGAGGGGATGTCCGGGGAGAAGTTCGGGAGCAAGTGCTCGATGAAGGCCAATATGTCGATCCCGTTCGGGTAACCCATGTTCGGGAAGTCGGCAACGGTCTTGTTCGTGCCCGCGAGCTGCTTCGCCATCATGTAGGAGAAGGCGCGCGTGACGAAGTGGCCGACCGGGAGGGTGTTCCACGGCGAGTTCGGATCGGGAGCGTTGAACATCGTCCAGTAGTGCCCGTGACTGAACACGGTTCGCGCGCCGGTCGATCCGGTCAGGACGTGCACCGGCTCGACCATCTCGATCTGCCCGACAGAGCCCTGCAGCGCCGCGATGTCGGCCGACGTGAGCGTCCCGTCGTGGTTTCCGAGCAGGTACGTGACCTTCGGGACAGCCTTGACGACGTTCGCGAGCGCGCCGCTCGAGCCGAGCACGTTCGGGTTCGCGGCGACGATCTCCGCCATCGTCGGCGGCGTCACCGACGGCGCGTAGGTCCACGTGTCGACGAGGTCGCCGAGCAGGATCACCTCCTGGAGCATCGAAGCGTTGTCGGCGATCCAGTTCAGCGCGTCGAGCAGGTACGGCTCGTGAACGCTTCTCTGGTACCAGCACGTGTTCTCGTCGTTCCCGATGTGGATGTCGCTGAGAACCGCGACCATGCTTCCGTTGGCCATGGCGGCCGCACTCCGATCGTGTTGAGGGTTATCCGGGGGGCGCGTACCTCTGCGCAACGCCCGACAGCTGGGAGCAGTCGAACTGAATGGTCACGCGGGCCAGCCGCGCGCTAGACCTTGCCGACCCGGCGCGGCGAAGGGCCGGCTCCGCCACGGGAGAAGCTCTACCCACCATCGGTGGGCGAGCGCTTGGCGTGCCGGGCGTGACCGCGCTCAGATTCCCTCCGTCTTCCGGCGAAACGGCGGGCATCGAGAATGCGTATTGCGTTGCGGCCACGCTAAGCGCGACCCCCATCTCAAAACTGACAGCTACGGCAACCGACACCTAACTTCGTCGCGGCAATCGTGTCAAGGAAGCTGAAGATAAGCGACGGCCGCGCGGCGTGGTCGCCGGACGGAAGGCTGCTCGCGCTGGACGGCGTCCCGAGCACCGAACACGCGAAGGATC
>JAXDKU010000193.1:0-17335 GCA_034667005.1 Chloroflexota bacterium
TCACGGTTCGCTGTTACGCGCACCCCGAAACCACCAAGATCCACAATGGGACGAACCACGCCATCACGATCAATTCCGTGGGATCGACCTACCAGCCGCGTTCGAACGAACCGTTCCACGTCTCCAAGACCTTGGCGGCTGGCCACTCGATCACCTATGAGACCGGGTACGACGCCAACTCTCACGTTCTTACACACGCGTACATCTACAACGACAACGGTCGGGATGGCGCACGGGTCATGAGCACGGCCGGAACAATCACTAAGCACTGCTAATTGGAGCTGCGGCTCGTCGTCGACCAGAGCAGTCCGGAAGCGCTTAGCGAGTAACGCGGCCGGGAGGATCAGCCCGTCGGCGGCCGGACTCCCGGCGGCAGTGGCGACGGGATCACACGGCCGACGAGCCCATCGTCGTCCGTCTCACGTTGCGGTGCTGCGCCGTCGCCATCCTCCTCGTCCGTCACATCTGCGGTGCCTCCCGCCGACATCACCCCGGCACCTTCCGAGGTGTCCGTGCCGCGGAGATGGTCGTTCTCGTGCTCGGGGAGCTCCTGGAGGCGTGGGTCCGATTCGTCCGCCGCGTCGTCCGGCGCTCCGCTGACGGCCATCGCCGCCACGCCCGCCATGCCCACGGGCATCACCGCCGGCCGCGGCTCGGAGTCGTTTCGCTGGTTCGTCATCGTCAAGTCCTCCGCCTGCTGGATCGAAGCGCGGAGGCCAGCCTGAGCGCAGTGACGCTGCGACCGGCGATGCAAGCCGGTCCCCCGCATTACGTTCTGCGGTCAAGACGAAAACGAGGCCACCGTCCGCTCCCGGCTACTGTTCGGGCGTGACGGTCTCTCCGGGGGGCGTGCTCGGTCGCGTCGAGGCCTGGATCGGCCGCTGGAGGCCGCTCCTCCCGCTGATGCTGGCCGAATTCGTCGTGCTGCTCGGCTTTGGCGCGCTGCTTCCGATCCTGCCTCTCTATGTGGCCGAGCAGGGCATCGATGTGCCGCTGTACGGCCTCATCACGGCGGCCTGGGCGATCGCCAAGCTCTTCTCCGAGCCGCTCTTCGGGTACCTGGCGGACCGGAGCGGCCTGCGGAAGCCTCTGATGCTCGTCGGGCTCGTGCTGCTCGCGCTGTTCACGGTCCTGCCGCTCGTCTTCACGGGCGCGGCCGCGCTCTTCGTCCTGCGGCTGCTGTCGGGCGCGGCCGCCGGCATGTACGAGCCGGCGGCGCGAGGGATGATCGTTGACGCCACCGACGAGGGCGAACGCGGCGAGGCGTTCGGGCTGTACACCGCCTTCCAGATGGGTGGGTTCCTCGTCGGGCCGGTCATCGGCGCGTTTGCCGCGCACCTGGGTGGCGGATTCGCCTTCCCGTTCGTCTTGACTGGCGTGATGACGATCGCGGCCGCGGCCTACCTGTTCATGGCGCTGCCGTCGCGGCTGGCAGCCGTCTCGCCGGTCCGCGTGCGCGCCGGGGAGGGACCTGGGCCCGCCGCCGCGACGGCGCCCGCGACGACCGGCGAGCTCGACGAATCCCCGGCACCGCTGCGCGCGCTCCTCAACCGGCCGATGCTCGCCGCCGTGGTCATGTACTTCGGGATCTCCCTCACGTTCGGCGTCTACGAGGTGATCTGGACCCTGTATATGCTCCGGCTCGGCGCGTCGCTGGAGTGGGTCGGCGCCACCTTCATGTTTTTCGGCCTCGGCGTGCTCATCGCCTCGCCGTTCGCAGGCCGCATCGTCGACCGCTTCGGGCCCATCCGCTTCGTGGTGCTGGGCAGCGGCATGATCGCCGTGTCGGGCGTCGTCTACGCCGTGGCCACCGAGCCGGGCCTTCCGACGGCCGTCGTGCCCTTCGAGGCCGTGGCCGAGGCGTTCGTCATCCCGGCGCTCTTCGCGCTCGTCGCCCAGGGCACGCCGCGTGGTCGCAGCTCAACCGCGCAGGGCATCTTCGGCGCGAGCGGCACCGTCGCGCTGATCATCGCCTCGCTCGCCACGGGCGTGCTCTGGGCGCGTGATCCCTCCCTGCCGTTCTGGTTCTTCATCATCGGCGTCGTCGTCTGCCTCGCCGGCGGCCTCCTGATCTACGGCCTGCGCCGCGAGCGCGACGTCGGCCTGGATCGCTCGCTCTCGGGCGCCTGACGCGTGCGATCGCAGTCGAGACGGGGTTCTGGCGCGCCGCTCCAGACGGTGGCGGCCTGCCTCGCCCTCGTCGCAGTTGCGGCCTGCTCGGGCTCCATCCTCCCGCGTCCTCGCATCACCGATGCGCCGACCGCCTCGGTCGAGATCACGCCGAGCCCCGTGCCGGCGACGGCCACGCCGCAACCGACGCCGACGCCCATGCCCACCCCGGTCACCTACCGCATCAAGCCCGGCGACTCGCTGAGCGGCATCGCGGTCCGCGTCCACCGAACGCTCGGGCAGCTCCTGACGGCAAACCCGGAGATCACCGATCCGAACCACATCGAAGCCGGCCAGCTGATCGTCATCCCGGACGCGAACGCGCCGGACATTCCCCCGTCCCTGGCCTCCGTGGAGGACGTCCAGGCCGACCTGGTGGACGAGTCGGGCTTCGAGGTGACCGGGCAGAGCTACGCCGACTTCCTGGGCTTCGCGGCGCGCCTGCGTGACACCGACCTGCTCATGGAGATGCAGCTGCTGAGCGGCCCGCCGAGCGTGGATCCCTCGGTCGAGACGGTCACCTACACGATCAACATCGACACGAACGACGACGGCGAGCCGGACTTCGCCGTGACCTACGGCAACGCCGTCGGCGATCAGCCCGGGTACGCCGCGTCGCTGCGCAACCTGGGCACGGGCGAGGAGCTGGTTGGATTCTTCTTCCCGGGCACCGTCGAGGAGCAGGGCGACAACATTCGCATCGCCGTGTCGCTGGCCGCGATTGGCGATACCGGCGGCTACGCGCTCGCCGCAGGCGTGAAGCGGAGCTTCTTCCCGGGCGGCGCGACCGACCCCCAGGTGGAGACGAGCGTCGACCTGGCCCCGGACGAGCAATGGCCGAGTCCGAACGCGCGCTGGATCAGGGTCGGGGACTGACCGCTGCTGCACCGCAAAGAATTGCGCTGATGTGCGTAAGATTGCGACCATGACGAGACGGCTCGCGGAAGTGGCACGCAAGGTCGGCGTCAGCGAGGCCACCGTCAGCCGGGTGCTCAACGAGAAGGCGGGCGTTTCCGAACCGACGCGCCAGGCCGTGCTGACCGCCCTGGACGTGCTGGGCTATGAACGGCCGACCAAGCTGCGCGGCGAGCGGGCACGGCTCGTGGGGCTGGTGCTTCCCGAGCTCCAGAACCCGATCTTCCCGGCATTCGCCGAGGTCGTCGGTGGTGCCCTGGCCCAACAGGGCTTCACGCCCGTCCTGTGCACGCAGTCTGCCGGCGGCATCACCGAGTCGGACTACATCAACCTGCTGCTTCAGCAGCAGGTCTCGGGGGTCGTGTTCGCCGGGGGGCTGTACGCGCAGCACGACGCCGATCACTCGCACTACGCGCGGCTCGCCGCCCGGAACCTGCCGACCGTGCTGGTGAACGCCTCCATCGGCGGCCTCGGGTTTCCATGCGTCTCGTGTGACGACGCGGTCGCGGTCGAGCAGGCCATGGGGCATCTGCTGTCGCTCGGCCACACCCGAATCGGGCTGCTCCTGGGACCGGCCGACCACGTGCCGTCCAACCGCAAGCTGGCGTCCGCTCGAGCGATCGCCAAGCGGGTCGGCGTGCGATTGCACGACGAGCAGATCGTGCACTCGCTGTACTCGCTTGAGGCGGCCCACGCGGCCGGAACGCGGCTACTGGCCACCGGCGTCACGGGCATCGTGTGCGCAAGCGACATCATGGCCCTGGGTGCCATCCGGGCGGCCAGGCGCGCCGGGCTGAGCGTCCCCGGAGATGTCTCGGTGGTCGGCTACGACGACTCCGCGCTGATGAACTGCACCGACCCGCCGCTGACCACGGTGCGCCAGCCGATCGAATCGATGGGCCGGATGGTCATCGAGCTCCTGGTGGGCCAGATCGCCGGTGCGGCCATCCCGCGAGAGGAGCTCCTCTTCGAGCCCGAGCTGGTCGTGCGCGGCTCGACCGGGCCGGCCGTCGAGCGGAAGGCCGTCGCCGCAGCCTGAGGGCCGCAAGGCCGTCCATCGTCCATCTCCCCCAGCCGCGTTCGTCACCGGCTGCGCCGGAGGCGTTGGGCTCCGCCTCCAGCCGGGGCGCGCTGTCGACCTGCTGGGTCCCACGGTCTCGCAATCGACGTGTTCTCGTCGTTCTGAGCGACTTCTTGTAAAGATCTTGCATTGTTCTGTCGAATAGTCTACGGTCCGCGCCGTGACCTCCGCATCGCCCCGGCGGCGAGGCGCGTCGCCCGTAAGCGGAGCAGGCCCGTGGTGGATCAGGCGCTCGGCGCCGGGATCGTCCTGGAAGAGGTCGCCCCGGTAGCCGCCGACGATCGCGCCCGGGACGCCGCGTGGTGGCGCAACGCCGTGATCTACCAGGTCTACATCCGCAGCTTTGCGGACGGCAACGGGGACGGCGTCGGTGACCTCGCCGGCGTCCGCTCGAGGCTGCCGTACCTTCGCGACCTGGGCGTCGACGCCATCTGGTTCTCGCCCTGGTACGTCTCACCCCAGGCGGACGGCGGCTACGACGTGGCGGACTACCGGGAGATCGACCCGCGCTTCGGGAGCCTCGCGGAGGCGGAGCAGCTGATCGCGGAGGCCGCCGCTCACGGCATCCGCACGATCGTCGACATCGTCCCCAATCACGTCTCGAGCCGCCACCCCTGGTTCGAGGCGGCCCTGGCCTCCGCGCCGGGCTCACCCGAGAGGCGCCGCTTCTGGTTCCATCCCGGACTCGGCGAACATGGCGAACGGATCCCCACCGGCTGGCAGTCGAACTTCGGCGGACCTGGCTGGACGCGCACGACCGCCGCCGGGGGCGGGCCGGGCGAGTGGTACCTGCACCTCTTCAGCGCCGAGCAGCCCGACCTGAACTGGGACAACCCGGACGTGCGCCGGGAGCACGAGCGGATCCTCGCCTTCTGGTTCGACCGGGGCGTGGCGGGCATTCGGATCGATTCGGCGGCGCTGCTCGTCAAGGATGCGGCGTTCCCGGAGGTCCCCGATGATCCTGCCCCGGGCGAGCACCCCACCGTGGATCGCGACGACCTGCACGACATCTACCGCAGCTGGCGGGACATCGCCGACTCCTATCCGGGCGATCGCGTCCTGGTCGGGGAGATCTGGCTCCCGGATGTCGGTCGCTTCGCGAGGTACCTGCGTCCCGATGAGCTGCACACGGCCTTCAACTTCGACTTCCTCGCGGCACCCTGGGATGCCGACGCCATGCGCGCATCCATCGAGCGCACGATCGCCGCGCACGCGCCCGTTGGTGCACCGGCCACATGGGTGCTCTCGAACCACGACGTGACGCGCCCGGTGACCCGCTACGGCCGCGAGGACACCTCGTTCTCGTTCGCGGCCAAGCGCCACGGCACGCCCACGGACCTGGCGCTCGGCCGGCGCCGCGCTCGGTCCGCGGCGCTGCTGACCGCGGCTTTGCCGGGCTCGCTGTACATCTACCAGGGCGACGAGTTGGGCCTCGAGGAGGTCGCGGGCATTCCTGCCGAGCGGATCCAGGACCCCATGTACTTCCGCTCCGGCGGCGCCGACCCGGGACGTGATGGCTGCCGTGTGCCACTTCCGTGGTCGGGCGGCGCGCCGCCCTTCGGCTTCGCGCCAATGGCAGCGGCCGAACCGTGGCTTCCCCAGCCCCAGGGCTGGGCCGCGCTGAGCGTGGAGCGCCAGGCCGCAGACCCGGGTTCGATGCTCAGCCTCTACCGTGCCGCGCTGAGCGTGCGTCGATCCGAGCCCGGCCTCGGGGACGGCCTGCTTCGCTGGCTCGACGCGCCAACGGGCGTCATCTCGTTTGCCCGCTCCGACAGCTTCGTCGCGATGGCCAACCTGTCTGTGAGCCCGGTCCAGCTCCCCGCGGGCGCGGAGCTCCTCCTTGCCAGCGCGGACGTCGTCGACGGGTGGCTTCCCGTCGACGCGACGGCATGGTTCCGACCTCATGGCCACGCCGGCACGCACGCGAGCCGGCCGACACGAGGAGGCCCATGAGGATGAGGTGATGATGGAAGGACCTGCCCCATGGACAGCAGCTCAACCGGATCCCATCGGCCCCGACACGAAAGTGAGTGAGCAGGCATGACAGCACCGAACCGACCGACCAGATTGGCGATCGCCGCCCTCGCCGTCGTCTCCATCCTCGGAGCCTGCACGGCAACGGCCGCCCCCACGGTCGTCCCGGCCACGGCGACGGCCGCGCCGGCCACCGCAACCGCGCCAGCGGCGACGGCGACGGCCGCGGTCACGCAGGCACCGACGGCGACTCCCGCGCCCGCCACGGACACGCCGGCCGCCCAGACGGAGATCACCGTCGTCAGCCTCATTCCGGGCAGCGAGCAGACCGCGTTCGACGCGTTCAACGCCCAGGTGGCCCAGTTCGAGGCGAAGTACCCGAACATCAAGGTCAACGCCCAGGAATACGAGTGGACCGGTCCGACCTTCGCGGCCATGCTCGCCGGCGGAACGCTTCCCGACGTGTTCACGATCCCCTTCACGGACGGCAAGTCCCTCATCGAGCAGCACCAGCTCGCCGACATCAGCACGCTGGTCGCAGCGCTCCCGTATGCGGCGAAGTTCAATCCGAACGTGCTCGACGCGGGCCAGGACGCCAGCGGCAACGTCTTCGCCATTCCCACGGCCGCGTACGGCACCGGCCTCCATTACAACCGCAGCCTCTTCGCCGAGGCCGGCCTCGATCCGGACAAGCCACCGACGAGCTGGGCTGAGATCCGCGCCGCCGCCAAGGCGATCGCCGAGCAGACCGGCATGTCGGGCTACTCAGAGATGTCCCAGAGCAACACCGGCGGCTGGATGCTCACGACCTTCACATACCTGCTCGGCGGGCGCATGGAAGAGGGCATCGGCACCACGGCGCAGGCGACGCTGGACAACGCCGCCACGAAGACCGCGCTCCAGACGCTCCACGACATGCGCTGGACGGACAACTCCATGGGCAGCAACTTCCTGCTCGACTGGGGCAGCATCAACCAGGACTTCGCCGCGGGCAAGATCGGCATGTACATGAGCGGATCGGACGTCTACACGTCCCTGAAGCGGACCAACAACATCAGCCCGGACGACTACGGCCTGGCGGCATTGCCCCTCGCCGACGATCCCAATGCCGGGATCCTGGGTGGCGGCACGCTCGCCGCGGTCAACGTCAAGTCCAGCGACGCTGCGAAGGACGCGGCCGTCAAGTGGATCGACTTCTACTACATGTCCAAGCTGCTGAACCAGGAGGCGGCGGTCCTGGACGCAAAGACCCTCTTCGACGCCGGTCAGCCGGTTGGCGTGCCCGCCCTGCCGATCTTCGACAAGGCGACGCTCGACCAGTCCAACGAGTGGATCAAGAGCTACATCAATGTCCCGCTGGACCACATGTCGTCGTTCACCTCCGGCGTGTTCCAGCAGCCGCTGGTGCCGGAGCCCGCGACGCATACCCAGGAGCTGTACGCCGCGCTCGACCCGGTCGTGCAGGCCGTCCTGACGGACGAGAACGCCGACATCGACGCGCTGCTGACCAAGGTCGACAGCGACGTCCAGGCCATCCTCGCCAAGCCCTAACCTTCGATCCGAGGGTGGGGGCGTGCCGCACGCTCCCACCACTCGGTGAACCACCCTTCGATCCGGTCGCAGGATCCCGACTGCATGCAGCTCCCTGACGTCCGCAAGCGCCGCAGCCTCCTCCGCGGCGCGCCCGCCGCCTCGGTCGGCTCGATCGCCGAATCGGCCGAGACGCGCGGGCGGACGCGCTCGTGGCGACCGGGTGCCGGGGTCGCCGGGCTGCTGTTCCTGCTGCCGATGCTCGTGATCTTCGGCGTCTTCTCGTGGCTGCCCATCCTGCGGGCGCTCGAGATGAGCGTGGAGAAGACGAACCTCGTCGCCCCGCCGGTATTCGTCGGCCTCGACAACTTCGCCAGGGTGCTGGCCGACCCGGTGTTCTGGGTCGCGGTCAAGAACACGGCCTGGTTCGCGCTCCTGGCGTTGATCTTCGGGTATCCCGTCCCGTTGGTGCTGGCGGTCCTGATGAGCGAGGCACGCCGTTTCCGCGGGCTCTACAGCGTGCTGGCGTACCTGCCCGTGGTCGTGCCGCCCGTGGTCGCCGTGCTGCTGTGGAAATTCTTCTACGACGGCAGCTCGACGGGCGTGTTCAACACGATTCTTGGCTGGTTCGGTATGAAGCCGGCCGCGTGGCTGCAATCCGCGGGGACCGCCATGCCCTCGTTGGTCCTGGAGGCGACCTGGGCGGCCGCCGGCGGCACCGTGATCATCTACCTCGCGGCACTGCAGTCGGTTCCGGCGGAGCTGTATGACGCGGCCGACGTGGACGGTGCCGGCCTCTGGCGCAAGGTCCGGTACGTGACCCTTCCGCACCTTCGCGGCATCCTCCTGATCACGCTGATCCTCCAGATCATCGGCACGTCACAGCTCTTTCTGGAACCGTTCCTCTTCACGGGGGGCGGGCCGGCGAACGCGACCACGACCGTCCTGCTGCTGATCTATCGGTATGCGTTCCAGAACAGCATCGGCGGCGACTACGGGTCCGCGACGGCCTTGAGCGTGATGCTGGCCGTGTTCCTGGCCGCCTTCTCCTGGGGCTACTTCCGCCTGACGAGGGGGTGGGCCACGTGATGGGCCTGCGTCGCGCCCGCGCACCATCGGACGCGCAGGCGAGCTCGGACCGCGGGATCGTCTCGCACGCCGACTGGAAGCGGCCGAGCGTCCGGCTGGGCCTCGGCGCGGCACACGCGGCCCTGCTGACCCTCCTGGTGATCGTCGGGCTCGGGCCCATCCTCTGGCTGGCGAAGTCCGCCGTCACCCCGACCCGGGACACCCTCCGCACTCCACTCGCCCTGTGGCCGGGAGGCATCGACCTGGACAACCTAGCCACGGCCTGGAACAAGGTCCACATCGACCACTACTTCTTCAACACCGTCGCCATCGCGGCCGGTTCCTGGGCGACGCAGATCGTCGTCGCGACCACGGCCGGCTTCGCGCTCTCCGTCCTCCGTCCGCGGTATGGACCCCTGCTGACGTCGCTCGTGCTCGGCACCCTCTTCGTCCCCGCCGTGGTGCTGCTGGTCCCGCTCTACCTCACGGTCCTCGATCCGCCGCTCCTGCACACCTCGCTCATCAACACGTTCTGGGCGGTGTGGCTCCCCGCAGGCGCGAGCGCGTTCAACGTCCTGCTGATCAAGCGATTCTTCGACAACCTGCCGCGGGAGATCTTCGAGGCCGCCCAGACCGACGGCGCAGGTCCGTTCCGGCTGTTCTGGTCGATCGTGCTGCCGCTGTCCAGGCCGATCATCGGCGTCGTCTCGGTGTTCGCCGTGATTGCGACGTGGAAGGACTTCCTCTGGCCGCTGCTGGTGCTGCCGAATCCGGAGGTTCAGCCGCTCTCGGTGCGCCTGCCGACGCTCCAGAAGGCCATCGAGCTGGACGTCTTCCTGGCCGCGCTGATGATCTCCACGCTGATCCCGATCGGCCTCTTCCTGCTGTTCCAGCGGATGTTCCTGCGGGGCGTCGGGCTCGGCGGGGCCGTCAAGGGCTGACCGGAGGAACGCGCTTGGCACGGCCGGGGAGCAGCCGGAGGCCGCCGGGAGCCGGCGGGAGCGGCCGCGACGGTACACTCCGCGCACGACACGGGGGGCTGGTGGTCAGCGCCACGGCCAAAGGGAGAGACACGACCCATGGAACTACTCGACCGGATCGATCGCCAGATCGAGGCCAAGCACCTCCTCAAGCATCCCTTCTATACGAAGTGGGCGGACGGAACGCTTCCGCGCGAGGCCATGCAGGACTACGCGCGCCAGTACTTCGCCTTCGAATCGTCGTTCCCGCAGTTCCTCTCGGCGCTCCACTCGCGGACCGAGGACGCGTCCGTTCGGCAGCGCATCCTGGAGAACCTCTGGGACGAGGAGCACGGCACCGACAATCACGCCGAGCTGTGGCTCCGCTTCGCCGAGGGCATCGGTGTGGCACGCGACGACGTCAAGGCCGCTCCCCGCAACGAGGCCACGCAGGCGCTCGTGGATCTCTACCGCGAGATCACCACGGAGGCTCCCGTCGCCGACGGCGTCGCGGCGATCTACGCCTACGAGCGCCAGGTCCCCGAGGTCGCCCCGTCGAAGATCGACGGACTTGCCAGGCACTACGACATCACCGACGGCCCGGCGCTGACCTTCTTCAAGGTGCACGGCGTCCTGGACGTCGAGCACTCGAACGAGGAGCGCGCGATGCTCGGCGAGCTGGTCGCGACCGACGGGGTCGACCAGGAAGCCGTCAGCGAGAGCGCACAGCGCGCCCTCGACGCGTGGTGGAACTTCCTCTCCGCCGTGGACATGCCCGCGCGGGAGAGCGCCGCGGTCTAGGACGCGGTACGAGGCAACGTTTCACGGCCGGCGGCGCCGCGGCCGGCGGCGCCGAAACGCGGGGCGTTTCATACGCCGAATGACCGGCGGAATCCCGGGCGGGCGGCTCGGCTCTTTCGCGCGCTGAAACGCGGGGCGTTTCACAGGCCGAATGACCGGCGGAATCCCGGGCGGGCGGCTGGGTTCCTTCGCGCGCTGAAACGCGGGGCGTTTCATACGCCGAAGGACGGACGGAATCCGGGCGGGCTGTCTCGGTTCCTTCGCGCGCTGAAACGCGGGGCGTTTCGGCTGAACGGTGAGACGGGGCGAATGAGCGTCCCGGTTGACGATGGAAACGTGGGGCGTTTCGGGCTCGTGCCTGCGCAGCGGCAACCGGCCCCTTAGCTGCCCTCGCGGTAGCGCTGCGCGGCCTCGGCGCGGTTGCGGACGGCGAGCTTGTGCAGGATGTTGCTGACGTGGGTCTCCACGGTCCTCGGTGAGATGATCAGGGCGCTGGCAATCTCCCGGTCGGTCAACCCCTCTGCGAGCATCCGCAGGACGTCGTTCTCCCGCGGGCTCAGACCCTCGAACGCGCCCTCGAAGGCGACTCCGCGGCCGCGCCTCGCCGCGTCGACGAAGCTGCGCATGACGACCGCGGCCATCCGCCGGGACATGGCCAGCTCGCCGCGATGCACCCCCTTCAGCGTCCGCAGCAGCGCCTCAGGGCTGAGGTCCTTGGTGAGGTAGCCGCTCGCCCCGCGGGCCATGGCTTCGACCACGTCTCGCTCCGAGTCCGACACGGTCAGCATCACGACCTTGGTCTCCGGCAGCCGCGGCGCGATCTCCTCCAGCATCTGGAGGCCCTTCATGCCGGGCAGGTTGATGTCCAGCAGCAGGATGTCCGGCCGGATCGACAGGGCGAGCGCAAAGGCGTCCTCGGCCGTGGCCGCCTCCGCCACCAGCTCGACATCCTCGCCGCTGATCGCCTGCCGGACCGCCGAGCGCACGAGGGAATGGTCGTCGACGAGCATCACCCGCAGCGTCCGGGAAGCCGCCATCGAGGTCACGAGGCCGCCACGAAGGCCACGAACGCCCTCGACGTCACGACCCCGCCACGGAGGCTCACGATGCGGCAGGCTCCACGGCCGGTCCGGCGCCGCGGTCCGCCGCTTCCTCCGGTCGCACGGGCATCGAGCTCGGCACGATCAGGGGCAGCCGCAGCTCGAGGACCGTGCCCTCGCTCGGGGCCGAGGTGATGTGAAGCGTCCCGCCCATGAGGCGTGCCCGCTCCTCCATGCCCAGCAGTCCGAGCCCGTCCTGGCGGCCGACCTGCGGATCGAAGCCGCGGCCGTTATCGGAGATGCTCAGGAGCAGCGCGCCGTCGACCACCTCCGCTCGGACGCGCACGACGGTGGCATCCGCGTGCCGGCGAACGTTGGTCAGCGTCTCCTGCACGATCCGGAGCAGCTCCACCTGGTGGCGCGGCGGGACGGCGCCGGGCACTTCCGGGGCCGACTGGTACTCGGCGCGCAGGCCGGAGCGCTGCGCGAAGTCGTCCACGACCCGGCCGATCATGTCGGACAACGGCAGCTCCTGGTCGATGCTTGTCCGCATCGTGATGGTCGCCTGGCGCGCTTCCGCGATCGCCAGGTCGAGGGCCTGGCCGACCTCGCCGGAAAGCGCCTCGTTCTCCTCGGGCAGCTGCGAGGCCAGCCGGTCGAACTTCAGCTTGGCGAACCAGAGCTGCTGCGCGAGGCCGTCGTGGATCTCACGGGCGAGTCGCGTCCGCTCCTCGAGCGCGGCGCTCTCGCTCTCCGTCACGCGCATGCGATCGAGCGCCGCGTTGGCGGAGCGGAGCGCCCGAAGGTCGGCCCGCTGCTCGGCGTAGATGCCCACGAGGAGCACGCCGTACGCCAGGAGCCTGAGGAAGTAGCCGGCCGTGACCAGCCCCGTGTAGACGCCGGGGTAGAAGCCCTGCTGGAGCTCGGCGAAGCCCGCGATCACGAGCGCGATCGACAGGAAGCCGTCGACCACGTGCCCGTGACGGAGGTACGCGCGCCGGTACACCACCGCGCCGAGGAAGAAGAGCGCGGCCGTGACGAAGACCAGCGCGTAGGCGAGTGACGTGATGCCGGGCAGCGGCAGCGGGCCCCCTGGGTCGGAGATGAGCTGCTTCAGGCCGTTCTCATCGATGAGCGCCGGGAGCCGCGAGCGGACCGGGTAGACCACCACGGTCAGCGCGGCGATGACGAGAACCGGCGCCGTGACGAGCCAGCGCGCGTGCGCCGTCCGCCCGCGCGCGCCGCGCACCGCCGAAAGGCCGCTGGCGAGGAAGACGCCCGCCGCCGTCAGCCAGACGACCCCGGACACGTAGAGCGGGAGCTGCTCCGGGGAGCCAAGCGTCAGGCCAACGCCGCGCGCGCCGTCGAGCTTCAGCAGGACGGCCAGCACGGTGATTCCGCTGAACGCCGCGAGCGTGATGAAGGCGCTCGCCTGGAGGAGGGTGGAGACGCGCGCGCTTTCGCGATACCGAAGCATGGCCAGCGCACCCAGGCCCGCCGCCGCCAGCGTCGTGAGGGAGCTCACCGCCACGTCCAGGGTGCGGTCCACGATGGCGTGGTTGAGCGACGGATCCATCAGCAGCAGCGCGCTGAGGGCCACCATGAAGGCGCTGGTCGCACCGAGCACGAGGTCGAACCGGTGGAATCCCAGCCGATCCCCGAGGGCCTGGAGGCGATCCACGTTTTCGATCATAACCATGCAGAAAGGACAGGAGCCGGACTTGCGCCCCAGCGCTCGTCCGGCTCCTAGTCGCACTCATCGCCAGACCCCGCCGTGTTGGGTCGGACTCAGAGGCGGGAAATTCGGTTTGGCGTCGGAGTCAGCCGCGCCGGCTCCGACTGAGGAAAGATGCCTCGCCGCACTTCTTTGCGTAATCCGTGCTTGTACGGATGACGGTACGGAGTCCACGCTCGGTACACCCAGTGGTTTCAGCCTGGCATCCGGCGTCTGACGGTCTGAGACGGTAGGGTTCAGGAGATGGCCGAACCCGCCCGAAACGCGCCCCAGGCTGCTCCCGGCTGGCAGGTCTGGACTGCCCTCCTGATCGTCTTTTTCGTGTGGGGCTCGACCTACATCGCCATTCGCGTGGTGGTCGAGACGATGCCTCCGCTGCTGGCCGGCGGCATCCGCTTCGTGATCGCCGGCGCGATCGTTGCCGTCGCGCTCGTGGCGCGCGGGGGCGTGCAGCGGCTCCGGGTCAGCCGCCGGGAGCTCGCCAACTCGGCGCTGATCGGCCTGCTGCTGCTTCTGGTCGGAAACGGCCTCGTGTCCGTCGGTGAGAAGACGGTTGCCTCCGGGCTGGCCGCCCTGGTGGTCGGGACCATCCCCCTGTTCGTCCTGCTGATCCGCTGGGTCTCGCGGGAGCGGGTGGCCCCGGCAGCGCTGGTCGGGGTCTGCATTGGGTTCGTCGGCCTCGCGGTGCTCATGGTGCCCGGAGGGCTGGACGGCAGCGTGGACGTGGCGGGGATGGTCTTCCTGACCATCGCGTCGCTGTCCTGGTCGATCGGCTCATACCTTTCCGGCCGGATCGCCCTTCCACGCGATCCGTTCGTCTCGACCGCGTACCAGCTGCTCTCCGGCGGGGTGCTGCTGCTCCTGGTAGCGATCCCGACCGGGGACTGGCGGGTTGACCCGGCCGTGTTCTCCATGGAGTCGCTGCTGAGCCTCGCCTACCTGGTGACCGCCGGATCGCTGCTCGCGTACACCGCCTACACGTGGCTGCTCCAGCACGCGCCGATCACGCGGGTCGCGACGTATGCGTACGTGAACCCGGTCGTCGCGGTGACGCTCGGCTGGATCATCCTGAACGAGCGCATCACCCTGACGGCCGCGATCGGGGCGGTGCTGATCATCGCGTCGGTCGCCTTCACGATCTGGACCGACAGCACCGCGCGCACCCGTGCCGCCAACGCGGTGGCCGAGGAGAGCCGCGCCGCGGCCGGACCGCGCCACGCGTCGGAGCCGCGTCCCGCGCCGGGCCCGGCAGGCGAGGGCTAGCGCCGCACCGTGCGCCCGGTGATTCAGTATCCGGACTGGGGGTTCGAGGACTTGGACCCCGATCCGCTGCGCCAGTTCGGCGTCTGGATGGCGGAGGCGGAGGCCGTCCCCGAGATCCTGGAGCCCACCGCCATGGCGGTTTCGAGCATCGGCCCGGACGGCGCGTCCTCCCGCATCGTCCTGATGCGCGGTTACGACGAGCGGGGCTTCTGCTTCTTCACCAACTATGAGAGCCAGAAGGGGCGTGAGCTGCGCGCCGATCCGCGAGCCGCGGCGGTCTTCTACTGGGATCCGCTGCGACGCCAGGTCCGGATCACCGGCGCGGTCGAGAAGACCAGTGAACAGGATTCGGACGAGTACTTCGCGACCCGCGTCGTCGGCTCGCAGCTGGCCGCCTGGGCCTCCGAGCAGAGCCGCCCGATCGCGGACCGCGCCGCCCTCCAGGCCCGCTATGCGGAGGTGGAGGCGCGCTTTGGCGAGGGCGGCGTTCCCAGGCCGCCATGGTGGGGCGGTTTCCGAATCGTCCCGGCGCGCATCGAGTTCTGGCAGGGCCGCCTCAACCGGCTCCACGACCGGCTCCGGTACGAGCGCGCTCCGGACGGGAGCTGGCAGCGCCAGCGGCTGATGCCGTGACCCGCGCCTCGCGGCTCTCCGCTCCGATCCTGCTGCTCGCTGGCGCGATCGCGATCGTGCTTCCGATGGCGGCCGGGCGATCCGACCTGCTGTCGGCGCTCCTCTCGCCGCCGCTGGCGGCCCGGGTGCTGCTCGGCCTTGCTGCCGCGATCGTCGGCGTCGTCCTGGTCCTGCGGAGCGCGGAGCGAGTCGGGTCGAACCGCGACGCGCGCAGCCTGGTCCGAGCCGTCCGGCTCGTGTTCCTGGCGGTCGGGGCGTTCGCGGCCGCCGCCGGCTGGCTCCTCGGCTCACCGGTGCCGATCGTCGCCGCGCTCGTGATCGCGGGCGTGAACCTGCTGGAGACCTCGTTCGTGCTCATGGTGATGGCGGTCCAGCGCGACGAATAGCCGCCGAGCGGCCTCCCCCCCGCGCGGCCTCTCCCCGCCGAGCGGCCTCTCCCCGCCGAGCGGCCTCTCCCCGCCGGGCGCGTCCAGACCTAGGCCGGCGGGCCGCTCTCCTCGACGGCGAAGACCTTCCCCGGGTTCAGGATTCCCAGCGGGTCGAGCGCCCTCTTCACGGACCGCATCACGCCGACCGCCCGCGCCCCGCGCTGCGCCTCGAGGTACGCGCGCTTCGCCACGCCCGTCCCGTGCTCGCCTGAGATCGTGCCGCCCAACTGGAGCACCGCACGGAAGATGTCGGCACGGACGGCGTCGATCCGTTGCGCGGCGTTGGGGTCGTCGCGGTCCATCACGAATGTCGGGTGGTAGTTGCCGTCGCCCGCGTGCCCGAAGACGCCGACGCGCATGCGGTGCTCGGCCGAGATCCGTTCGATCGCGGCGAGCAGCTCTGGCGCCCGGCTGCGCGGCACACCCACGTCCTCCATGCGTGCCACACCGGCCTGCTCCAGTGACCAATGCGCCTTGCGCCGCGCCTCGCGGAGCCAGTCGGCCTCCTGGGGATCGGCCGAGCGCAGGACGGACAGCGCGCCAGCCGCCTCGCACGCCTGCGCGGCCGCGTCCAGCTCCGTCTCGGCGGCCGGTCCGCCGGCGTCGGACTCGATCATCAGCATGGCGCCCGCCTCAGGGTCCAGGCCGACGTGGAGCGCCGCGTCCACGGCGCGGATCGTGAAGCGATCCATCAGCTCGAGCGTCACCGGCACCAGCCCGCCGCGGGTCATCCGGGCCACCGCCTCGCCCGCATCGGTGACGCTCGCGAAGAACGCGAGCATCGTCAGCTTGGCCGCCGGGGCCGGCAGCAGCCGCAGCGTGGCCTCGGTGATGATCCCGAGCGTCCCCTCCGACCCGACGAACAGGTGGGTGAGGTCGTAGCCCATCACGTCCTTGACGGTCCGGCCGCCGGTCCGGATCACGCTCCCATCCGCGAGCACGACCTCCAGGCCCAGCACGAAGTCGCGCGTCACGCCGTATTTCACGCAGCGCAGGCCGCCGGAGTTCTCCGCCAGGTTGCCGCCGATCGTGCAGCTCTCGAAGCTCGCAGGGTCGGGCGGGTAGAACAGGCCGAGCTCCGCGGCGGCTCGTCCGAAGTCGGCGTTGATGACGCCGGGCTGGACGACGGCGAGCTGGTCGTCGGGCTCGATCGCCAGGATCCGGTTCATCCCGGTGAGGACGACGGTCATCGCGCCCTCGACGGCGATCGCCCCGCCTGACAGGCCGGTCCCGGCGCCGCGCGGGACGATCGGGATGCGGTGCGCGGCGGCCAGCCGGACGACCGCGGCCACCTCCTCGGTCGACGTCGGGAAGCAGACGCCGAGCGGCCGCCCCGGGCTCATGTACTCGGTCTCGTCCCAGCGGTACGCCTCGGTCTCGGCCGGCTCGGTCAGCAGCCGGAGGGTCGGAAGCTCCGAGCGAAGGGCGCTCAGGAGCGTGCGCGTGGCGACGTCGGTCATCGGCAGCAGGATAAGCGGGCCGGCGCCTGGGTCAGAGCGCAGTCGTACGGCGAAGGCAACGGCAGCTCCGTGAGCTACGTCGTGGGCTGCCCAGGCGACCAGCGCCCGCCGGGCCCAGGCGAGGCGGCCCGGCACAACGCGTTCGCCACCGACGCGCGACCCGACCGCGACCCGTGGCCGCCCAGCGGCATCGCGGTTCCCGGCTATTCTTGGGCCTCGCAGTCGTGCCCCAGCCCGCTGCTGCCCACCCACCATCGTTTCGGGGTCCCTTGATGAAGG
>JAXDKU010000194.1:0-6222 GCA_034667005.1 Chloroflexota bacterium
GGCGCGGCCGCTCCGGCGCAGGGACGATGTCCGGGATCCGCTCCAGCGTCGGCCGCCAGCCGCGATCGCCGTCCAGCAGGTCCCTGCGAACGATCGATTCGACGAACCGGCTGACGCTGTGGATGCCCCGCACATGGCGACGCAGCAGGCTTCGGCCGGCGAACACCCCTCCGACCGCGGCCATGGCCTTCGGTGCGCCGTACCGCAGCGCGGCACAGCCCAGGCACTTGCCCAGCGCAGGCCCGTCGCACACCTCACGGCTGTGAAACAGGAGCGAACGCACAGCGCAGCTGTAGCCGTAGTCGCGAACCGAGAGCACGAGCGGAACGTCACTGCCCTCCAGCGCGGCCGCGCACGAGTACGCGATCCAGCCGTTCGCATGGACCACGTCCGCCGGCGTCTCGCCCAGCAGGCTGCGCAGGCCGAGCACCACCCGTGGATCGGGCAGCGGCGGCAGGAAACGGCGGCCCGGCGAGGAGCCGGCCATCGGCAGGAGCGTCGAGAGGGCGTCCAGCCGGTGCACGGGCACCCCGTCGACGCGATCGGTCGGGTCCTGACCAGGCTGGCGGACGGTCACGACGCGGACGTCGTGGCCGCGATCGG
Organism: Chloroflexota bacterium; assembly: GCA_034667005.1. Classification (GTDB taxonomy): domain Bacteria; phylum Chloroflexota; class Limnocylindria; order Limnocylindrales; family CSP1-4; genus JAFMJV01. Next base: position 604 of record JAXDKU010000194.1, read on the forward strand.
CAAGGGCGGCGGCAAGCAGGCGGACCTGGCGTTCGGCGCCGCCGATGGCAGGGTGGAAGAAGTCGCTCGCGATGACGATCCGGCTCATGGCGCCGAAGTTCGGTCGGGCGCAGGCGTTCGGCCGGGCCGTCCCGACGGTGCGGGCGAGCCGGAGCCGGCCACCGCGCCGCTGGCCGACGGGGTCGCGACAGGAGCCTTCGACGGCCTGGGCTTCGGCGTCGCGGTCGGCTTCGGCGTCGGCGCGGGCAGCAGCGAGACACGGGCCTCGCGGTACGGCACCTGGTCCGTCTCTCGGAACAGCGCCGCGGCCACCTCGGGGACGCCCGCAGGGCCCGTCGATGAGCCGATGCTGGCCTGTGGCACGTCGAGAACCTGCTCCCAGGCCTCGCCGTTCGCCAGAGCGGGGACCGTGAGCTGGCGCAGCGGCTGGCCGTCGACGGTGACCGTCAGGTGGTAGGTCGTCGTGGCGCCTTCGTGGTTCGCGAAGCCGACGCGCACGGCCGTCGCGGAGGACTCTTCCATCAGCCAGAGCTCGGTGTAGCCCGGACGCGGCTGCTCGGCCAGCCCGAAGCGCGCGACGCCGAGCGCGGCCAGCACGAACACGACCGCCGCACCGAGCATGGCCAGCTGGAACATCGGGATCGGGCGGCGCGCTCCCTGCGCATCCAGGCCCGCGAACGACGGACCGGGCGGTCCAGGGGCCTCGACGGGCTTCGCCAGCGGTTCGTCGCTCGTGCCCGATCCAGCGGCTGCTGCGGTCGCCGCTCGACCCGCCGCACTCGCGCTGAGGCGCAGCCATGCGACGCCCGCGAAGAGCGCTGTCACGCCGCCGAGGAGCAGGCCCCAGGACGGCGCCGTGAGGCCGGACGTCGACCAGTTGAGCAGGAAGCCGCCGACGATCGCCAGGCAGAGGCTCAGGCCGAGCGACATCACCACCCGTTCGGTCCGGTCGAGGCGAGGGCCCGGGAAGAGGGCGAGCTGGAGGCCGAAGCCGGGCAGCACCAGCAGCAGGGCGATGCCCGCCGGGACGGTGAGGATCCCCGGTGCCGCCGCGGAACCGAGGACGATCCCGCAGACGGGACCGAGCACGGCGGCGGCGAGCAGCGCGCGGCGGTCGCGGTCCCTCACGGCAGGCGCCCCAGGACCAGCGGGCTGACGTCGTAGATCTGGATCGGCCCGTTGTCGTAGATGCGGTCGACACCTTCGGTGATGTCCCACTTGGCCAGCGCCGCGGCCGGCATCGGCGCACGCCACGGCCCGAGCGAGAACATCTCGCCCCGCTCGACGTATACGCCGACGTACGGCACCGAGGTGGAGAGCCGGTCGTCGGCCTGCACGTAGTGCGCGTTCACGTCGCGGAGCACCTTGAGGTCGTCGACGTCCAGCGCCGTGGTGAAGTAGATCCGCTTGATGTCCACCCGGTCGCCCACCGCGGTGATCGGGTGCTGCCGGCCGTAGGTGGCGGTCAGCGTCCGGTTCGTCCGGTCCGTGATCAGGCGGTTGTTGATGCCCAGGTGGTCACGCATCCAGACCGCGGCGCTGATACCGATCGGCTCCACCGAGCGGGTGTCCGCCGACACGAGGTACGGACCGGGGAAGCGCGCCCAGTTCGGGAGGCCGAGGATCGCGCCACCGACGAACAGCGTGCCGACGCCGGCCAGCACCAGCGCGCGACCGTGCCCGCGCAGCCGGGAATCGGCGATCACGGTGAGCGCGGCAACCGCGACGACCACGCCGAGCGCCACGAACACGAACTCCGCCGAGCGCGCCGCGAGCTCCGCGCCGCGCACGGTCAGACGGGCGATCAGCGACGCCGGGTACGCCAGCGACGCGAACCCGATGGCCACGATCGCGGGATTGCGACGGCCGCTGCGCCACAGCACGAGGGCGCCGATCGGGAGCGCAACGAGCAGCACCAGCACCGACGCGTAGCCGGCGAGCTGCTCCCAGACCGGCGCCGCGAGGCCCGAGCTCGAGTTGAAGAGCTCCCGGCCCGTCTCTTCGCCCGCCACCAGGTCGATCACCTGGTTCAACGCCCCTCCGAACGCCGGCGCGAGATAGCCCACCGTGACGCTGGCGATGTAGAGCATCCAGGCGATGGTGCCGATGACGGCGACCAGGGCGGGCCCGAGCAGGCCCGGCGGATCCCAGCCCGGGTGCGCGAGATCCCGGCTCGCGAGTCGATGGACGATCGCGGTGACGATCGCCCAGCCCATCAGGAAGATGGCGAGCGCGATGGAGCTGACGTGGTGGGTCACGATGACCCCGCAGATGCCCAGCAGGATGGCGACGGTCAGCGGGAAGGCCCCGGTCCCGGGCCCGCGTTCGCGCCGTGCCACGCAGTAGATGACGAAGACGGCCAGCGGCAGACCGAGCGACTCGTAGCCGAACTGTGAGTCGAAGAACAGGAAGCTGGGGTTCGCCGCGTAGATCAGCGTGGCCGCGCCGGCGAGGCGCGTCGACCCGCTGGCACGCTCGACGAAGAGGAACAGCGACAGCATGAGCAGGACACGACAGGCGGCGACGACGAGCACGCCCGATTCCCAGACCGGGAGCCCGGCCTTCACCAGGACGGAGGCGACGATCTCCAGCCCCGGGTAATAGGGGCTGGCGGGCAGGACGTTGTTGTGGGCGAACAGCCGCTCGCTCGAGACGATGTCCTGGAGGGTCACCCAATGGTGGAACTCGTCGAAGAGCGTGAAGCCGGCCGGCGAGTGCAGCACCTTCACCGTGTAAAGGCCGAGGCCCAGCAGCACGACCAGCCAGAGGCGTTCGTTCCGGGACGCGCGCGTGCCGAGCAGGCGGCCGGCGGCGGGCAGGACGAGGACCAGGAGGCCGGCCCAGAACAGCAGCGGCGCGTGCGGCACGCGCAGGCGGCTCAGCGAATCGGAGAGTGCCACGAGCAGCAGCCCGACCGACCCCGCAAGCGCGATCGGCGGGATCAGCCCGAGGCGGCTCTCGGCCGAGGCCGCTCCGACCAGGGACACGGCGCGCGCCCAGGGTCCGAACGTGCCGGCCGGTATGGGCGGCGCCAGCGGCCCGCCCGAGGTCGCCGTCATGCGGCGTTCTCGCGGGGCGCCTCGACCGCCTCCTCGTCCTCGGTCCCGAGGAGGCCGGCGACCACGCGGCGATAGGCCTCGGCCGTGGCGTCCCACGAGTAGGGGTTGCGGAAGCGGCGACCCATCAGAGCCGGCAGCTCGCGGATGGCCGCGGCAATGGCCGCGGGATCGTTCGGCGGGATCAGACGCAGGCCTTCGTAGCTCGCCGCAGCCTCGGCGTTGCCGCCGACGCTGGTCATCACCACAGGAAGCCCGTAGCTGATCGCCACGTGGAGCGGCCCGCTGATCGACGACCGGTGGTACGGGAGCACCACCGCGTCCGCGCCGCCCAGGTGCCCGTCCAGCTCCGTGTCGTGGACGTACCGGTTGACGAAGGTGATGCGGTCCCGGTATCGGCTCGCAGCGATCTTCTGCGCCGGCAGGGTCCAGCCCTCCCACGTCTCGCCGACCACGGTCAGCCAGAAGCCCTGGACCTCCTCCGGGCTCAGCAGGTCGAACGCGTCGACCAGGTCCTCGAGGCCCTTGAACGGCCGGATCACGCCGAAGAACAGCAGGTTGCAGACGCCCTCGGGTGCCTCCCGGAGGACGGGCCGCGGCGCAGGCACCGGTTTCGAGCCGTAGTGGTCGTACGGGCCGTGGCGCACGATCGTCGTCGGCCGTGCGCCAAGCCGGTAGTGCGCGGCCAGCAGGTCGCGGTCGAACTCCGAGTGGACGACGAACGCATCGGCCAGGCGGACGACCGCGGATCCGATCAGCTTCGAATACGGCTTGACCAGCGGCAGCCGCAGCTCGCCCGTGTCCAGGACCTCGTGGAACTCGATCACGATCCGGGCACCGAGCAGGCGCGCAAGAACCCCGAGCGCGAAATACGAGTGCAGCACCGTGCCCGACCACCACTGGAGCACCACGACCTCGGGGCGCTGCCGCCGGACGAAGAGCGCGGCGCGCAGCATGCTCGGCAGCCAGTACCAGTCCACGCCGTCGAAGACCGACACGCGGGGATCTCGGCGCAGGTCCGTCAGCTCCGAGCCGACGCGGTCCTTGCCGGGGTAGAGGCGGGTCGGCAGGAGCTGGCGCATCGTCACCAGCGAGACGCGCATCGCCGACCCGGCGAGGGCGTTCGCGAGGCGCAGGGTATAGACGCTGATGCCGGACAGGAAGCGCGTCCCCGACCCGATCACCATGATCCGCGGCCGGCTGGGAGTCGCTCCCCTCATTCGAGGTTCATCGCTGGTATGTCCACGGGCAGGCGGAGCCGGCGCAGGGCGAAGGACACCGCCGGTGCCCAACGGCGCTGGTCCGTCCGAGTATCCGGTCGCGAGGTCGTGGAAGCCGTAGGAAGGAAGTCATGGGGCGCATCTGTGGAGCACGGTTCGGCCCCGGCCGGGAGGCCAGGGCCAAGAGTCGCCGGTAGCTTGCGAACGTCGGCCGAGGGCCGACCCAGGAGCTAGCCGATGGCGAGGCTCTCCTGCGTGGAGAGGTCGATCGCGGATGCGTCGGAGAAGACGGGCTCCGGCCGGTAGGCCGGCTCGGCCCACGAGAGGCCCTCCGACTGGTCGACCGGCACCGGGATCGGCAGCGCCTGCGACAGGATCGGGACGATCGCCTGCGCTCGCGTCGGCAGTGAGCCTGCCATGACGCCGCGCGGGCTGTGGCGGAACCGCTCGCGGAAGATGGTCTTGAGCACGCGGATCCCGTCCGGGATCGTCCGGAGGCGGCCCTGGCCGTAGACCCGCTGCGACTCGAAGCTCGCGACCTCGGCCACCGTCAGGTTCGCCCGGAGGGCGCGCACGTTCATCATCGTCTCGATCTCGAAGCCGTCGCCGTCGAGCTCGAGCAGCGGCGGGACCCAGCTCCAGAACGCGTTGTAGCCGTAGCAGAGGTCGGTGTAGCCGCCACCGAAGAGGAGGCGCACCATGGCCACGAAGCCGCCGTTCCCCACCTTGCGGTAGAGCGGCATGTCGGCCGTGCCGCCGCCCTTGGTGAAGCGAGAGCCCTTGGCGAAGTCCGCTCCCTCGGTGAGCGCCCGGACGAACGCGGGGATCTCACGGGGATCGGTGGAGCCGTCGGCATCGAGCATCACGATGATGTCGCCGCGCGCGGCCGCGAAGCCGGTGCGGAGCGCCGCGCCCTTGCCCTTGCCGTGCTGGGGGACGATGCGGATCGAGGGAAGCAGTCGCTGGGCGACCTCCACCGTGTCGTCGGTGGAATGCCCATCGACCAGGATCACCTCGTCGACGTAGTCGGGAATGAGGGGCAGCACGTGCGGGAGGTTGGCTGCCTCGTTCATGGCCGGGACGATGACGGAGATGCTGGGCGAAACGGTCGGGGTAGATGCCACGCGAAGGACCCTCAGACACAGCTCGCTGGGCACTCGGAACCCAGAATTGACGCCTACGGTCTGATGTGCTCGGCTCCGGGGTCTGCGCTAGCCGGCCTGGGAGCCGGGTTCCCTGGGTAGCGCCTGGACCTCGGAGACATCGTCGCCGAACGGTCGTTTGACGCTAGTACCTCAGTACTGGGGGGGTCAAGGACTGGAGCGTCGAAGCGGTGCGTGCGG
>JAXDKU010000195.1:0-6274 GCA_034667005.1 Chloroflexota bacterium
ACCATGCTCATGGGCCTGTCCGTGCGGATCTTCGGCCTGAGCTCGTGGAGCGTCCTGCTGCCGGAGGCCCTCTGCGGCGTGGCGACGGTGATCGTGCTCTTCGCCATCGTGCGGAGGCAATTCGGGACGGTGGCCGCAACCATCGCGGCAGTCGTGATGGCCATCACGCCCGCTGCGGTCCTGATCTTCCGCTACAACAATCCCGACGCGCTGCTCACGCTGCTCCTCGTCCTGGCGGCCGGAGCGTTCCTGCGCGGCCTGGAGAACGGCCGGCTCCGCTGGGTCGTGATCGCCGCCGCCCTCGTCGGGTTCGCGTTCAACACGAAGTACCTCCAGGCCTACCTGGTCTTGCCCGCGTTCATCGTCACGCACGCGATCTGCGCTCCGGGGAGCCTCCGGCGCCGCGGTGCGGGGCTCGTGGCAGCCGCGCTTGCCGTGGTCGTCAGCAGCGGCTGGTGGGTGCTCGCGATCGAGCTGATACCGGCAGCCAACCGTCCGTATATCGGCGGCAGCACCAACAACTCGGCGCTTCAGCTCCTGCTCGGCTACGACGGGCTCGGCCGGATCTTCGGCGGCCCCGGTCCGGCCGGCGGTGGCGGACCGGGAGGCGGCGGCGGCGCTGGTGCCGGCGGCGGCGGCTTCGGGGGCGCGGCCGGCCTCCTGCGCATGTTCAACGCCCAGTTCGGCGGCCAGATCGCGTGGCTCCTCCCGTTCTCCGCGGTCGGCCTCGTCACGGGGCTGGCCATGCGCTGGCGCGCCGCGAGGACCGACCCGGCCCGTGCCGCGTACCTGATGTGGGGCCTCTGGCTGGCCGTCCACGTCGTGGTTTTCAGCCTGATGTCCGGGATCATCCACAGCTACTACGCCGTGGCCATGGCGCCCGCGATCGGAGCCCTGGTCGGAGCCGGAACGGTCGACCTCTGGAGGCTGCGTGCTCGCTGGCGCCTCGGCGGCCTGCCGCTTGCGGCGGCCATCGCGGTCTCCGCGGTCGTTGCCTGGCAACTTCTGCTTCGAACCCCGGCCTTCATGCCGGGCCTGGCCCTGGCCGTCCTGGTCATCGGCCTCCTCGCGGCGGCGGCAGTCGCCGTCCCCCTTCTCGCCGCGCGGCGCATCCATCTGACGGCCGCTGCGATCGGCCTGGTGGTGCTTCTCACCGGCCCGGCGGCCTATGCGATGGACACCATGAACACGGCCTACTCGGGTGGCGATCCTGCGGCCGGCCCCGCTGCCCAGGAGACGGGGTTCGGTGCCAGGGGCTCGCAGGACGGGCTTCCGGGCACCCGGCCGGGCTCCGCGCCGGGCGACGGGGTCAGACCGCCGAGCGGCGGTGTGCCAGGCGGCGGTTTCGCGGGCGGTGGCCCGGCCGGCGAAGGCAGCGCCGATCCCGCGCTCGTCTCGTACCTGCTCGCGAACCAGGGTGGCGCGACGTGGATCGTCGCGACGTCCTCTTCGCACGGCGCCGGCAGCATCGAGCTGGCGAGCGGCAAGCCAGTCATGGCGATGGGTGGTTTCATGGGCAGCGACCCTGCTCCCACCCTCGACCAGCTGAAGGCCCTGGTCGCCTCCGGCCAGCTCCGTTTCCTCCTCCTCGGTGGCGGTGGACGCGGACCGGGCGGGAGCAGCTCAACCGATATCGACGCGTGGGTCGTATCCGTTGGCACCGTCGTCAGCTACGGCGGCAACGGCGGCACGCTCTACGACCTGTCGGGGGCCAGTCGTCAATGACGGCTACCGAGCCTGCGCCGGTCCATTCGAGGAGAACCACGTTCATGCCCAGCCAACCGACAAGCAGCCGCCGGCAGAGGCCAAGGTGGCGACATCCCCTCGTCCTGCTCGCGGCGATCGGTCTCGCGGTGGCCGTTGCCGCGGGCGCCTACGGGGTCTGGTACCTGTTCCTCCAGGGCCCGGGGCCGGCCGCCGTCGGCGGGGGTGCCTCGCTCGCGCCGATCCCGTCCGGAGCGGCCAACGCATCGGCGTCCGCAGCGGGCTTCGACGGGACCTGGAACGTCGACACCTCGATTGGCTCGTTCAGCGACTTCAGCGGCTCATTCCTCGGCTACCGTGTGCAGGAGCAGCTGTCCAGCATCGGCGCCAACACCGCCGTCGGGCGGACACCGGATGTCAGCGGAACGATGACGATCGCCGGCAGCCAGGTCACGGCCGTGGCCATCACGGCAGACCTCACGACGCTACGCAGCGACGACGACCGGCGCGACGGGCAACTCTCGCGGCAGGGCATCCAGACGTCGCAGTTCCCGACCGCGACGTTCACGCTGACCGAGCCGATCAGCGGCCCGATCCCGGCCGAGGGCCAGGAGGCCAGCGTCACGGCGAAGGGACAGCTGACGCTGCACGGCGTGACCAGGGCTGTGGAGATCCCGCTCAAGGCCAAGTGGTCCGGCTCGGTCATCCAGATCGCGGGCTCGCTGGAGATCGTCTTCGCCGATTACGGCATCCAGAAGCCGACCTCGTTCGCCGTGCTCTCGATCGCCGACACCGGCACCATGGAGCTTCAGCTCTTCTTCACCAGGGCGTAGCCGGAGCACGATCGGCGGCGTTCCCCGGCGCCCGTCGGTCATTCCTTCAGCAGCCGGATCAGCTCGCCCGCCAGGCTCACTCGCTCGGGCGTGATGTAGACGGGATTGCGCAGCACGAAGCCGGCGAAGCCCGCGTCCAGATACGGCCGCAGGGCGGCCGCACATGTTTGCGGCGTTCCCACAGTGACGCCCGCCCGCCGCTCGGGCGTCAGTGCTTCCAGCATCTGGCTGCCTTCCTCCTCGTTCCGAGCGAGCACGACCGGCGCCATCACCGTCAGGATCACCTCGGAGGGGTCCCGGCCGACCTCCCTGCAGTGCTGCTCGAAGACCTGCTTCTTGTGCTTCAGCTCATCGAGCGTTCCGAACCAGTTGCCGATGTCGCCGAAGCGCGCGAGGAGGCGCAGCGTGCGTCGCTCCCCGCTTCCGCCGATCAGGATCTTCGGGCCGCCGGCCTGAATCGGTCGGGGGCTGTTGAGCGCCCGGTCGATGCGGTAGTAGCGGCCCTCGAAGCTGGGCCTCTCCTCGGTGAACATGAGACGGCAGACCTGGAGCGCCTCATCGAGTCGATCGAGGCGCTCGCGGACGACCGGGAACTCGAATCCGTAGCCGCGGTGCTCCTCCTCGTTCCAGGCCGCGCCAAGGCCCAGCACGGCGCGACCCTTCGAGATGATGTCCAGTGTCGTGACCTGCTTGGCGAGCATGGCCGGATTCCGGTAGGTCACGCCGCTGACCATTGCCCCGAGCTTCACGGTGCCCGTCCGTGCCGCCACGCCACCGAGCGTCGTGTAGGCCTCCAGCATCGGCGCGGCTTCCGGGCCGACTCCCGGGATCTGATAGAAGTGGTCCATCACCGTGACGAGGTCGAAGCCCACCTCCTCGGCGGCGCTGGCGTTCTGGACCAGTTGATCGAACAGCCGCTCGGGGGCAGGGTCCGGGAAGCTATAGCTGGGCATGTGGTAGATGAACATGGGCTGCATGGCGGAAAGTGTGGCGGCGCGCCCGCTGGTCTGTATCGTTCGTGGCCATGACGGTCCAGGACGCGACGCTGGCAGACGCGGAACACCTGCTGCCCGAGGCGGTGGAGGTCCGCCGGCGGATCCATCGCCAGCCGGAGATCGGGCTGCATCTGCCCAAGACCCAGCGGGTTGTGGCCGCTGAGCTGGAGCGCATCGGCCTCGAGCCGAGGCTGGGTAACTCCATCAGCTCCGTGACGGCGCTCATCGAGGGCGGCCGGTCCGGTCCCACCATCCTGCTGCGCGCGGACATGGACGCGCTGCCGCTCCAGGAGGTCACCGGCCTCGACTTCGCCTCGGATGTCGCGGGTGTGATGCACGCGTGCGGGCATGACACCCACGTTGCGATGCTGCTCGCGGCGGCCCGCCTCCTCGTGGAGCGGCAGGCGGACCTTCCGGGTCGCGTGCTGCTGATGTTCCAGCCGGGCGAGGAGGGCTATGCGGGTGCCCGGTCGATGCTCGACGAGGGCCTCCTCGACGTGCCCGACGAACGTGGCTTCGGCCCGGTGACCGCCGCGTTCGCGGTCCACATCAGCACTCGCTACCCGTCCGGCGCCATCCGCATCCGGCGGGGCGCGCAGATGGCCTCGAGCGACGTCCTGACGATTCGCGTGAATGGCCGCGGGGGCCACGCGTCGGCGCCACACCTGGCCGTCGACCCGATCGTGGTTGCCGCCGAGATCATCGTGGCGCTCCAGACCATGGTCACCCGCCGCATCGACCCGTTCGACCCGGCCGTGGTCACGATCGCGAACGTGGTCGCGGGCACGACCAACAACATCATCCCAGAGACGGCCTTCATGAAGGGCACGATCCGGGCCGTCTCGGAGGCGACGCGGGCCACCGTCAGTGTCCTCGTGCGGCAGGTCGCCGAGGGCATTGCCGCGGCGCATGGGGCCTCGGTCGAGGTGGACGTCGAGCCGGGCTACCCCGTCACGGTCAACGACCCGGCCTTCACCGAGTGGGTCGAGTCCGTGGCCGCCGGCCTGCTCGGCACGGATGCCGTGGAGCCACTGCCCGCGCCGATCATGGGCTCGGAGGACTTCTCCTACGTCCTCCAGCGCGTCCCCGGAGCCATGGCGTTCCTCGGCGGCTGCCCGCTCGACCTGGACCCGCTGGCGGCTCCGCAGAACCACTCCGACCGCGTGATCTTCGACGAGGCCGCGATGCCCGTCGGCATCGCCCTCTACGCCGAGGTGGCGATCCGCCATCTCCGTGACGCAGGCGCCGGCGGGGGCGCATCGCTCCGTTGACGCCTCGGCAGGACCGCCGCTGGCTCTTCTCGTCGCTCTTCCTGGGCGGCTTCGAGTGCTCCGACCTCCTCACCGAGGACGGGCTCCGGCTCGACCAGGTCGCCGCCACCGGCCACGACCGCCAGGCGGAGGAGGACTACCGGCTCTGCCGCCAGCTGGGCATCCGGGGCGTCCGCGAATCGCTGCTCTGGGTGCGCAGCGACGGGCACGCCGGCATCGACCTGGCGGAGGTCCGCCGCCTCGCCCGCATCGGACGGGAGACGGGCGTCACCCAGATCTGGGACCTGATGCATTTCGGCTACCCCGATGGGCTCGACGCCGCGCATCCCGCATTCGGGGAACTCCTCGCGGAGCGCATCGCGACCTTCGCTCGTGCCGCCGCCCGGGCACTACGTGACGAGACCGACGGCCCGCTCTACGTGACGCCGGTCAACGAGATCTCCTGGACGGCGGTCAAGGCCGCCGAGGTCGGGTGGATGGCGCCGTTCTGGAAGGGGCGCTCGCCGGAGTACAAGCGAATCCTGGTGAAGGCCTCGATCGCCGCGGCGAACGCGATCTGGGAGGTCGATCCGAGCGCAACCATGGTGGTGGCGGACCCGCTGGTGCGCCACCACGTGCACCCCGCCGTGACCGATCCCGACGACCGGGTCAGGATCGGCGGCGAGGTCCGCCAGTTCAACGAGCACGTCGTCTTCGAGACCTTCGATCTGCTCGCCGGGCGGCTGGAGCCGGAGCTCGGCGGCAGCAGGCGGCACCTCGGGATCGTGGGCCTCAACTACTACTTCGCCAACCAGTGGCTGATCGGCTACCCGGATACGCCACGCCGCGCGGTCGAGCTGGGCGAGCCCGAGTTGATCCCGCTCCACGTGCTCCTGGCGGAGGTCGCGGAGCGCTACGGCGGCCCCGTGCTGCTCACGGAGACCGGCGCGCCGGTCGACCTGCGGCCCCGGTGGGTCGACATGCTCCTCGAGGAGACACGCCTCGCGCTCGCAGCCGGCACGGATGTCGGCGGGCTGTGCCTCTACCCGATGATCACGGCACCCGACTGGGAGGACCGAATGGCCTTCCTGGAGGGCGGGATCGTGGACACGTGGCCGGAACCGGGCGGCCGGATGGCGCGGGCGCCGTTCCCGCCGGTCGTGGACGCCATGCGGCGGGCGCAGCTGGAGCTGGACCCGGAGAACGTTGCGGCCACCGACCTGCGGCCCTACCCGGCGGAGCATCTGCGTGAGGCCATGCTCGTGGACCTGCGCGAGGCGGCGCCATGGCGGGCGCACATGTTCGGATCACGGACGGTGCTGGCTGGGGACAGCGCCACCGTGCAGCTCCTGGCCTTCGAGCCGGACGGCGCCATCGGCACGCACCGGCACTTCGACACGGAGCACGTGATGACCGTGATCGAGGGGGAGCTGGAGATCTTCGTCTCGACGCGGTGGTGGCGCGTGACCGCCGGCCAGACCCTGCTCGTCCC